>NZ_JBYVYM010000028.1:0-103108 GCF_058148225.1 Pseudomonas sp. DF5
GCCACACCACAGATCTATTCACTGCCTCATGAAATCGTCTTGGCGCAAGAACAAAGTTGTCACTATGCTTGCACCCGAATTTCCAAGGAGGAACCTACCCATGCCGATTTCTTCACGCGCTGCCTTACTGGTCATCGACGTACAAAACGACTTCATTCCCGGCGGTCAATTGCCGGTGCCGGAGGGCGACCTGATTGTGCCCCTGATTAATCGTCTGGGCCGCCAGTTCAAGCAGGTCATCATTGCCCAGGACTGGCACCCGCCCGGCCACGCTTCGTTCGCTTCCAGCCACCCCGGGCGCAAGCCGTACGACGTGATTCAGTTGCCTTACGGTGAACAGACGCTGTGGCCGGAGCATTGTGTTCGCGCCACGCCCGGCGCCGAGTTCCACCCGGAACTGGACCTGCCCCACGCCCAATTGATCATCCGCAAGGGCTGCAACCCGGACATCGACAGTTATTCGGCATTTCTGGAGGCGGATCGAACCACAACCACCGGTTTGGCCGGTTACCTGAAAGAACGTGGTATCGACACGGTTTACATGGTCGGGCTGGCACTGGATTTCTGCGTGATGTTTTCTGCGCTGGATGCGCGGGCGGCGGGGTTCAATGCGTTTGTGGTGATGGATGCTTGCCGCGCGATTGATCTGGAAGGGTCGCTGGCGGCGGCGATTGAGCGGATGCAGGTGGCGGGGGTCGGGTTGATTGAGTCAGCCGAACTGCTCGACTGAACTGTTGAACGTTTCCCCGCCTGGTTCGTAGCAGCAGCCTCGCAGGCTCGGCAGCTGCTACAAAGAATGCGTCAGGCCGAGGTGGGCAGCCACAAACGGAACCGCGCACCACCCAGCGGCGACGCTTGCGCGGTCAGCGTGCCGCCCTGCGCTTCCAGCGCTCGGCGGCTGATTGCCAGCCCCAGGCCAAACCCGCCCGTGGCGCGATCCCGACTGCGATCCAGCCGATAAAACGGCTCAAAGATCCGCTCCCGCTCTTCATCGGGAATGCCAATGCCATCGTCGTCCACCCAGATCTCACAGCCTTTGGCGCACACCTGCACACCAATCTGAATCCGCTTCTCGCAATAACGCATGGCGTTGCGCAGCAGGTTCTGGATCGCCCGGGCGGTCAATCGCGGGTCCAGCGAGAAGCGTTCGAGCTGACCGTGCAGCAGCACATCAATGACGATTTCCGGTGACTCAAGCTCTTCATCGACGCTGCCCAAAATACTGTCGATGAATTCATCCAGCGACACCTCGACCTGTTCCGGTAGCCGAGCCGGGTTTTGCAATCGGCTGTAGGACAGCAGCTCCAGCACCAGCTCATCCAGTTCGCGAATGTGCGCGACCAGGCCTTGCAGACGCTCGCGACTGGTGGCCGGCAAGTCGTCGGACAGCGCCAGAGCCAGGCCGAAATCCAGCCGAGTCAACGGCGTGCGCAATTCGTGAGACACGGCGTTGAGCAAGTCGCGCTGCTGGTTGAGCAGGTTTTCGATGTCGCCGGCCATGGTGTCGAACACGTTGGCCAGGCTGCCGATGTTGGAGCTGGGGGAAATCTGCGTGCGCTCGCTCAGGTGGCCCTTGCCGAAGCGTTCGGCGGTACTTTTGAGACGTTCCAGGTCGCGCCAGTGCGGGCGCAGCCACAACAACAGGCAGGCCAGCATCGTCGCACCAATCAGCACGTTGATGCTCCAGTACAACCAACTGACATCCGTGGGGTCCGGTGGCACGACCATTTCCACCACCATCTGCTCGTTCAACGGTGTCACCGCCAGGGTGCGCCAGCCCCAGTCGCCGATGCGTACCACGTTCTCCCCGCGCTGCAAGCGTTCGCGCTCATCCAGGGTAAATTCGGCATCGTCGTTGCGGGCCAAAATGATGTGCAGCGGCTGGAACTCCTTGTCCATCTCCATCGCCAACGCCGGCCACTGCTCGACAGGCACCGTACGAAACTGTTTGACGATCAGCGTTTGCAAGCCTCGGGAATAATCGAGGTTGTAGGTCACAAAGCGCTCATGAAAAGCCTTGATCACCAGATCCGGCACCAGGTAGATCGCCGCGCTGAATGAAACGATGGTCACCAGATACAGACGAAACAGGATTCTGAACATGGTTCAGCATTCCCACTCGGAGCGGCTGAACAGGTAGCCCTTGCCCCACACGGTCTTGATCTTGCGCGCCTCGCCGGCGTGATCGTCGAACTTGCGTCGCAGTTTGGAGATGGCCACATCCACCGAGCGGTCGGTGCCGTTGAATTCGATACCGCGCAGGCGTTGCAGAATCTGGTCGCGGCTCAGCACCTCGCCGGCATGCCGGGCCAGCACCACCAGCAGGTTGTATTCGCCGCTGGACAACTCGACCAGTTGCTCGCGCCAGGTCACGGTGCGCTCGGACAGATCGATGCACAGGTTGCCCATGAGAATGCGGTCATTAGCGGTCTGCGGTTCGCTGAGGCTGCTGCGGCGCAACAGCGTGCGTACGCGGGCCAACAACACACGGGGCTCGCAGGGTTTGGTGACGTAGTCGTCGGCGCCCATTTCCAGGCCCAGCACCTGATCGTGGCTGTCGTCACGAGCAGTGAGCATCAGGATCGGCAACGTCGCCGAATCGGCCCGCAGCAAGCGGCAGACCTGCAAGCCATCGAGCCCCGGCAACATCAGATCGAGAATCACCAGGTCCGGCGGACTGACCCGCGCGCGTTCGCGTACATGATCGCCGCGGCTGATCACGCTGACGGAATAACCGTTGCGTTCCAGGTAGCTGGAAATCAGTTCCGATAGTGCGGTGTCGTCTTCGACCAGGAGGATGTTGGGCATGGGTGTTTCCAGAAAGTGCTGTGGCGAACTTCAGGGCCTCTTCGCGGGCAAGCCTCGCTCCTACTGTAGGAGCGAGGCTTGCCCGCGAAGGCGGCCTGACAGGCGCAATAAAATTCAAGGCCTGAAGGATATACGCCCTCACGCACACGCGAGCAAAACCCTTACACAATTTCACACAGCACCAACAAAGCTTCACCGCTACCCTTGCCGACTCCCCGTAGGATGCGGGTAGTCATTATTGGGGTATTTCCATGTCAAAGAACCTGCTTGCCACGCTCAGCCTGATTGCCCTGGCGCTGACACTGAGCGCTTGTGACCAGTCTTCGACCGCCGAAGAATCGGCACCGCTGGCCACGGTGCGCATCGAAACCATCGAAGCTCGCCCTCTGTCGATCAGCAGCGAACTGAGCGGACGGATTGCCGCGCCGCGCATCGCCGAAGTCCGCGCCCGGGTCGCCGGCGTGGTGTTGCAACGCGCGTTTCGCGAAGGCAGCGACGTAAAAAAAGACGACGTTCTGTTCCGTATTGACCCGGCTCCCTTCAAGGCTGACCTCGATAGCGCCGAAGCCGCGCTACGCAAGGCCGAAGCCAACGCGTTCCAGGCCCGATTGCAGGAGCAGCGTTACGCCCAGTTGATCGAAGGCAACGCCATCAGCGCTCAGGATTACGACAATGCCCGCGCCAACGCCCGGCAGACCGCCGCCGATGTCGCCGCCAACAAAGCCGCGGTGGAACGGGCAAAACTGAACCTGGGTTACGCCACCGTAACCGCGCCGATTTCCGGGCGCATCGGCCGCGCGCTGGTGACTGAAGGCGCGCTGGTGGGCCAGAACGAAACCACGCCGCTGGCACTGATTCAGCAGTTGAACCCGATCCACGCCGACCTGACCCAATCGACCCGCGAACTCAACGACCTGCGCCGGGCCTTCCGCTCTGGCCAGTTAAAGGAAGTGGGCCAAGGTCAGGCCAAAGCCACGCTGATCCAGGACGACGGCAGCCTTTATCCGTTACCTGGCAAGTTATTGTTCACCGACATCACCGTCGACCCGGGCACCGGTCAGATCATTCTGCGCAGCGAATTCCCTAACCCAGACCTCGACTTGTTGCCGGGCAGTTTCGTTCGCGTGCGTCTGGAACAGGCATTCAATCAGCAAGGCATCAGCGTGCCGCAACGGGCCATCCAGCGTGACAGCGCCGGTGTCGCCCAAGTGCTATTGCTCGACGCCGAGCAGCGAGTCGGCCAGCAACCGGTAGAGCTGGGCGCGGTGCAGAACGATCGCTGGATCGTCACCCGCGGCCTCAAGCCCGGCGACCGCATCGTCACTGAAGGCCTGCAACACGCGCGCCCCGGTGAAAAAGTCGAGATCGACAACACCCCTCTTCCACTTGCCCAGGTTTCTGGTCAGTAAGCAGGACGCTTTTTATGCCGCAGTTCTTTATCGATCGCCCGGTGTTCGCCTGGGTGGTCGCCTTGTTCATCCTGCTGGCCGGTGCGTTGGCCATTGGGCAGTTACCCGTGGCGCAATACCCGAACGTTGCGCCGCCGAAAGTCGAAATCTACGCCACCTACCCCGGCGCTTCGGCGCAGACCGTGGACGAAAGCGTGGTCAGCCTGATCGAAGGAGAACTCAACGGCGCCGACCATCTGCTGTACTTCGAATCCCAGAGCAGCCTCGGCAGCGCCACCATCACCGCGACGTTCCAGCCGGGCACCAATCCGGAAATGGCCCAGGTCGATGTGCAAAACCGCCTCAAAGCGGTTGAGTCGCGCCTGCCTCAAGCGGTCACCCAGCAGGGTTTGCAGGTGGAGAAAGTTTCCGCCGGTTTCCTGCTTCTGATCACCCTCACCTCCAGCGACGGCAAGCTCGACGACGTGGCGCTCAGCGATTACCTGGCGCGCAACGTGATGAACGAGATCAAGCGTCTGGATGGCGTCGGCAAGGCCCAGTTGTACGGCGCCGAACGGGCGATGCGGATCTGGATCGACCCACAGAAGCTGATCGGTTTCAACCTGACCCCGGCTGACGTCAATGCCGCCATCGTTGCGCAGAACGCTCAGGTTTCCGCGGGCAGTATCGGCGACTTACCGACCCGCACCACCCAGGAAATCACCGCAACCATTCTGGTCAAAGGCCAGTTGTCGACGCCTGAAGAATTCGCCGACATCGTGCTCAAGGCCAATCCTGACGGTTCTACCGTGCGCATCCGTGATGTGGCGCGAGTCGAGATCGGCAGCCAGGAATATCAGTTCTCCACACGCCTGAACGGCAAACCGTCCACCGCCGTCAGTGTGCAATTGTCCCCGGGCGCCAATGCCCTGAGCACCGCAACGCTGGTGCGAGCAAAGATGGACGAGCTGGCGCGCTATTTCCCGGCCGGTGTCGAATACAAGATCCCGTACGACACCTCACCCTTCGTCAAAGTCTCGATCACCAAAGTGGTTTACACCCTCGGCGAGGCGATGGTGCTGGTGTTTGCGGTGATGTTCCTGTTCCTGCAGAACATCCGCTACACGCTGATCCCGACGCTGGTGGTGCCGGTGGCGTTGATGGGCACGTTTGCGACCATGCTCGCGCTGGGTTTCTCGATCAACGTGCTGACCATGTTTGGCATGGTGCTGGCCATCGGCATCCTGGTGGACGACGCGATTGTGGTGGTGGAGAACGTCGAACGAATCATGGCCACCGAGGGCCTGTCGCCCAAGGAAGCGACGCGCAAGGCGATGAAGCAGATCACCGGTGCGATCATCGGCATCACCCTGGTGCTGGTGGCGGTGTTCATTCCGATGGCGTTCATGCAGGGTTCTGTCGGGGTGATTTACCAACAGTTCTCGCTGTCCATGGCCACGTCGATCCTGTTCTCGGCATTCCTCGCCCTGACGTTGACCCCGGCACTGTGTGCAACGCTGCTCAAGCCGATTGCCAAGGGCGAACATCACGAGAAAGCCGGATTCTTTGGCTGGTTCAACCGTGGATTCGAGCGCTTGACCGAACGTTATCAAGACTGGGTCGCCTATGCGCTGAAACGAACAGGCCGTTATCTGCTGATCTACGGCGTATTGCTGATCGGTCTGGGGCTGTGTTTCAGTCGCCTGCCCTCCTCGTTCCTGCCGGTGGAAGACCAGGGTTACACCATCACCGACATTCAACTGCCACCGGGTGCGAGCAAGAATCGCACAATAAATGTGGTGGAGCAGATCGAAGCACACAACGCCACCGAACCGGGCGTCGGCGACAGCACGGTGATTCTCGGCTTCAGTTTTTCCGGTAGCGGGCAGAACGCCGCGCTGGCGTTCACCACGCTCAAGGACTGGTCGGATCGGGGCAGCGACGACTCGGCGAGTTCCATCGCCGATCGCGCCAACATCGCGCTGAGCCAGATCAAGGATGCCATGGCTTTCTCGGTGCTGCCGCCGCCGGTTGACGGTCTCGGCACCTCCAGCGGTTTCGAATTCCGCTTGCAGGACCGTGGCGGCCTCGGCCATGCCACGCTGATGAAAGCGCGCAGCGAATTGCTCGCCGCCGCCGAGAAAAGCCCGATCCTGATGAATGTGCGCGAAAGCGCCTTGGCCGAAGCGCCGCAGGTGCAACTGATCGTGGACCGCAAGCAAGCCAATGCCTTGGGCATCTCCTTTGCCGACATCGGCAACGTACTGTCCACCGCCGTGGGTTCGGCCTACATCAACGACTTCCCCAACCAGGGACGGATGCAACGGGTGGTGGTCCAGGCCGAAGGCGATCAACGCAGCCAGGTCGCCGATCTGCTGAAGATTCACGTACGCAACAACGCTGAAAAAATGGTGCCGCTGTCGGCCTTCGTCCGGGCCAACTGGACCCAGGGCCCGGCGCAACTGACCCGTTACAACGGCTACCCGGCCATCAGTATTTCAGGCGAACCGGCGCCCGGTTACAGCACCGGCGAAGCCATGGCGGAAATCGAACGGCTGGTGGCGCAAGGCCCGGCGGGGTTGGGTCAGGAATGGACCGGGTTGTCGTTGCAGGAACGCTTGTCCGGCAGTCAGGCGCCGATGCTGCTCGGTCTGTCGCTGCTGATCGTGTTCCTGTGCCTGGCGGCGCTGTACGAGAGCTGGTCGATTCCAACCTCGGTGCTGCTGGTGGTGCCGCTGGGTGTGCTCGGCGCGGTCCTGGCTGTGACCCTGCGCGGGATGCCCAATGACGTGTTCTTCAAGGTCGGGCTGATCACCATCATTGGCCTGTCGGCGAAGAACGCAATCTTGATCATCGAGTTCGCCAAAAGCCTGTATGACGAAGGTCATGACCTGATCGATGCCACCCTGCAAGCGGCGCGCCTGCGGTTGCGGCCGATTGTCATGACGTCGCTGGCGTTCATCCTCGGCGTGGTGCCGTTGGCGATTGCCACCGGGGCCAGCTCGGCGAGCCAGCAAGCGATCGGCACCGGGGTGATCGGCGGGATGATCACCGCGACGCTGGCGGTGGTGTTTGTGCCGGTGTTTTTTGTGGTGGTGATGAGGTTGGTGCGCAAGCGCCATAAGAACATCTAAATAACGACACACCCCTGTAGGAGCGAGGCTTGCCCACGAAGGCGGTGTATCAGTCAACATCAACGTTGAATGTTACGGCCATTTCGCGGGCAAGCCTCGCTCCTACGGGGGGTGTGTCGTTGTGGTCACAATGGACTGCGCTGGGCTATGGTGTTTGCAAAGCCCTGACGCATCGAGCCTCCATGCCCCTACTCGCCCGCACCCACCCTCGCCTGTCCGCCGCGACTGCATTCGGCCTCGCGGTGGGCATTCTGGCGCCAGCCGATTCGATCCTCGGCAAAATCCTCGTCGGCTGGAATGCCGGGGTCTGGACCTATCTGGCCCTGATCCTCTGGCTGACCATGCGTTCCAAAGCCGACGACGTGAAACGCATTGCCGAGGTCGAGGACGAAAACGCCGGGCTGGTGCTGTTCACGGTGTCCATGGCCGCATTGGCCAGCCTCGCCGCTATTACTCTGGAACTGGCGGGCAGCAAGGATCTGGACACCTATCACCGGCTGTTGCACTACGGCTTCACCGGGTTGACCGTGATCGGCTCGTGGCTGTTGATCGGGGTGATCTTCAGCGTGCATTACGCCCGGTTGTATTACACCTGGGAAGGCAAGGAACCTGCGTTGCGATTTGCCGAAGGGCTGACAACCCCCAATTACTGGGACTTCCTGTACTTCTCGTTCACCATCGGTGTGGCGGTGCAGACGGCGGATGTCGGCGTGGCCACGCGGGAATTGCGCAAGATCGTGCTGGCGCAATCGTTGATCGGGTTTGTGTTCAACACGGCGATATTGGGGTTTTCCATCAACATTGCCGCCGGCTTGTTTGGCTGATGCGAGTTAGTTTCCAAATCGTTGCGGTATTTATGAGTCCGCCACGAGAATAATTTTGGATATAGCGGAAACGTATAAAAGGAGAGTGTCAGATTTTTTGTGTGCGGGCCGGTAGCGGCCTGCCGTCAGGCAGGCCCTGGTTTTACCAGGTCGGCCTGATGAATCGATCTCCGTACAGGATCGCAAATTGATTCATCGCACTTTTCCAGTCATGGGCCGGCTTGCCCCAGTTCGCGGTTATGTTGCGTAAGCCCAGCCAGATCAACTTCGTCGCAGCATCGTCAGTTGGGAAGTGACCTCGAGTCTTGATGATCTTGCGCAACTGAGCGTTGATACTCTCGATGGCGTTCGTTGTGTAGATCACTTTTCGTATGGCCGGGGGAAACACGAAGAATGGGATGACTCGATCCCAGGCGCGTTTCCAGGCCGCGACAACTGTTGGATATTGCTTACCCCAAGGACCCGCTTCAAAGGCTAACAGCGCTTGTTCAGCAGCATCGGCATTCAGCGCTTGATAGACCGCTTCAGCGCTTTGGCCAGCTCGCGGCGCTTGTCCCACGCCGCGTAATCAAGGCTGCTGCGGATCAGGTGAACAATACAGGTCTGCAAAGTCGCTTCGGGGAACACGGCGCTAAGGGCTTCCGGCATGCCTTTGAGGCCGTCAGTTACCGCGATCAACACATCTTCGACACCTCGGGTTTTCAGGTCGTTGAAGACCTTCATCCAAAACTTGGCGCCTTCAGTTGTTTCAATCCAAATGCCCAGGATATCTCGGGTGCCGTCCGGCAAGACGCCTAGCGCCAGGTAGATCGCTTTGTTGCGCACCAAGCCTTCGTCGCGGATTTTGACTCGCAGCGCATCGAAGAAAATCACCGGGTACATTGGCTCAAGCGGTCGTTGTTGCCAGGCAGTGACCTCTTCCAAAACGGCATCGGTGACTGAGCTGATGAAGTCATGAGATACGTCTGTTCCGTACTGCTCCGAGAGAAACGCGCGGATCTCGCGAACCGTCATGCCACGGGCATACATCGCAATGATCTTGTCGTCGAAGCCTGTAAAACGGCGCTCGTGCTTGGGGATCTGGATCGGGGCAAAGCTGCCGTCACGATCTCTGGGAATGTCCAGACGCAGCGGGCCATCATCGGTCAGCACCGTCTTGCCACTCTTGCCGTTGCGCTGGTTACTCGACACCTCAGGGCGCTCCGCGCCCTGAGGGTAGCCAAGGTGGTGGCCCGGGCTCGCTCGATGAGCGCCTTTTTGAACGCCATGGACGCATCCTGAATGGCTTCGACACTCATCGGGCCGCTGACGAACTGGTCGATCAGCTCTTTTGGAATAGATGGAAGGTTCCGCGGGGCCTCCGAGGCCGGTTTCTTTTTGGTTGGCATACATGCACCTCTTCAACATGTTATGCCCGAACACAAAATTTCTGACAGTCCCACTGTTTACTTCTTCGAATCAATCCTCTCCATATTTTTTGCCATCTGTATACCTATCAACTCTGACAGTATACAAAGCCACACCCTCGCGCTTATATAGTACATCCATGCTTTAGGCTGGGTCCGGCCTATGGATTAGCTCCCCCTTAACTTTGGAGAAACATTCATGAATGCGCTAGTCAAACGACAAATCACACAGAACTCATTCACTGCAAAAGTACTTCGCAATGGAGGCGCGGAAGATTTCAACGCGAAATTCTTCACTCTTGATCTTAAAAATCTACCGAACCTGGACGGAAATCATTGGGTGTTCGCTGCTGAATACATCGTAAAAGTAGATGAGAATCGAGTTGACAAAAAAACGATCACCCTGATCTTTCCAGAAGCAACAAAATCGGGCGAGTTTCTTATTCCGAGCGACCCGAAGGGTCTATCCATCGACTATATCGACACCTCCGACCCGGAGCCGTATATTCATACAGCGACGAAAGGCACGGTGATATTGGAGCTCAGCCATAAAGGCGATGAATTAAGCAGCATCTCAGGCAAAATGGACATCAAAGTAAGTGATACCAATGGACTATCATTCACGATCTCCGGGGAGTTAGATTACAGCACGTCAGTAATTTGATGAGCTTTATTGAAAAACAAAAAGGAAGCACAAGCTTCCTTTTTTTTCTAGAAATTGTAACTCAACCCTACACTTGCGCCCCACTCCTGACTGACCGTCTTCCCTTTGCTGGTATTTACTTCGGAGTATACTTGCCAGCCTTTCCGCGCCGGCACCCAGTTAATGCCAGCGCCCAACTCCACGCTTGTAGAGGAAAGATCGTTAGTGAAGTCGGCGCCATTAACGCTGACCTCGTTATTTTTTATAAATTCATGCGTCAGCGCTACTTTTAGTCGAGGCTGCAGATCTCCACCACGATCCAGTCGAACTTTACTCCCGACGGAAGTCCCCACCTTGCCTACGAGTGAGCGTGCGTGGTCATTGTTCACTCGCATGCCATTATCAAGCGTGTAGTCCTTGCCCTGTGCAACCGCTGCGGCAATTTGGGTAAAAGGCTCAACAAAAATTCCGTTATCAAACGCTATATATTTACCCACTTCAACAGAACCGCTCAAAGCGAGGTTTTTATAGTTTCCTTTGGTGCGGGTTCCATCGCTCATGGTGATTTTGGCACTATTGTCAAACTGGTTGATCTTGCTCACCGTATCGACGTAATAACCACTACGGGCGTCGTACCAGGTCAGATAACCACCCGCGTAGTAACTGTCGATTGCAGCAGTGCTCCCCCACTTCAGATCCATATCAGTCTTGCTGTAGCCGCCGAATCCACCTATAAGCCATTGCCCATCACCAAACGGAAGCGGCGTGTCGGCCCCTGCTGATACCCCACTTTGATTTTGTGAGTAACCGTCACCATAGGCGTTAGCCACGTTGTACTGGTTCGCATATGTACGGATCCATACGCCGGATGGGGATTCGCCAGTGGCCCGTGCCAGTGTGCTGGGTTCGTTACCACTCAACCGTCGGTCACCAAGACGACTATTCAACGTGGTCATTTCCGAGTACAGAATAGTCGGCGCGGTGCCGGCAATCGCCAGAGCTGCATTGGTACCCGTGCTGACGACTTCCTTGTCCGGAGCCAGGTACAACCCCCCGTCTTCGTTCAATAGTTTGTAGGTGAAAGCGCCTGCATCTACCGGTCGCCCGTTATACAGGCTGAATGCGGCGTCTCCCGTGGTAGCGCTACCGACTTTCACGGCGTTGCCTGTTGCAAATGCAGTTCCGCTCGCGGCTACTCGCAGTTGATGATCACCTGTCGCCGTACCTTTCACATACAAGAAATCGCTCTTGTCAGCAGCAAGATCTACCCTTATATCAAACAGACCCTTGCCAGACAGATTGACAATATCCAGCCTTTTAAAAGCGCCACCACTACCCAGAGCAACAGTACCGCCATTGAGGTGCAACATATTGAGCTGGTTATTACCTGCCATGGTCCATCTGGAACCGTTGCTGATATCTACACGCGAAGAATTAATGATATTCCCGTCTATCGCAGAGCCGTTATCAATCAGCACTGAAGAGCCACCGGCCACGCCGCCGACCACATCCCCTTTGAAAGAGCTTTTATTATTCAAGCTGATCGCTGCTACGTTATTCAGATTGCCAATCAACGAACTGGCGTTTTGCAAAAGAACATTGCTAGTTGCTCTGTCTGCCACGACCAGATTGCCTTTCAGCACGGCATTGTCAACAATGACATTTACCGTCCCCCCGTTACCGACTTCCAGAAAATTACCATTACCGCCGGTCAAACTGGTGCCATTGAGTATATGGATATTGGTTGCAATTGAGCGTCCGCTGGAGTCCACAGAAATAGCAGCACCGCTCCCCCCCATTACCTGAGTGCCATCCAGTACAAGGGTATTGGCACGACTCATAAAATTGTCTCCACTCAGAAGTATGGCGTTCAGTCCTCCTTCGATGCGGCCCCCCTTAGCGAAGACATCTCCACTCGCAAGACGCAATCCGTAGCCCGTAGAGCTCTGAGACACCAGATTTGAGTTGTTCATATTAAGCGTAGTTTGTGCACTGACTACTGCTCCGCTTGCCCCACCGGTGACTGTGCTACCGGTCAACGAGACCAGCGTCGAAAATGGAGAATTGGGTACGCGTGCAACTTGTAATCCAGCACCATCACTTGTGATGGTGCTGTTGTTGATCGTTGCCGTGGAATTGGTGATTGTGACACCTGGCTGATTTGCTCGTGCAATGATGGTCGCATTTTCAAGCGTGACAGTGGAACCGCGATTAGCTCTGATATCCTGCAACGTGCCGGTGTTGACTACCAACTGCGCCGCATTCGTAGATATGTTAAAAGTCGCGGCGTCGTTAACCGTTAACGTCGCACCTCGACCAACGATGAAGTCCTCCACGGGCGCTCCATTGTTGATAGTCTCGTCCACAATAATGGGTCGAGCCTCGGCGAAGGATGTAATCAGAAGGGAGAGTGCAACAAGGCACAGTTTTTCTTTGTGGGGAACAGGAGCGTCTGTCGAATCAATGTGCGAAGCCATAAGGATAACCACTTGGAGGTATCATATTGTTGACCAGGATGGCTCACTCATCAGAGCAGTCCGACCCGAAAGCACCCGCAAGACTACAGACCAACCTCCTACGTTTATGTAGGATTAATCCTCAGCTAATGAAAGGAAAATCTGCATCTATCCGGCTACCGATAACGCAAGGAGGCACTTTCATGCCTCCTTGTTTATTCATGTGGCTTCGTACGAGTTACCTCACCTCGTGACAGAATTCACGATTGCCGTTGACAATTGAAACCATCTTCACGGTGGCGTCCGAAGTGGCTTTTGTGCCGTCTGTCCATTCCACCGAGTAATTGAGCGAAGCATAAGTAATGGGTGGAGGGGGTGCTGGAAAAGGATCCGGTCGTGTCTGGATAGGTACGATTTTAGTCAGATACTCCGCAATCGACCCAACGACGCCCGTTGTGGCTTCATTACCCGTCACAGGAATATCAACATCCTGTTCTGTGCCGAAGATCGGGTTCGTTCCGTCAGCATTTCTGGTGCCGACCCAATGCGCAGTGATGCTTTTCAAACCAGTCAGGCCCGGGTCTGCTGCTGTCTTGAATGTGAGTGAAGGGAGTGGAGGTTTGCTTCCCCTGATAAATCCAAGGGTCGGGCAGTTGATCGTTGTGGTGATATACAATCTATCAATCTCGGGAGTTGGTACGGTTTTCCTGACCGTGGTCACGGTCACCGTTTCATCGAGTGAGCGTTGCAGATTGATGCCACCGATATACGAACATTTCCAGTACGTAAGCTTTTCCCCAGCACCACCGATGACTACCTCTCCAGCCGGCAGTTCACCTTCAAATTGAGTCAATCCATCAGGCGAAAACTCGGCTATCGACTTCCCGTTGTAATACCAGGTACAAACAGTGTTGGCGGGTAATACGGCGCTCCCGGTCGGCATGGGAATGATGGCCTTCGGATTTGTAACCAGATCACCTGGGCCAAGGATATTGAGCACATTGTCTACACCGCGCAGTTGAACCTTGGCGAAATTGCGGTTAGTTGAACTGGGTTCATCCGGGTTCTCACCTGGATAAGACAAATCCAGATCCGGCGTAGCGGGCGGGGAGTCTTGGGTTTGGACACCTCGCACCCAAGTCCATTGGAAATCCAGAGAAACTTCTCGGGCATCCGGGTCTCCTGCAGTTTCAGTGGCATAGATCAATTTAAGGTCTTCGTACTTCATTTTGAACACCAACTCACTCTTGACTCCAAACGCGTCCACCGCTGGAACGAGTTCAAGCGTTTCATAGTTTCGTACGAAGACCGTAGCCTGATCTGTGTCTTGGGTATTGAGCGGTCGAGTGACCCTGACGGTGATCCCGTCTGGCTGGGCATCCTCGGCATCCTTGATATCGATCGTGTTATCTCCGGCCTGGCTCGCTGCATCAACCACAGGAGACGCAGGCACAGGAAGGGGCACAAACTCGACTATTCGGCTGTTGGCAAGCATATCGAGGCTGCGGTTACCAGTTACGTCCTCATAGGCGATGATCAGCCAACAGGTTCCGTTTGGCAGCTTGCCGATCTCTGATGCGGGTATTGAGACTTTTCCGCCAGCAGGCACCGGGTCAACGGTCAACGTGGGTACAAGCTGGCGCGACGGCCGCAAGTTCGGACTCAGATAAAGATAGGCTTTGTCCGTCGACTTGTAGTCCCAGTTGGCGTCAGTAACCGGTAGCGTGAACTCCATCCCCGTGGCGGCGATGGTTCCCAGATAAGCGGTATCAATTTTGGCGCCGGGGGCTAATGGAAAGTCAATACGAGTTGGAGGGGCGAGTCGTACATTGCCCTTGTTGTGAAAGGGAGCATAAATATCGACGTAGTAATCCGCGATCTGAGAGTATTGCGGGTTACCGTCCAAGTTTCCGGAGCTCTGGATTTTCCAGTGCGTGGGCGAAACCGATCCCGTAGCAGGAAGGTCCGTCAATGCGCCTGGGCGCAGTATGACGTGCCACTCGCGCGGGCGGCTCGCAACGGGTGGCGCAGGTTCACGATGGACCTCTACCCAAGCCCATTCCTCAGGCTTGTCGGGATCATCCACACCGTCCTGGAAATCATAGACCTCGATCACTACCTGATCCCGGTCATTCGGAAACTCCCAGCCGGAAACCCTCAATGTGACAGGCAGATCCGGCTGGCGAGCGGCTGTCGTGGTTCCCGCTTGCGCCGCAGTACTTTTTAACAGCGCGACCGGCACCGTGGCCCCATCCGCCACACCGACGATTACGGGCTTCGGCGAATCCGCCAGCGTCCCGCTTTCAGTCAGTCTTTTTTGCCTGAGTGCTACCCGAGAGTTTTCCGCAGCCTGTTGAACCGCATTCAACTTCATATCGATTGTCATGTGACAGTTCCTTTCGTCTAGTAGTTATACACGCACCAACACACTTCATTAGCCAATATCGAACACATTCCATTGATCATGGCCCGCAGTAATAACTTTCTCCGGGAATGGCACGATCAATTTTCACTAATCCCGGAGCGGATTTAGCAATAAGCACACCTTTACGGTAAATCGAATACACCGCGAGCACCGAAGCGTTCTTTTCCAATGGCGCTATAAATTTTTTGAAATTAGTTATTCTAAACCTATAATCGCCAACCACATTCTGTGCTGTCAGCTTTCTAATCACTGTGTGAGAGAACAGAGGTGTACCGGATCCGTTTAGTGTTTTATATCCCGACCACAAAAGATGCAGTTCATCATCTACCCGCCAGGTTATTTTTTTGGGTAACGGAATCCGCACGATCACGACTACCCAAATTGGCGGCTGGGTGGAACAGTTCAGATACCCCCATAGTGTAGCGGCCGGGAAACCGGGCTCAGGCAGCAAGACCACTGGCAAACGCCTGACGGTAAGATCACGAGGATCGGAATAGGCGCGATTACCGTTGGTAACAGTTTCATACGTTAGTCGATACGCTCCATCGGTCGAGAAGTACTTTGGATCAATAACCGGCCGAAACTCTGGCTGAGTCAGAGGACTGAGATAAGTATCATGGAAAACCTCCCTGTCATTCAGATACACATACAGATCGTTTGGTTTTCCGTCCGGAGACGGTGCATCCCATCGTGGAACAATTGCAGTTAGACCATTTTGATGAGCAATCTCGAGGATGACCCAGTTCGCATCAACCTCCACAGCACCGGGTGGTGCATAATCCAATGTCGAGATGGGGTCAGCTGACGCAAGACTGCCGACTGTTTTTCCATCGGCCGGTGATTTGTTTTCGGACATTGGAGCCGCCTCTACAAAGCAAACAAAAGTTTACGATATGGCGTTTATTAAGCACTCATATATGAACATCGCCCACTGTCAGATCTGACAGGTATCGCTACCGCTGGTCGGATTTACTCATTCTTACGACGTTTTTCAGCTTGACGGACGTGGTAATTTTCCTGTCTTCTGAAACCGGTTTCAGGCTTACTGATCCAATAAAAAAAGGGTTTCAAGCCATGAACGACTTCTCCGCCGCCCAACGCAGCCGCGTCACCATGCTCGACGTCGCCGAACACGCGGGCGTCTCCAAGGCCAGCGTCTCGCGCTTCATCGGCGACGACCGCGCCCTGCTCTCCGATGCCATTGCCTTGCGCATCGAGCAGGCGATCAGCGAGTTGGGCTACCGCCCGAACCAGATGGCCCGCGGCCTGAAACGTGGGCGCACACGCCTGATCGGCATGCTGGTGGCCGATATCCGTAACCCTTATTCGATTGCCGTGATGCATGGCGTGGAAACCGCCTGCCGTCGGCACGGCTACAGCCTGGTGGTGTGCAACACCGACCGCGATGACGAGCAGGAACGCCAGCACCTGGCGCTGCTGCGCTCGTACAACATCGAAGGCTTGATCGTGAACACCCTCGGCCACCACGTGGATGAGTTGCGCGAATTGCAGCGGGAAATGCCCATGGTGCTGGTGGATCGTAAGGTCGAGCAGTTCGATAGCGATCTGGTGGGGCTGGATAATCCGGCCGCTGTCGAGATGGCCGTTGCCCACCTTGAAGAGCGCGGCTATCGCGATGTGCTGATGGTGACGGAGCCGTTTGACGGCACCAGTTCGCGGATCGAGCGGGTCAGCAGTTTCAAGGTGCAGATACAGCAACGCCCTGCTTTAACGGGCGTGGTAGTTGAGACTGGCAGCGAACTGACCTCGCAACTGAAAACCTTCCTGAACACTCCCGGCCCCGGACCGAAAGCGCTGTTCTGCGCCAATGGTATCGCCGCGCTGGCCGGCACCCATGCGTTGCGTGAGTTGCAGTGCAACCTGTTCGAGGACGTCGGGCTGATCGCCCTGGATGATCTGGATTGGTATCCGTTGGTGGGCAGCGGGATTACCGCCCTCGCCCAGCCGACCGAGGACATTGGCGCGAGTGCGTTTGAGTGTTTGCTCAAGCGGTTGCGTGGGGATGACGGGCCGGTGCGGACCCTGGATTTTCCGGCTCGGTTGATAGTGCGGGGGTCGACTACGGGGGGCGTTCCAGTTTGAAGGCCTCTTCGCGGGCAAGCCTCGCTCCTACAGGGGGCGGGGGTGTACGTGAAATCAGCGACCACACAAATCCGTAGGAGCGAGGCTTGCCCGCGAAGAGGCCCGAAAGAACAACACATCACTCACTGATATTTTTTTGAACAAAAATGAAACCGGTTTCAGAGATGATAACAATGAATAAACCACCCGTTTCCATCAGCCTGTCCAGCTACGGTGCTGAACTCGTCCGCCAACGTGGCCAAGGCAGTTTCATCGAGATTTTGGCCACCGCCCATGCCACGCACATTGAATGGCGCGAAGAGTTGCTGACGGACGAAAACCCGCTGCAACTGGCCACCGACACCCAGTCCAAAGGCTTGGAATGCATCTATTCCTCGCCGATAGAGCTGTGGCTGGCGGGTCAGTCGAAAGCCAATCCCGAACTGATCACCACCCTGACGCGCGCCGAAACATTCGGCGCCAAATGGCTGAAGGTCTCCTTGGGTTACTTCACCAAAAAAAATGACCTTGAGACCCTCAGTCGCGTACTGGCCCGGAGCCCGGTACACCTGCTGGTGGAAAACGACCAGACCTTGCACGGCGGTCGCATCGAACCTTTCCAGCGCTTTTTCGCCGACGTTGAACAACATCAGCTGCCGATCAAAATGACCTTCGATATTGGCAACTGGCAATGGCAGGACCAGTCCGCCGCCAGCGCCGCGCGGCTGCTCGGTCGGCATGTCGGCTACGTGCACTGCAAAGCGGTGGCGCGCCGGGCTGACGGCAAACTGGTGGCGGTGCCGCCGGCCGCCAGCGACTTGCATCTGTGGGGACAACTGCTGCGGCACATGCCCCAAGGCGTGATGCGCGCGGCGGAATATCCGCTGCAGGGCGATGACCTGGTGCAACTGACCACCGAGCACGTCGCCACCCTCGCCCGCCTCGGCCAATCCCGCCTGGAGCCTGCGCATGTCTGAGATCGATATTCTGTCGTTCGGCGAAACCATGGCGATGTTCGTTGCCGAGCAGAACGGCGAACTGGCCGATGTCGGCCACTTCCACAAGCGCATTGCCGGGGCCGACAGCAACGTCGCCATTGGCCTGTCGCGACTGGGGTTTAACGTCACCTGGCTGAGCCGGGTGGGCGCTGACTCCCTCGGCAAGTTCGTCATCAATACGCTGGAGAAAGAAGGCCTGGACTGCAGCCATGTCGACATCGACCCGGCGCACCCCACCGGGTTTCAACTCAAATCCCGCACCGATGACGGCAGCGATCCGCTGGTCGAGTATTTCCGTCGCGGTTCGGCGGCCAGTCACTTGTCGGTACAGTCGATTTCCCCGTCGCTGCTCAACGCCCGGCACTTGCATGCCACCGGCATTCCTCCAGCGCTATCCGCGTCGGCCCGGGCAATGTCCTTCGAACTGATGACCGGCATGCGCGATGCCGGGCGCAGCGTGTCATTCGACCCCAACCTGCGTCCGAGCCTGTGGGCCAGCGAGCAGCAGATGATCACCGAGATCAACCGCCTCGCCGCCCTCGCCCATTGGGTGCTGCCGGGGTTGAGTGAAGGACGGTTGCTGACCGGTTTCGAAGACCCCGCTGACATCGCGGCGTTTTACCTCGACCTGGGCGCCGAAGCGGTGGCGATCAAGCTTGGCCCCCACGGCGCCTATTACCGCACGCATCAGGAAGAAGACTTCGTTGCAGGCGTACCCGTGGCAACAGTGGTCGATACGGTCGGTGCCGGTGACGGGTTTGCCGTCGGCCTGATCAGCGCCCTGCTGGAAAACCACGGCGTTGCCCAAGCCGTACAACGTGCCAACTGGATCGGCAGCCGCGCGGTGCAGAGCCGTGGGGATATGGAGGGGTTGCCCACCCGAGCCGAAATGTTCGTCGAATTTGAGGCCGCCATCGCGGGCAAGCCAGCTCCCACAGGGATCGGCGCAAATCCTGTGGGAGCGGGCTTGCCCGCGATGAGGCCCGCATAGTCACTGAAGATTTAAAACCGTTACCTGCTGCGACAAAAACAACAAGCTCAGGAGCATCACTATGAAAACCGCAACACTGGCCACCCGCCGCTGGTGGTACATCATGCCCATCGTGTTCATCACCTACAGCCTGGCGTATCTGGACCGCGCCAACTACGGGTTCGCCGCCGCCTCCGGGATGGCCAAGGACCTGATGATCACCCCGGGATTGTCTTCCCTGCTCGGCGCACTGTTCTTCCTCGGCTATTTCTTCTTCCAGATTCCAGGTGCGATCTACGCCCAGAAGCACAGCGTGAAAAAGCTGATTTTCGTCAGCCTGATTCTCTGGGGTGCCCTGGCGACCTTGACCGGGATCGTCTCCAACGCCTACTGGCTGATCGTCATTCGTTTCATGCTCGGAGTGGTCGAAGCTGCGGTGATGCCGGCGATGCTGGTGTACCTGTGCCACTGGTTCACCCGTGCCGAACGCTCACGCGCCAACACCTTCCTGATCCTCGGCAACCCGGTGACCATGCTCTGGATGTCGGTGGTCTCGGGTTACCTGATCCAGCATTTCAGCTGGCGCTGGATGTTCATCATCGAAGGCTTGCCGGCGGTGTTGTGGGCGTTTATCTGGTGGCGTCTGGCCGATGACCGTCCGGCTCAGGCCAAGTGGCTCAACGACCAGGAAAAGCAGGACCTGGAAAGTGCCTTGGCCGCCGAACAGGTCGGTATTAAAGCGGTGAAAAACTACGCCGAAGCTTTCCGCTCGCCGAAAGTCATCATCCTCGCCTTGCAGTTCTTCTGCTGGAGCATCGGCGTCTACGGTTTCGTACTGTGGTTACCGTCGATCCTCAAGGCCGGCGCGCAGATGGACATGATCGAAGCCGGCTGGCTGTCAGCGTTGCCCTACCTGGCGGCAGTGATCGGCATGCTGTTGGTGTCCTGGGGCTCGGACAAACTGCAAAAGCGCAAACGCTTCGTCTGGCCTCCGCTGCTGATCGCCTCGATTGCGTTCTACGGCTCCTACGCGCTGGGCGCGGAGCATTTCTGGTGGTCCTACACCCTGCTGGTGATTGCCGGTGCCTGCATGTACGCCCCGTACGGGCCGTTCTTCGCCATCGTTCCAGAAATCCTCCCGGCCAACGTGGCCGGTGGAGCCATGGCGTTGATCAACAGCATGGGCGCGCTCGGTTCGTTTGGCGGCTCTTATCTGGTCGGTTACCTGAACAGCTCCACCGGATCGCCCGGTGCGTCTTATCTGCTGATGAGCGGCGCGTTGCTGGTGTCGGTGGTGCTGACGATTTTCCTCAAGCCCGGCGCCAGTGACCGGGTCGTGGCCAAAGCCGCCGCGCCCCGGCCGGTGGCGGCTCATTCCTGAATGGATGTTGATATGAAAAAGCAGGTTGTGCTGTACAAGAAACTCTCGCCGCTGCTGATGGCTCGCTTGCATGAGCAGACCGAGGTGACGCTGATCGACAGCCTCGACGCCGAAGGCCTGGCCAAGCTGCGCCAGGCCCTGCCCCGCGCCCAAGGGTTGCTTGGCGCCAGTCTGAAACTCGATGCCGGGTTGCTGGACCTTGCACCGAACCTGGAAGCGATTGCCAGTGTGTCCGTCGGGGTCGACAACTACGACATCGACTACCTGACCGAACGGCGGATCCTGCTCAGCAACACCCCCGACGTGTTGACCGAGACCACCGCCGATACCGGCTTCGCGCTGATCCTGGCCACCGCCCGACGCGTGGTGGAACTGGCGAACATGGTTCGCGCCGGCCAGTGGAACCGCAACATTGGCCCGGCGCATTTCGGCAGCGATGTGCATGGCAAGACGCTGGGCATCATCGGCATGGGGCGGATTGGCGAGGCGTTGGCGCAACGTGGGCACTTTGGTTTTGGCATGCCGGTTCTGTATCACAGCCATTCGCCGAAACCGGCGGTGGAGCAGCGCTTCAATGCGCAATACCGCAGCCTGACCGAGTTGTTGCAGCAGGCCGATTTCATTTGCCTGACCTTGCCGCTGACCGCTGAAACCGAAAAGCTGATCGGCGCCAGGGAGTTCGCCTTGATGCGCCCGCAGAGCATCTTCATCAATATTTCACGGGGCAAGGTGGTGGACGAAGCGGCGTTGATCGAGGCGTTGCAGCAGAACCGGATTCGCGCTGCCGGGCTGGATGTGTTCGAGCGCGAACCGCTGCGCCATGACTCGCCGTTGTTGCAGTTGAACAATGTGGTGGCGACGCCGCATATCGGCTCGGCGACCCATGAGACGCGGGAGGCGATGGCGACTTGTGCGGTCGAAAATTTGTTGGCGGCGTTGACGGGTGAGCGGCCGGCTAACCTAGTGAATGGGCGAGCGTGGAAAGGCTGAAGCATTGGATCGGATGCGCCGAACTCAGTAGCCAGGTGCCTAAAAAGGTAGCTCAGTGATGTGTGACCGCTGAGCAACCCCGCTGACTTCTCTTATCAAAAAGCAGGCAGATCACCGCGGACCAAACGCGCAGTGGTTCGTTCGATGTCGGACAAATGGGCATACGCAAGGTTTTGCACTGCCTGGCGCATGGCCGCACTCAAAGGAGTGCGGCAGCCCAGTTCGACAGCAACCAGTGCCGGGCAGTCAACCGGCTGGCCGATACGCGACAACAGTTGCACCGTGGCCTCTTCCACGCCCGCGACTTCGGCGACGATAGCGCGTGCCATTTCCCACGCCAGTGCGTTGTAGAGCTTGCCGACATGGGAAACCGGGTTTTTCCCCGCCACCGCTTCAAGCGACATGCTGCGGCAAGGTGTGATCAGGCCGTTCATGCGGTTACCGCGCCCAACCTGGCCGTCGTCGCCCTGCTCTGCACTCAACCCGGTGACGGTCAGGTAAATCCCGTCCACGCCGATCGCGTTCGTATCGTCGAGCGTATTGACGGCTAGATCACAGGGGCTCGCCAGGGTCGCGCGTAAATGCTCCGTGATCGACTGCTTAATCGCGAAATACTCTGCCGCATGGTGAATCTCCCGATCGATGAGCGCCAACGCGACGGTAAATGTCATCCTGTCGCCAACCCGCGCCCCCATGACTTTATAGTCATCGCCCGCCGCCGGAAAACGCGCTTGAAACTCGGCCGAGTGCAACAGCGTCCCCAGTTGCAGCACCTGTTTTTCGAGGGGCGAGTACGGCGCGAACCCGATACCGAAGGAGGTGTCGTTGGCCAGCGCGTGAGACATACCGCGCACGAAAGCCTGCTGCAGATTGGGGCTGCCGCTACGTACCGCACATTCGATTGCGAACAACGCCGGATCGCAGCGCAGGTTCTCGGACAAATAGCGACGTGCGGATGCATGCACACTTTCGGCCAGCCCGGCGTCCGGCAAGGAACTGGCTCGGCCGCACAGGATCAGGCGCATCGGCGTCAGCACCTGTCCACCACCAAAGTGCGGCTGGCTCTCGCCGCCGATCAACAAGGCCTTGTCGACGTTGTAATGCTGAATGCGCCCATAGGCTTGCAGGTACGCGCGGTTGAGCGCCAGCGACACGGCTTCCGCGACACCATCGCACAGGCTGTCCGGATGGCCGATCCCCTTGTGTTCGCACATCTCGACCTCGCTCATCCGGTGCAAGCGTTCGCAGGCAGTAATGACGAACCGGGTCCTGTCGCTCATGTTCCTCTCCGCGTTATCTTCCGATCGATCGCTTCTACTCAGTACCTCGTGCACGACGGCGCTGTTTGCGATCAGCCCGTGAGTGCCCGTGATGAGTGAGTACGGAAGTCATGGCGCAAGCTCCTTGATGGCTTGTGCAAGCAGTGTCGACAGATCGATGGCGTTGCTGGCGTGCCGGATGCTATTGCTGGTGAAGACCTGAATGCCGGCCGCTTGCAGGTTGCGTTGGGCGTGTTCTGCATACACTCCGTGCACCGCCAAGGCCACCGGTGGGCGCATGCCTGCTCGTTGCAGGTGCCCGGCGGTTTCGAGCAGGGTATGCCCCGTCGAAATGATGTCGTCGATCAACACCGGGGTGTGTTCTCGCCAACGCTGGATATCGGGCACGGAGACCGCGACCTCCCGATCGCCGAGTCGCATTTTCTGCAACACGATGAATGGTGCTTTCGCCAGCCGGGCGACCTCCGATACCCATTGCTCGCTTTCGCTGTCCGGACCGATCAACAAAGGTCGGGCGATCTTGCCGGGGATCCAGGCTGCCAGGGCCGGCGCGGCATGTACGACTCGATGCGGTACCGGGTATAGGGTGCCTAGATCATGGATACGATGCAGGTGCGGATCCACCGTCACCAACCAGTCGATGTGCGGAGCCAACAGTGCAGCAAACAGACGCGCGCTGACAGCCTCACCCGGATGAAAACGCTGGTCCTGGCGCATATAGGCCAAGTAGGGAGCAACCAGGCCCACAGAGCGAGTGCCCATCTCGCGCAGGGTTTCCATAAGGAAGCACAGCGGTATGAACCGTTTGTCCGGGCAGTGCAGGCTGCACAAAATCACCGCGTCACGGCCCTGCACGTCGCTCAACACACGCACATAGCTTTCCTCGTCGGGAAACTGCCTCAATTGGCAGGCGGCGGGTTCCAGCCTCGCGGCCGCCGCCAGCCCGGTCTGTAAAGCCAGATTGCCGTCGAGACAAAACAGCAGGGGATTCATGGCGCATCCTCCTCGATGAAGAAGAGTTCCGGGTGCTGCTGTGCATACTCCAGCGCATAGGCCAGTTCGCCCGGGCTTTCGGCATGCACGGTATAGAGCGGCTGATCGGCCTCGACCCGTTCTCCGAGCGCCGTACCGAGTACCAGCCCGGCCGCGGGGGCCGCCGGTGCCCCGGCCAATTTTCCGATGCGCGACAGTATGCGGTTGTCGATGCGGCACACACGACCTTCACGGCCGGCCAGGACCGGGTGCCTATAGCGCGCCTGCGGCGGCTCTCGCAGTCCGCCCTGGGCGTTCGCGATGGCCTGGAATTTTCGCCAGGCACTACCGCTCGCCAAGGTAGTGGCGGCGAGCGCATAGCCACTATCGGCCGGCGCCTTGCCGGCCATTTCCAGTAACAGACCGGCGAGGTCGAGGGTACGCTCACGCAAGTCCGGCGGCGCCTGCGCATCGCCGCGCAGCACCGCCAGCACATCACGCGCTTCCAATGCCGGACCGATACCCCGCCCAACAGGGCCATCACCGTTCGAGACATGCACCTTGACGTTGAGGCCAAGCCGACCGCCGACCTCGACCAACAGCGTTTGCAGTTTTATCGCCGCCGGCAGATCGCGCACTTTCGCGGTGGCGCCGACCGGGATATCGATCAACACATGACTGGCACCGGCCGCCAGTTTCTTCGACAACACCGAGGCCACCAACTGGCCTTGGCTGTCCAAGTCCAGGGCTCGTTCGACCCGGATCATGACATCATCGGTCGGGCTCAGTTGCACGGCCGCGCCCCACACGACACAACCGTTTTCTTGCTCCACGACCTTGCGCATCGCCGGCAAATCGAGAGCGACCGGGGCCAGGGTCTCCATGGTATCGGCTGTACCCGCTGGCGAGGTAATGGCGCGGGAGGAAGTCTTGGGTATGCAAAGGCCGTTGGCCGCGACGATGGCCACCACGATGGGCGTGGTCCGATTCCCCGGCAGCCCACCGACGCAGTGCTTGTCCAGCACCGGTGACCGGTCCCAGTGCAGACGCTCGCCGGTTTCAACCATGGCTTCGGTCAGATAGCGGATCTCGGTGAGCGACAGTTGGTTGCCGGTACAGCCGGTTAGAAAGGCCGCCAGCTCCACATCGCTGAATCGGCCGGCATCGATGTCATTCACGATCGCGGTCAGCGCCTCCCGCGACAGCGCACTTCCATAGATCTTCCCGCGCACGGCGCTCATCGACTCTACCGGCGCCGGGTGACGCACGGCAACGCTTTCACCCTCCTGAGCACCGAGCAGCCGCCAGGCCGATTCCGATAGCCCAACCTCACCGCCGGCTATCCACCGTCCATCCACCACCATCAGCGTCGCGATGACGCGACGTGTGCCTTTGACCAGTTCGATACGTGACAAGGCGGAAAAACCTTCCGAGCGGCAGACGTGACAATCCCGCGGCATGAACGCCACCGGCTGCTGGTGGGTATCAATGCCGAGCCGGCGGACGCGTAACTCAAGCGCACTGCGTATCGGCATGAGCACGCTCCCTTCGGCGCCTTGGCGCAGCAAGTCGATTCGCTGAAGCAGCCAATGTCCAGGACTTGTTCACCATACTGCTGTCCTCCATGCAGTATATGGCACGGCGCTCATGGGGCTGGGCGTTGCGTCGCGTCGTCCGACTGACCGCCGGATTCGGGCGCATGGCCTGCGTGATCGTCGCGGTGCTGGTGGCCGCAGCAGCCACCGTGCGCGTCATGCTCACCGCGATTGGCCTGTTCGTGACCGCCATGCCCACCGTGTCCACGATGCATGAACA
Organism: Pseudomonas sp. DF5; assembly: GCF_058148225.1. Classification (NCBI taxonomy): domain Bacteria; kingdom Pseudomonadati; phylum Pseudomonadota; class Gammaproteobacteria; order Pseudomonadales; family Pseudomonadaceae; genus Pseudomonas; species Pseudomonas sp. DF5. The sequence continues at coordinate 25,573 of NZ_JBYVYM010000028.1, forward strand.
GATGCATGAGCGGACAGGCCAGCAACAGCAGGAATGGCAAGTAGGGAATGACGTGGGCCCGGTGCTCGGTCAACAGGAAGTACCCGGCGATGGCAAGAAAGCCGAGGAAGAACCCGTTGACACGGCCGGCGCTGCGATGGGGAACATAATGGCGTCTCATAACTGATTCCTCCTGTGGGGTTTACGACGGGCCTCGGCCATGTCCTTATCGAATTGGCGGACGCCGCGAAAAAGTTGCACCCCGACCAAGACCGGGCATAGCAGGAATATCGCTGCTATGGCCAACGATTTGCCCGTCAGCCCCAACAGGTAAATCGCCGTTGCAATACCCGCGATACTGACCAGAAGGCAGATAATCAAAACTTCGCGCTTCATGATGTGGCCTCCTGGCTTAAACCAACACGGGCACGTTTAAGCAGTGCGGAGTTGGCAACCACCGACAGGGAGCTGAGTGCCATGGCGGCGGCAGCGATGATGGGGTTAAGCACACCAAAGGCCGCGATTGGAATGCCGATACTGTTGTAGATGAATGCCCAGAACAGGTTTTGTTTAATCTTGACCATGGTTGCGCGCGACAGCTTGATCGCGGTCACCACGTCACGCACATCGTTCTTGAGCAGGATGATGCCGCCGGTTTCCTTGGCTACATCGGAACCCGAACCGATGGCGATGCCGATGTCTGCGGTGGCCAGGGCAGGCGCATCGTTGACACCGTCGCCAACCATGGCCACGACCTGCCCTTCGCTTTGCAATTGACGGATCACTGCGACCTTGTCGCTCGGTAAAACCTCGGCAATCACTCGCTCGATGCCCACCTGGCGTGCAACCGCTTCGGCAGTACGGTGGTTGTCACCGCTCAGCAGCACGACTTTGATGCCGCTGGCCTGCAACGCCGCAACGGCCTCGGCCGCTTCAGGTTTAATGGTATCGGCCACAGCAATCACACCGAGCAAACGGTCATCGACTCCGACCAGCATGGCGGTCTTGCCATCGGCTTCCAAACGGATGAGGTGCTCCTCGGCAGCCTCGGTCGAAATGCCTTGGCGGGCGAATAAACGCCGGTTGCCCAGCCAGAGGGTGCGATTGTCGACTCTGCCTTCGATACCGTGACCGGCGATCCCTTTGATGTCGCTCGCTTTCGGCAGGCTGATATCGCGATGCCGGGCGGCGCGCACAATCGCGGCACCAAGCGGATGTTCCGAACCGGACTCCACAGCAGCGGCGAGCATCAAAACCTCGTGTTCCGACGCTGCGCCTAGCGAAATCACATCGGTTACGTTGGGTTCGCCTCGGGTAATGGTGCCGGTTTTGTCGAACACCACCGTACTCAGTTTTTCTGCCCGCTCCAGCACTTCGCCGCCGCGAATCAGGATGCCGTTATCAGCCCCCTTGCCAACACCAACCATTAACGCGGCGGGCGTCGCCACGCCCAGGGCGCAGGGGCAGGAAATGATCAGCACCGCGATAAAGGCCAACAGCCCTTGCGGAAAACTCCCCGCAACAGACCAGCCGATCAGGGCCAGTATCGCGACTGTCACCACCGCCGGCACAAAGTAGCCCGTGACCTGATCGGCCAACCGCTGGATCTGTGCCGTGCTGGTCTGTGCTTCCTCAACCATCCTGATGATCTGCGCCAGTGCGGTATCGGCACCGATCCTGCTCGCCTTGAAAGTGAGCACCCCACTGCCATTGAGCGTGCCTCCGATCACCGGGCTGCCCGGGTGTTTGTCGACCGGCATCGACTCACCGGTCAGCATGGACTCATCCACCGTAGACTGACCTTCACTGACATCGCCATCGGTGGGGATTTTCTCGCCAGGCTTGACCACCAGAAACTCCCCGGCCATGACGTTTTCAGCGGGCAAGTCGACCTCTTGCCCGTCACGAATCACATGCGCAATCGCAGGCTTGAGATCAAGTAAGCGCCGCACCGCCGCCGAGGACTTTTTCTTGATGATCTCCTCCATGTACCTGCCAAGCAGTACGAAGGCGATGATGACCGCCGACACCTCGAAATAGACGTCGCGCTCGGCTACCTTGACCGGCAGGACATCCGGGAAGAACAACACCGCGACACTGTAGAAATAGGCGACCGATGTGCCGAGGGCGATCAGAAAATCCATGTTGATGCTACGGGTGCGAATGGCGTTCCACGCCCCCTTGTAAAAACTCCAGCCGCCGATGAACTGCACCGGTGTTACCAGCAGGAATAGCCAGATACCCCACGTGAACCAAGGGAGTGCCGGGATCGGCACCCAAGTCAGCAAGGTGGCACCCGCGGCCAGCGCGATGAAGGCGCCCGCACGCAGCAGCGCCAAGGCCAATACACCGGTCAAGGCGATAGTCACGCGGGTTTTCATCGCCTTCAGTTCATTTTCTGGCGACTCGAAGATGCGTACGCAACTATCGCTGCAAAAGTAATAGGTGCGCCCGCCACGTTCTCGTGACAACGCCATGGTCATATCAACCATCATCCCGCAGATCGGGTCTTTCGCCATTTTCCCTGATGCAAGCGCCTGCTGGTGTTGGCTGTGCTGCATGTGTGATTCGCTCATCACGGCCTCCTACTCGAAGCAGCTATCAAGGCCTGCCATGAAGCTTGGCGGACAGCCACGCAAACAAGGTACCGACCAACGCGCCCCATACACTCAAGACCAGCAGTGGTCCGACGAAAGTCGCCACACTGTAGTCTTGCGGAGCTTGAAGACGACTGAAGTCGAGTCCATGGAACAAGGCGCTGAGGAATGCAATACCCTGCGCCGGCCATAGCGCATAGAGCAACGCACAGATGGTGTAGGAAATGGCCATGGTCAGGGCCAGAGAAATGCCGGTTTTCCAGGGAGCGTTCATGATTGTTTTCCTGAGCCTGGAGGGCTACCAGTAGGAGTGTCGGGGCTGTGGGGGGCTGACCAGGGCAGGAATGCCGGAGTCTGTTCACAGTAAGTTCGGTAGGCATCACCGAAGTGCGCAAGCATCTCCTGCTCTTCTCGCTTCGCCAGCCTGGCGTAGACCAACAGGAGAATTGGAAACATGGCCAGGGTGATCAATGTCGGCCATTGCAACAAAAAGCCAAACATGATCAGCACGAAGCCAACGTACTGCGGGTGACGGATCCGTGAATACGGCCCGTCGAGCGCCAGTTGGCCAGTGCTTTGCGCCTTGTAGAGCACACGCCAGGCGGCCGCCAATAACCAGAAGCCACCAGCGATCAGCAGGTTGCTGACAATGTGGAATGGACCCCAGTGTGGATTGACCTTCCACCCCATCATTATTTCGAGCAAATGCCCAGCGTCGTGCGAAAGGAAGTCGATGCCAGGGAAGTGACGAGTGAGCCAGGGCATCAACAGGTAGATCGTCAGCGGGAAACCGTACATCTCGGTAAACAGAGCCACCAGGAACGCCGAGAACATACCGAAAGAGCGCCAATCGCGGCTCGTCCTGGGCCGGGTGAAACTGAAGGCAAACAGGATAAACACCAATGAGTTGATGATAACCAGCGACCAAAGACCGTAGGCCGATTCTGTATGGTTCATGGTGGGTGCTCCTCAACAACACACATCAGAGGGGTGCTGGCTGCATTCACCCCTCCAGCGCCAGAGCCATGTCATTTGCAGCAGCTCTACCGCACATTCACTTTTTCATCGGCATTTCCATCATGGACGACTGCTGCTCCATCATCTGCATCATCATGTCCATCATCCCTTTGCCTTCACTGTCCTTAGCTCCCATACAACCCATCGCACTCTGCTCCTTACTCATCATGGCCATGCTGTCCTGCATCGCTTTCATGCCTTCTTGCAAGGCGGACTGGCGCTCAGCCGGCGTTTCAGCCGCTACTGCTTTGTCATGTGCAGCCTGCATTTTCTGCATTTGCTCGGTCATGGCTTTGGTCATTGGCGTCGATGCCGGGGCGGTGCTCACGGTTGCGTCGGCTGGTGCGTCGGCCGGGTGATGCGCATCCTCGGCAGAAACCATGAATGCGCTGCTAGCCAAGAGGGCAGCCAGAACGAATTTAGAAGGCACTTGCATGATGAACTCCTGAGATTGTGACGGGATAAGCAGGAAAAACCGAGTCGCGAAAAAGCGACGCAGCAGGACAGAGCAACCAGTGCTCTGCCACTCTGAGGCAGGGGTTAATCGTTGAAACGGACGAAAGTAAGACGTACAGGGCTTTCGGGTGGCGCGGGACGTTTCAGTACAAGAGCGGCGAAGGAGGATTTTTGCTCAGGATCAAACACCATGATCAGGACTGCCGCCGTTAGCAGTAACAGGGCAGCCCAGTGGACAGGATTCGCTGCGGGCATCTGCAATGCAGGTTTTATCGCCGTGGCAGTGTCCTCACAGTTTTGAAGGCAACCATTGGCGTGGAGCGCATGACCCTCCAGCAGATGCTGTTCGACATTGTGTGGCGCGGCCAAATTGTGAATCGGCTGTACCAGACACCCCTGGATTGCCATCACGGTCACAGCAACCACCCATACGGCGAGGATCAGGCGCAGTAGGCGTTGGCGGTGCCGGCGGAACCAGGACATGAAGTACAACCTCGACTTGTTACGTCGTATTGATTTTCAGTCTAGCCAGCAAAGCAATGCAGAAGTTGATCAATATCAAATGAGTCGATGGCGCGATCAGGCCCGTCGCATCTGCAGCAAATCCGCCGCACAGGACGCAATCCGCCGACATGCCTCCGCCAGCTTCACCTGGTCCACCACCAGCCCGATGCGAATATGCCCCGCCGCACTCGGCCCGAAGGCTTCGCCGGCCAGCACCGACACGCCATAACCTTCCAGCAGCCGCTCGGCAAAATCCTGGGCGCCGAGCCCGGTCTGGCGCACATCGAGCATCACAAACATCCCGCCATCGGGCTTGATCGGCCGGATACCGGGGCAACCGCTCAACCTCGCGCACACCAGATCGCGTCGCTGGCGATACTCCTCACGCATCAGCGCCACTTCCGGCAAATCCTTATCGAGTGCTGCCTGCGCGGCTTTCTGAACGAAATCCGGAATGCCGAACAGCATGCACAACGACAGATGCATCACATGATCGGCCAGAGGTTTCGGGCCGATCATCCAGCCTACCCGCCAGCCAGTCATGGCATGGGATTTGGACAAACTGTTGAGGGTCGCAGTGCGCTCGGCCATACCCGGCAGGCTGGCCGGGCTGATGTGCTCGCCCTCATACAACAGGTCGCTATAGACCTCATCGCTGATCAGCCAGAGGTCATGTTGCACACACAGCGCCGCCAGTTCCTGCCAGCTTTTCAAGGAAAGGCTGGCACCGGACGGATTGTTCGGACTGTTGAGCAGAATGACCCGGGTTTTAGCGGTGATCAGCGCCGCGACATCCGCCGGCTCGACCCGAAAGCCGTTCTCCGGACGCACCGCCACCGGCACCACGCTCGCCCCGCAGGCACCGAACACGCCTTCATAAGTGACGTACATCGGTTCGGCGATGATCACTTCATCACCCGGATCGAGCAGGCACTGGGCAACCGAATACACCGCGCACTGCGCACCGGGCAGTACGATCACATGATCGGCGTCCACCTCCTGGCCGCAGCGCTGCTGGTGACGGCTGGCGATGCTGCTGCGCAATGTACGGGTGCCGCGCACATCCGAGTAATGGGTGTCACCGGCCAACAGGCTGTCGATGGCCGCGTGGACGATCGGCAGCGGTGTATCGAAATCCGGATCGCCGACCGACAGCAGCAGCACGTCGACGCCCTGCTCGCGCAATTCCAGCGCTCGATCGTGAATCTTCCAGGCTGCCGCTCCGTCACCGTCGATTCGTTGGGTCAAGGCTGAATAGCGCATGTACTTCTCCTAACGCGCGAGTTCCAGTTTCAACCCTATCTCAAATCACGAAACGCGCCACCATTGCGTTCAAATCTACCGCCAATCGTGACAGTTCATGGGTGGCGGCGCTGGTCTGGTTGGCACCGGCGGCCGACTGGGTGGCCAGGTCGCGGATGTTTACCAGGTTGCGGTCGACTTCACGGGACACCTGGGCCTGTTCTTCCGAGGCGCTGGCGATCACCAGGTTGCGTTCATTGATCAGCTGAATCGATGAAGTGATCTGTTCCAGGGCGACACCCGCCGCACGGGCCATTTCCAGGGTGCTTTGGGTGCGCTGATTGCTTTGTTGCATCGACGAAACCGCTTCACCGGTGCCGTTCTGAATGCCGGCCACCATTTTCTCGATTTCCTGGGTCGATTGCGCGGTGCGATGGGCCAGCGCCCGGACCTCGTCCGCCACCACCGCAAAGCCACGCCCGGCCTCCCCGGCACGGGCGGCTTCGATGGCAGCGTTGAGGGCCAGCAGGTTGGTTTGCTCGGCAATGGCGCGGATCACGTCCAGCACTTTGCCGATGTCGCGGCCCTGAGTGGCCAGGCCTTCGATCATCAATGCGGTGTTTTGCACGTCGTGGGTCATGGTCTGAATCGCGTCGACGGTTTCCACCACCCGGTCACGACCTTCGCGGGCGGCTGCGGTCGACTGGTTCGAGGCTTCGGACGTCGATACCGCGTTGCGTGCCACTTCTTCCACGGCGGCGGTCATTTCGTTGACCGCGGTGGCGGCTTGTTCGATCTCGTTGTTTTGTTGTTGCAGGCCACGGGACGCTTCTTGCGTGACGGTGCTGAGCTCTTCGGCGGCGGCGCCCAGTTGCGTCGCGGAGCCGGCGATCTGTTCGATGGTCTTGCGCAGGTTCGTCTGCATGGTGGCCAAGGCGCCGAGTAAACGCGCCGGTTCGTCGTTGCCGTCGACTTCGATGACCTTGCTCAGGTTGCCGCTGGCAATGGTTTCGGCCGCGAGCACCGCACGGTTCAGCGGCGTGACGATACTGCGGGTCAACAGCCAGGCCAGCAGCACGGTCATCAGGGCAGCGACCACCGAGACCACGATGATGCCATTGGTGGCAAAGGCAAACTGCTCTTTGGCCTGGGCATCGGCCGCAGTCGCGCCAGCCTTGTTGATGGCAATCAACTTGTTCAACTGCTCGCCCATCTGATCGGTACCGTCCTTGACCCGGGTGTTGATCAGGTTGAGCATTTCATCCAGTTTGTTCTGCCGCGAAAGTTCCATCATCTCGCGCACCGCTTGCAGGTATTTGTCCAGCGTGGCCGAGAATGTCTTGAATAACGCCGCTTCCTCATCGCCGGCCGGCAATGCCCCATAAGCAGCCTGTGCCTGCTTGACCTTGTCCACCAGTATCCCGATTCGGGTTTCTGCTTCTTGCAGGCTCGCGGGCTCACGGTTCACCAGAACCCGGAACGAGAGAATTCGCAGACGCAGCACGTTTTCGGTCATGACACCCAGGAAGCCGACGCTGGGTAGCTGATTGCTTTCCATATCCACAGAGGCCTGTCGGATGATCGACATGCGATTCGCCGCAAACACACCCAGCACGATGACCAGCAAGGCGATGAAAGCGAAACCGAGGAAAGCTCGAGGCGCGATTTTCAGATTACGCAGTGACATAGGATGATCTCGGTAATTGAGGCGGCGAGCATCCTTGCCGTAATCACTGGCGGGCGGGCGATGGCGCGCACCTTTCAGTTTGGCGCCACTGTTGTAATTGGTTTGTGTACGCCTATTGGCTGTATCGGCCGGGGTTTAGGATTTTTGCAGGGGTCTGGAGAAATATTTTTCAAACGTGTAGCAGCTGCCGAGCCTGCGAGGCTGCGTTCGGCGGCGAAGCCGTCGTAGATCCTGCAAGCAAGGTTTCCCTGAAACACCGCGTCGCATGATTTCACGACGGTTTCACCGCCGAACGCAGCCTCGCAGGCTCGGCAGCTGCTACTGGGAATGGTGTCAGTTCTGGATTTTGCGGGCGGCCACTCGCCAAACCCGCGCGATATCACTGGCGCGCTCACGCAACAATCGCGGCGCCTCGGCGCAGGCCTGTTCCAGGGTCATCGGCCCGCTCGGCAATGCAAAAGCCGCATCGATGCCATGCTCGTATAGAGCCTGATACCCCTCGCCCAAAGTGCCGGCGATGACGATGACCGGCACACCCTGCTGCCGTGCAATGCGCGCCACGCCAAACGGGGTTTTGCCGCGCAATGTCTGGGCATCGAAACGACCTTCGCCGGTGATCACCAGGTCGGCGCCGTTGACCGCTTCGGCCAGCCCCACCAGTTCGGCGACCACTTCCACACCGGCCTGGAATTGCGCGCCGAGAAACGCCTTCGCGGCAAACCCCAGACCGCCCGCCGCGCCACTGCCCGGTTCATCGCGCACGTCCTTGTCCAGTGCTTGCGCGCAGAGCTCGGCAAAGTGCGCGAGGGCGAGGTCCAGTTGCTGGACTTGCTCGGGCGACGCACCTTTCTGCGGGCCGAAAATCGCTGACGCACCGTGCGGGCCGCACAGTGGATTATTGACGTCAGCGGCGATGTCGAAACGCACCTCGGCCAGGCGCGGGTCGACATCACTCAGGTCAAGACGAGCCAGTTGCGCCAGCGCCAGACCACCCGGCGCCAGGGTTTGGCCCTGGGCATCCAGCAGTTTCACCCCCAAGGCCTGCATCGCCCCGGCGCCGCCGTCATTGGTGGCGCTGCCGCCAATCGCCAGAATCACTCGTTGCGCCCCGACATCGAGCGCAGCGCGGATCAATTCGCCGGTGCCGAAGGTGCTGCTGGTACAGGCATCGCGCAGGTCAAGCGGCACCAGTTGCAGGCCACTGGCCTCGGCCATTTCGATGATCGCGGTATGACTCTGCGGCAACCAGCCCCAGGCGGCATCGACCGTGGCGCCCAACGGCCCACGAACACGGGTGCGGCGCAGTTCTCCGTCGCACGCGGCCAGAATCGACTCGACCGTGCCTTCGCCACCATCAGCCATCGGGCACTTGAGCAATTGCGCGTCTGGCCAGACCTGCGCCAATCCCAACGCGATGGCGTCGGCCACACCTTGGGCACTCAGGCTGTCCTTGAACGAATCGGGGGCAATGACGATTTTCATGCGAATTCTCCAGTTCCAATGCGTCCATGCTGCCAGCAGGCCTGAACAATAACGCCGGTCCGCTGCACAAGCGGCCATGTGGATTATTGTTCAATTTCACAAAACCCGGCGGGAGCAGCGTCGTTCACAAATCTGTGCACCACCACAATTCCCTGTGGGAGCGGGCTTGCCCGCGAAGAGGCCATCACGTCCAACATGAATGGTGACTGACACACCGCCATCGCGGGCAAGCCCGCTCCCACAGGGAATTATGTGATTCATGGGTTGGCGTCTGCCTGGGGGAGCAGCTGGACGCCAAGGTAGAGCGCGAGCATTCCGTCGAGCTTCAGCGGGTCGACGCCGCTGAGTTCGGCGATTCGCTCCATGCGGTAGCGCAAACTGTTGCGGTGGATGCCCAAGGCATCGGCGCAGGCCTGGCTCTGGCCGTCGTGTTCGCACCAACTGCGCAGGGTGGCCAGCAGTTGCCCGTTGCCGTCCTTGGCGATGACTTTACGCAGCGGCCGCAGCAGTTCATCCAGCGCATCGTCGTCGCGGTGCCGCCAGAGCATCACCGGCAGCCGATAACGGTTCAAGATCAACAAGCGCGAATGCGGCAACACATCGCGCCCGTAGGCCAGCAAATCGCCGACCCGTCGATAGCAGCGACGCAACCCCGACAAGCCGTCGGCCTGCCCGCCCACGGCAATGCGCAAAATGTTCCAGCCCAGGCCATCGAGCTTTTCCAGCAATCGTTCGTTCTCGACCGCAGGCGTCGCCGGGCGGCACCAGAGCAATGAGGATTTGGCCGAACTCACGCACCAACTGTCCGGGTAGCGCGACATCAGCCAGGCGCTGAGCGCTTCGACGGTCTGGCTCGGGCCGTGTTCGATGCCCAACTCGAACAGATACGGCACCCGTGTCAGCTGCGGCTTGAGCCCCAGTTGCTGCGCTTCATCCAGCAACCGTGGTGAATCCCCCGCTTCACTCAACAGCAATGCCAGCAGATCATCGCACCGCTGACGCCGCCATTGCTGCTCGGCCTGCTGATTGCGCTGGGCCACCAGCATCTCGGCGGTCATGCGCACCAGTTCGGCGTAGGTGCGTAATTGCTCCGGTTCACCGGTGATGCCCAGCACACCAATCAAGCGCTGATCGAGCAACAGCGGCAGATTAATGCCCGGCTGCACGCCTTTGAGATGAATCGCCGTTTGCGCGTCGATCTCCACCACGCGCCCGTTGGCCAGCACCAGTTGCGCGCCTTCGTGACGGGTGTTGATGCGCTCCGGCTCGCCGCTGCCAAGAATCAACCCCTGACTGTCCATGACATTGACGTTGTACGGCAGGATGGCCATCGCCCGGTCGACGATGTCCTGAGCCAGGTCGTGATCGAGTTCGAACATAGCTGGGATCCTTGAAAACGTGATGGGACGGGTTGTTCACCCGCACAGGCCAGGGTTGCAAACCCTGTGCTCAGGCACAAAGACAACCACCCAAGGGGTGGCCGAGACTCACTGGGCGATCAACGTTACCCTTGCATCGCAAAAAATCATAATAAAGAGAGAGCCCGCCATGTCACAGAGCGCCACCGCTACCCTGGCCAACGCTGACGACAAGAACGCCGTCTACAAACGCATTACCCTGCGTTTGATCCCCTTCATCTTCATCTGCTACCTGTTCAACTACCTCGACCGGGTGAACGTCGGGTTTGCCAAACTGCAGATGCTCGACGCGCTGAAATTCAGCGAAACCGTGTACGGCCTCGGTGCCGGGATCTTCTTCATCGGCTACGTACTGTGCGGCGTACCGAGCAACCTGGCCCTGAGCAAATTCGGCCCGCGCCGCTGGATCGCGTTGATGATGATCACCTGGGGCATGCTCTCGACTTGCCTGCTGTTCGTCACCACACCCACCGAGTTCTACACCCTGCGCCTGTTCACCGGCGCCGCCGAAGCCGGGTTCTTCCCAGGCGTGGTGCTTTACCTTTCGCAGTGGTTCCCGACCTTCCGCCGTGGCCGCATCATGGCGCTGTTCATGTCGGCGATCCCGGTTTCGGGCCTGCTGGGCAGCCCGTTTTCCGGCTGGATCCTCAACCACTTCGGCGCAGGCCAGGCCGGTTTGGCCGGCTGGCAGTGGATGTTCCTGCTGCAAGGCATCCCGACCGTGATCCTCGGCGCCCTCGCCTATTTCCTGCTCAGCGACAGTTACGCCAATGCCAAGTGGCTGACCCCGTACGAGCGTTCGGTGCTTGAAGCCGACCACGCAGAAGACCTGGCCAGTAAACCGAAAACCACCACCGACTCCTTACGGGCAGTGTTCAAGAACCCAGCGATCTGGGCTTTCGGCCTGATTTATTTCTGCATCCAGAGCGGCGTCTATGCGATCAACTTCTGGTTGCCGTCGATCATCAAGAACCTGGGTTTCAGCGATAACCTGGTGATTGGCTGGTTGAGCGCGATTCCGTACCTGCTGGCAGCGGTGTTCATGTTGATGGTCGGCCGCTCTGCGGACCTGCGCAAAGAACGTCGCTGGCACCTGGTGGTGCCGATGCTGATGGGCGCGGTGGGTCTGTTGATCGCCGTGAACTTCGCGACCACCCCGGCCATTGCGATCCTCGGCCTGACCCTCGCCACCATGGGCGCCCTCACCGGCTTGCCGATGTTCTGGCCGGTACCGACGGCGATGCTCAGCGCCGGCGCGGCGGCCGGTGGCTTGGCGTTGATCAACTCCATGGGGCAGATGGCGGGTTTCCTTAGCCCGTATCTGGTGGGTTGGGTCAAGGACAGCACCGGGTCGACCGATGCGGCGTTGTACCTGCTGGCGGGTGTGATTGTGTGCGGCAGTTTGCTGGCGTTGCGCATGACGCGGACGTTGCGGGTTTAAGGTTCAGTGAAAACAAAAACGGCCCTCTCGGGCCGTTTCTCATTCCATGCATTCGCAATTGCTTCTGTGGCGAGGGAGCTTGTCGGATCGCCGCACCGTCCCGCTGGGTTGCGAAGCGACCCCAAAATCTTCAACTGCAGGTTTTCAGGTACACCGCATACACCGGTTTTGCGACTGCTGCGCAGCCGAGCGGGACGGTGCGGCGATCCGACAAGCTCCCTCGCCACAATAAGTGCTCTCACCACAGACTTTCGTCAGCCTTGCGGATCGAGGTTGTCCAGCACTCGGTTGACGGCCAATTCGCCAAGCATGACCACCGATTGAATCCCCAGCATTATGTTGCGATGTGGCATGTCCATCAGCCCGGCGAACTCGCTGAGCATCATGCTCGCCGATGCCAGGGATTCGCAGGCGTTGACCAGCAGGGTTTCGTTATCGACCTTCGGGCCGACATGGTAAATGGTGCTGGGTTTGCGCTTGGTGGCTTTGGGGGCGGGTGGTTTGAGGTAATGGTCGAGGGCGCGCTCGGCGGCTTCGTTGAGTTTTTTGGAATCGGGGGTTTCGTAGGGGGAAACGTCGTCCGCTTCTGGTGGATTTGGCGTTGGTTTGAACATAGATGAAACTCCTAACAGGACAGAAGGAGCCATCACCCTCGCTACCAAACGATGGGTGGCGGCCATGCTCAGGTTGGTAGACCGGGCGTTAGGAAACCGGCGCGTCCGAAGACGCCCTGCGCATGACCACCATAAAACAGAGACGAGAAACTCTGAAAAAAGGTGAGCTGTGCGCCTAACAATAATCCCGGGCTACCAAACCCGATCGCTGTTTTGCAGCGACAAGGAAACGATACAACCCGGTGCAAAGGCGCACTAGCCGGCGGATTCTGGCGCAGTCGTAGGTAACGGCGCAAGAATATGTAGCCTGAGAGAGTGTCTGGAGATGTCGCTTAAACATCGCTGTTTAAGCGGACTTCGCCATCAATATCGGACAGAAAATAATTACGTCCCCTTTTCCTCCCTTTTCCTCCCCCTTTTCCTCCTGAATCGTGCGGTTGGTTTATGTTGGGATTAGATACCACGCGCCGGCTGGCTCGAAGTCATAAGCGCAGCTAATGCCACCACCCACTTTATTATATTGGGCGTAGTAACCAAAAAGACACCCGTGTGCGGGGAACGGATCAGCGACTAACCAATAACATTTAGAGAAGGTGGGGATGACGTAGACTCGCGCCATGTCTGGGATGGCGTAATATGCGGTCGTGACGTTTCCTAGGGTTTGGTACCAGCCGCGAGCCTGTGACGCCGTCATCGGTGTCTCATTTATCCCCAGAAAGTACACATTCGACACCCTTACTGGATAAAAAACCTCTTGATTCAAACTGTCGCGGACGGTGATCGTGGCTTGGCCATTACGGTTGCCGATGACTTTTCTTTCTTGCGTGGACGCCACGGCATCATTACTTGAATGATAAGTATAGGGACGCTTGCCGCCCTGCGGCTCACGCATATCAGTATTGCCTATAGAATCTCGCCCCGACTTCGGCCAGTTGGAGATTTTTACTGAGATCCCATTCAAGTTCATCTGACGAGTATCAATTGTCAACCGCGCCGCTACCGTGAAGGTTCGCGCCTTGGATGGCAGTCCTGAACCATAGAGCGGCTTGGCCGTGACGCTGTGGTCCGCCACTCTCAGCCCCATGAGCTGTGTGTTCCAAGAGCCGGTCGCGTCGACATCTACCGGTGACCCTACGGCAGTCGAACGATTGTAGATCTGGACCTGCTGACCCTTGGCCCCCGTGCCGCTCAGGGTCACGGTCGTTTCGATGGTGCCACCGCCTTCCAGGATCTCGCCCTCGGAGTCTTCTACCTTGGTGATGACAGGTTTCTCATCCGCCAACGCCTTGACGGTGTACACCCGCAGCGGAAAAGTCACCGCGGTCGCCGCGTTGGCCACCTTGTCGAAGTTCACCGCGAAGGTGATCCTGAGCTCGCTGCCATCCTTGAGGCCGTTCAACCACCTGACCACCGCTGCTGTCAGCGATATCACCAGATCCGACGGTTCAAACCGGTGGACTTGCCCGCTCCAGATAATGTGGGAGGCCGACTGACCATTGGCCAGGATCCCGTCAAAACGCAACCAGACAGGTATGTACTGCGTCTGCAACGGCCACTGCGCAATGCTCAGTTCGTCGGTCGCGAGCAGCTTGGTAACGTCCAGGTTTTGTCCTGTATGACCGACGATGACTGGTTTCGACAAGCGCGGATCCTCACCCGCAATCCGGCTCACCGTCAGCATCAACGCCGGCGACTCGGCAATCACCTTCCCGTCCCGAATCAGCTTCCAGCCCAGCTGTGGCGTCTTGCCCTGCCATAGCCCCAAAAACGTCGTATCCAGAGTGAATATCGCGAATTTCTGATCCAGCGGCAGCACCGCAAACACCGGCGAACCCGGTAATGGATTGAGCAAGAACAATTGCGCCTGATCACCCGGCAATGCCGCCGCAAACGTGACTCGCACCGGAACGCCCGAAGGATAGCGCAGCGGTTCGATGGGGTTAGTGGCTGGAGCCTCAAGCGTCGGTGCCAACAGTACCGGCACGGCCTGCACGGTGTACCGTCGCACCGGAAATCTCACCGCTGTCGCCTCGTCGGGTACCTTGTCGAAGTTCACCGCGAAGGTGATCCTGACCTCGCTGCCGTGCTTGAGGCTGTTCAACCAGCTGACCACTGCTGCTTTCAGCGATATCACCAGATCCGACGGTTCAAACCGGTGGACTTGCCCGTTCCAGATAATGTGGGAGGTCGATTGACCATTGGCCAGGATCCCGTCAAAACGCAACCAGACAGGTATGTACTGCGTCTGCAACGGCCACTGCGCAATGCTCAGTTCGTCGGTCGCGAGCAGCTTGGTAACGTCCAGGTTTTGTCCTGTATGACCGACGATGACTGGTTTCGACAAGCGCGGATCCTCACCCGCAATCCGGCTCACCGTCAGCACCAACGCCGGCGACTCGGCAATCACCTTCCCGTCCCGAATCAGCTTCCAGCCCAGCTGTGGCGTCTTGCCCTGCCATAGCCCCAAAAACGTCGTATCCAGAGTGAATATCGCGAATTTCTGATCCAGCGGCAGCACCGCAAACACCGGCGAACCCGGTAATGGATTGAGCAAGAACAATTGCGCCTGATCACCCGGCAATGCCGCCGCAAACACGACCTGCACCTGCACACCCGAAGGATGGCTTAGCGGCTCGACGGGGTTACCGGCTGGAGCCAGCAGCGTCGGCGGGGGTATCTCAATCGTGTTTCCACCCACCACCGACGCAGTGGCGGTTTTAGAGTTTCCAACCAAGGTGGCGCCGTTGAACAGGTCATACGTCACCTTCACCGCGTACCCGGCCAGGACCTTGTCGTTCGACACCTCCAGCACACAGAGCTTTTTCTGCCCAAACTCATCCGCCTCAACTGTTCCCGACACCGGGACCACTATGTCCGGCTGACCGCTCAAGGTGGCGGTGTAGAGGGCGTTGATGGTGTAACCCGGCTGGAAGCGGGAATCGCTAGTCCGGATGATCAACAGCAACGGCTTTGCGCGCAGCTTTTCCAGGTCGATGAGACTCAAGTCGTCATCCGGATCGTTCAGTTGTTCGCGCAGCAGCGCGGCCGGCAACCGGCTGCCGGCCAGGTCTACATCGACGATATGCGCGGCCGACCAGGGCGAATCGGTGTCAGGCCCGTTCCCGATCTGGTCGGTGACGGTGAACGAGAACACAAACCGGGGGTGGTCCTTGGCGGCCTCCAGGTCGGCTCGGGTCACGGTGAAGCACACCGTCACCGGGGTGTCCGAGCCTTGCGCCGGAGCCTGGCTTGGGGTGACGGTGTGGTAGACGTCATAACCGTTGCAGTTCAGGCGAATGAGGTCGTAGGCCCGGCAATAGGGATAACACACACACACCTGAACACCGGCTACGGGGAAGTCCGGGCCGACGCCGTTTTTGATGGCGTCGGGCAACAGCAATTCCAGTCGGGAGTGATCATGCGGTGGCCCCGGCTCGGTGTCTTCGTTGCCAGGTCGGATGGCGTTGTACAAGATCTCCAACGAGTCGGAAGTGCCTTCGTTCTGACTGCCACGGAATACGGTGTACGTCAGACGGTTGACGATATCCGGTAGTAGCAGGCGTTTCGGCAGGTTGATGAGGGTGTCGGAGGCATCGGTTTCGGTATGTCCGCTGGCGATGTTCAGTTGGCCATTCAGGTTGAGCACAACGGTATCGTTCGGCGCTTGATTCAAATACGCTCCTACTATTACCCTCGGGCCCTTGGGCGGCAGGTCAGCCACATGGATTGGCACACCACAATGGGCTCCCTCCACCGGTTTTGTACTTCCGAGCACGTCAGGTAAAAACAGGACTAACGCAGTGTTATCCGGGAAGTTGTTGCTCTCGGTGGTCATGGAAACGCTCCCTCGTTGGACGACATAGCCGGCCTTTGTTTCGGCGCAATGGCTGGCGCTATCACACACGAGTTGGAGAGGAGCTGACTACTGTCAGATCTGACAGTAGCGACGAATGGTCATCAATAATAATGATAAATAAATGCGTCCCCTTTTCCGCCCCTTTTCCGCTACGTTGGAATCGCGTACACCCGAGAGCTATCGGGCGGACGCACATTCTGTAGGAGCTGCCGAAGGCTGCGATCTTTTTGCTTCACATGCTTTTGTGGCGAGGGAGCTTGCTCCCGCTGGGTTGCGAAGCGACCCCAAAATCTTCAACTGCAGGTTTTCAGGCATACCGCATACACCGGTTTTGCGACTGCTGCGCAGCCGAGCGGGACGGTGCGGCGATCCGACAAGCTCCCTCGCCACAATGGATCAATCAGTTCTGAGGATCGAGGTTATCCAGCACCCGATTCACCGCTAGCTCGCCAAGCATGACCACCGATTGAATCCCCAACATCATGTTGCGATGGGGCATGTCCATCAGCCCGGCAAATTCAGTGAGCATCATGCTCGCTGACGCCAGGGATTCGCAGGCGTTGACCAGCAGGGTTTCGTTATCGACCTTCGGGCCGACATGGTAAATGGTGCTGGGTTTGCGCTTGGTGGCTTTGGGGGTGGGTGGTTTGAGGTAATGGTCGAGGGCGCGCTCGGCGGCTTCGTTGAGTTTTTTGGAATCGGGGGTTTCGTAGGGGGAAACGTCGTCCGCTTCTGGTGGATTTGGCGTTGGTTTGAACATAGATGAAACCTCTTACGTCATTTAAAAGAAGGCCATCACTTTCGCTACCAAACGAGGGGTGGCGGCCATGCGCAGGTTGGTAGACCGGGACGTAAGAAAACCGGCGCGCCCGAAAGCGCCCTGTGCATGACCACCATAAAGCAGAGTCGAACAAACGCTGCGCATTATGGTGCTTAGCACCTTACGATCACCCGGGGCTACCAAACCCCATCGCTGTTTTTCAGCGACAAGGAAACGATACCGCCCGGGCTCAAGGCGCACTAGCCGGCGGATTCTGGCGCAGTCGTAGGCAGCGGCGCAAGAATATGTAGCCTGAGTGAGTATCTGGAAATGTCTTTTAAACATCGCCCTTAAACACCCGCCAGATTTCCTGCTTTGGCATCCAGCTCAATCACCAGCCCACCCGGCATCTGCACGAAAATCTGCCAGATCCCGTCCTCCGGCACCTGCGCCACCTGATACGGCAAACCGCTGGCCTGCACCCGTCGCAACACCGTGGCAGCGTCCTCATCGGTGCGAAAGGCAATGTGGCTCAACGCCGTCTCATCGAACGTCGGCTGTTCGATTACATGCACCAGCGCCTGCGCATCCTGATACAACCAGCGTCCGGGGAACGGGAATGGCGGGCGGCGTCCCGGCGCCAATCCCAACAACGAACCGAAGGCCTCCTGCAACGGTTGCCCGTCGGGGGTGTTGAAGGCCAGATGATCAAAGTGCCAACTCATAGCAACCCTCCTCCGTCGACGTCGATGACGGTGCCGCTGATAAAGTCGTTTTTCATGGCCAGAATAAACGCTGCCGCCAGATCTTGCGGGGTGCCGACCCGGCCCACCGGCAATGCGGCGGCGGTACGGGCAAACATCGCAGCGCGTTGCGCTTCGTCCATGCCGGCGTAAGCCTCAGTGTCGGTCACGCCAGGGCTTACAACGTTGACCCGGCGCGGTGCCAGTTCCTTGGCCAGTTGCTTGCCCAAGGCCTCCAGCGCCGCATTCAAGGTGGTTTTGATGAACTGCCCGGCGACGAATTTGCGCGACAACAGACCCGAGGTCAGCGTGATGCTGCCACGTGCGCTCAGGTATGGCAGCGCGACCTGAATCGCGCGTAGCGTGCCCCAGAATTTGACATCGAAGGCCTGTTGAGCGTGCTGCAAATCGCTGTCGGCCAGCGGTTTGGCACTCACACTCGGACCGGCAGTGATGACCAGATGATCGAAAGGGCCGATGCGCTCGAACAACTGTCGCAACGACGCTTCATCGGTGACGTCCGCCGCTTCGTGTCGAATCTTTGCATCATGGTCGACCGCTGGCTGGCGGCGACTCACCGCGACCACACGGGCCTCACGCTCGGCCGCGGCCCGGGCGACGGCTGCGCCTATTCCGCTGCGGCCACCGATCACCACTACAGTCTGATTGAGCAAGGAAGCGTTGAGTTGTGTCATGAGTCGATCTCCGGTCGAGTTAGGGAGATTCAATCTTCTCCGGTTGCCAATCGAAGAAAAATCCCGGTAAATCAGAAGGATCTTTAAAGGATTTTTACCAATGAGCTCGATTCTCGATCTGGAGATCTTCGTTCGCACCGCCGACTCCGGCAGCATTTCTGCCGCCGCCCGCGCCCTGGAGCTGACCCCGGCGGCGGCCAGCATCGCCCTCAAACGCCTGGAAACCCGCCTCGGCATCCGCTTGCTGGCCCGCTCCACGCGCAGCATGCGCCTGACCGAAGAAGGCCGGCGCTATCTGGAAAGTGTGCGACTGGCGCTCGCCGCGCTGGCCGAAGGTGAGCAGGCGCTCAAGCAACAAACCCAAGGCTTGAGCGGCGTGCTGCAATTGGCCGCGCCGTCGGACTTCGGTCGTAATGTGCTGTTGCCGTGGCTGGATGATTTCAAGCGCCAACACCCCAACATTCAATTGCAGCTATTGCTCAACGATCGCCATGCCGATCTGTTCCGCGAGACGGTCGATGTGGCCCTGCGCTTCGGTGTGCCGAGTGACTCGACGTTGGTGGCGCTACCGATTCTGCCGCAGCATCGCCGCGTGGCCTGCGCCAGCCCCGAGTACCTGGCCCGCCATGGCACGCCGCAGCACCCCGAGGAACTGGGCGAACACAGCGCCCTGCTCTACCTGCGCAATGGCCGCCCCTACAACCATTGGCGTTTCAGCCGTGGCGATGAGGTGCTGGAGGTTGATGTGCATGGCGACTATCTGAGCGACGACGGCGAAGTTGCCCGCCGCTGGGCTCTGAGCGGGCATGGCATCGCCTACAAGGCCTGGCTCGACGTCGCCGCTGATGTGCAGGCCGGGCGCCTGGTGACGCTGTTCGATGACTGGCAAGGCGAAAGCGTGCCGTTCAATTTGCTGTGCCCGCATCGGGTTCAGGTATCGGAGCGGGTCAAAGTGTTGCAGGCGTTTTTGCAGGAGCGCTGTGAGGCACTGCGTCGATAATTCAGATTGCTCCGCGCTGCGGTTCTTGGTATTTGATTGAAGCTTTCTCACCGGTAAAAGGATTTCGTCATGAGCTATCGCACGCTGGGTCATTCGGGTTTACAGGTGTCGACCCTCACATTGGGCACCATGATGTTCGGCGAACAGACCAGCACCGAAGATTCCCTGCGGATCATCGGCAAGGCCTGGGACCAGGGCATCAACTTCATCGACACCGCGGACGTGTACACCAACGGCCGCTCCGAAGAGATCGTCGGCGAAGCGATTGCCAGTCGCCGCCACGAATGGGTGCTCGCCACCAAGGTTGGCTACGGTCCGGTGGACGGTGTGCCGAACCGTACCGGTTTGAGCCGCAAGCACTTGTTCAATGGCATCGACGCCAGCCTGACGCGGTTGGGCACCGATTATCTGGACATCTATTACCTGCACCGCGAAGACCACAACACGCCGCTGGAAGTTACGGTGTCGGCCATCGGCGATCTGATTCGTCAGGGCAAGATCCGCTATTGGGGCCTGTCAAACTACCGTGGCTGGCGTATCGCCGAAGTGATTCGTTTGGCCGACAAACTCGGCGTCGACAGACCGGTGATCAGCCAGCCGCTGTACAACATCGTCAACCGTCAGGCGGAAACCGAGCAGATCACCGCCGCGCAAAACTATGGCCTCGGCGTGGTGCCTTACAGTCCGCTGGCGCGCGGTGTGCTCAGCGGCAAGTACGCGCCTGATGTGACACCGGACGCCAACAGCCGCGCCGGTCGCCAGGACAAACGCATCCTGGAAACCGAATGGCGGGTTGAGTCTTTGCGCATTGCCCAGCAGATCCAGCAATACACCCGGGACCGTGGCGTGGGCATCGTCGAGTTCGCCATCGCCTGGGTGCTGAACAACAGCGCCGTCACCTCGGCCATCGTCGGCCCGCGCACCGAAGAACAGTGGGACGGCTACACCAAGGCGCTGGCGGTGAAAATTACGGCGGAAGATGAAGCCTTTATCGATTCGCTGGTGACACCGGGGCATGCGTCGACACCGGGGTTCAATGATGTGAGCCATTTTGTACCGGGACGCAAACCGCATTCAGCTTGAGGTTTATCGCGGGCAAGCTCGCTCTCACAGGTTCTGTGTCGATCTGCTGACTATGCTTCGACGAAGTTACTTGTGGGAGCAGGCTTGCCTGCAACATCCACCGCGATGTTGAAAATATCGATCACCCGGCCAATATTCAGCACAAAAACCACGTATCCTGCGCGCCCCGTTTGACCTTCAACCCGCGAGGACAGTTTGTCTAAAGGTATCGCTCTATCGGTCACAGCCTCGATGCTGTTTGCCGTCATGTATTACTACACCTCACTGCTCTCCCCTTTGAGCGGCGTGGAGATTTTCGGTTGGCGGATGTTGCTGACCGCGCCATGCATGACCGTGTTCATGATGGTGTCCGGCGAATGGAAACGCGTGGTCGAGATTCTTCGGCGGCTGGCCGCCAAGCCGAAGTTGCTCATCGCCCTGATCGGCTCGGCAGTGCTGCTGGGCCTGCAACTCTGGTTGTTCATGTGGGCGCCGCTCAACGGTTATAGCCTCGACGTGTCGCTGGGGTATTTCCTGTTGCCGCTGTCGATGGTCCTGACCGGGCGAATCGTCTATGGCGAGCGCCTTTCCTACCTGCAGAAAATCGCCGTGTTCTTCGCCAGCCTCGGCGTGCTCAACGAGTTGTATCAGGTCGGCGGTTTTTCCTGGGCGACGTTGCTGGTGGTGATCGGCTATCCAATCTATTTCATCCTGCGCAAACGCTTGGCCACGGACAACCTTGGCGGGCTCTGGCTGGACATGGCGTTGATGCTGCCAGTGGCGTTCTGGTTCGTGCAGGGCGGTGAACAAGGGTTTGGCGTGTTCGATCAACATCCGTGGCTGTCGCTGTTGATTCCGCTGCTCGGGGTGATCAGCGCTTCGGCGCTGGTGGTCTACATCATTGCCAGCCGACTGCTTCCATTCAGCCTGTTCGGGTTGCTGAGTTACGTCGAGCCCGTGCTGTTGCTGGGCGTTGCGTTGCTGTTGGGGGAAAGCATCAAGGCCGGTGAATGGCTGACTTATATTCCGATCTGGCTGGCGGTGGTGGTATTGGTGTTTGAAGGGTTCAAGCATCTGGTCCGGCAACGACGCCGGCCTATGTAATGTGTAGGAGCGAGGCTTGCCCGCGAAGGGGCCCTTGAAGGCGCTAAAAGCTTCGCGGGCAAGCCTCGCTCCTACAATGGTTTTGCGTAATCCGAAAATGGTTTTGCGTGATCCAAAAAAAGCCCGGCCAGCATTGCTGCTGACCGGGCTTTTTCACATCAGGAACGGCTTAATCGGTAGAGAGCACACCGCGACGAACCTGGTCACGCTCGATGGATTCGAACAGTGCCTTGAAGTTGCCTTCGCCGAAACCATCGTCGCCTTTACGCTGGATGAACTCGAAGAACACCGGCCCCATCAGGGTTTCCGAGAAAATCTGCAGCAGCAGACGCTTGTCGCCCGGCTCAGACGAACCGTCCAGCAAAATGCCCCGCGCTTGCAGTTGATCAACCGGCTCGCCGTGGTTCGGCAAACGGCCTTCGAGCATTTCGTAGTAGGTGTCCGGCGGCGGCGTCATGAAGCGCATGCCGATTTTCTTCAGACGGTCCCAAGTGTCGATCAGGTTATCGGTGAGGAACGCCACGTGCTGGATGCCCTCGCCGTTGAACTGCATCAGGAACTCTTCGATCTGCCCGGCGCCCTTGGACGACTCTTCGTTCAGCGGGATGCGGATCATGCCGTCCGGCGCGGTCATCGCTTTGGATGTCAGGCCGGTGTATTCGCCTTTGATGTCGAAGTAACGGATTTCGCGGAAGTTGAACAGCTTCTCGTAGAAGTTGGCCCAGTAGGCCATGCGACCGCGATACACGTTGTGGGTCAGGTGGTCGATGATCTTCAGACCGGCGCCGACCGGGTTGCGGTCAACGCCTTCGATGAACACGAAGTCGATGTCGTAGATCGAGCTGCCTTCACCGAAACGGTCGATCAGGTACAGCGGCGCGCCGCCGATGCCTTTGATCGCCGGCAGGTGCAGTTCCATCGGGCCGGTTTCAATGTGGATCGGCTGGGCGCCGAGTTCCAGGGCACGCTTGTAGGCCTTTTGCGAATCCTTGACCCGGAACGCCATGCCGCACACCGACGGGCCGTGCTCGGCCGCGAAGTACGAGGCCACGCTGTGGGGCTCGTTGTTGAGGATCAGGTTGATCGAGCCCTGGCGATACAGGTGCACGTCTTTGGAACGGTGGGTCGCGACCTTGGTGAAGCCCATGATCTCGAAGATCGGCTCCAGGGTGTTCGGGGTCGGCGATGCGAATTCGATGAACTCAAAGCCCATCAGGCCCATTGGGTTTTCGTATAAATCTGCCATTTTGGCGCCTCATCATGCTTTTAGAATTAACGGATCGTTAGTTGCTAGCAATGCTGAGACCGGCGGGTGGCGCGCAGGAGATGCCCCTCACGCTGCGGGCGAGGAAGTCACCGTAGATCAATTGAAACCCGAATATCTTCATTGTCGACCCAAGGCTCTTGCGGGCGAGGCTTCTGCTGCCAGAAGACGATTATTATTGTATGCGTAACCGGATTCTACACAGCGTAAATCAGTTTGTCCGCCTTCTTATACAATCCCCTTTTTCGTGGCATGCGCAAGCGGTTTGTTGCACAGGAAAATCCCCGCCAGGATCAGCCCGCCGCCCAGGCACATCACCAGTGTCAGCTGTTCGCCCAGCAACAACGCGCCAAGAAGAACAGCCGTCAACGGGTTCAAGGCGATGAACACGCCCGAGCGCGTCGCGCCGATTTTGCGGATGCCGTCGTAATAACCAATGTAGGCCAATGCCGAACCCAGCACGCCCAGGTACATCAGGCTCAACCATTGTTGTGCGCCGAGCCCGGTGAGCGCCGCGACACTCAACTCGCCCCGCACGGCGCTGGTCACCCAGAGCATCAGCGTGCCGAGCAAAATCGAGTACGTCACCGTCTGCACCGGCCCCAGTGTTTGATTCAGGCCTTTGGAAAATAGCGAGTAAATGCCCCAGCCGAGTACGCAGCCGAAGATCAACAAATCGCCAATCCAGGCATCGGCGTTGCCGGCCAGTAACTGCGGATTGCGGCTGACAATCACCAGGCTGGCGCCGGCAATGCAGATCGCGATACCGGCCACTTTCGCCCGACTCAGCCGCTCCTTGAACAGCAGCCACGAAGCCAGGCCGATCACGGCCGGGTTCAACGCAACGATCAACGATGCCCGAGACGCGTTGATGTAATGCAGCCCGTAAAAGAAGCACAGGTTGTAGAAGAAAATCCCGAAGAATCCCAACAGCGCCAATTGCAACCATTGCCTGGGGCTGGGTCGCACCAAGGGCACCCGTGCCAGCAGCAGGAACAACAGCAACGCCACGCTCGCCAGCAGGAACCGCAGACTCGCAGCGAATAACGGACTGAGACTGTCGGCCAGAAACCGCCCGGCGACGAACGTCCCGCCCCAGATCATGGTGACCGCCGCCAGTTTCAGATAAACCGGCACATCCGAAGCGTTCGCAAGGGTCTGTTCACACGTAGTCATAAGTCTCCACCACCAGAAATCGGGCACATGCCGTATCATTCGACTAATGATCAATCATCGTAAAATGAGTAAAAACTCATGACCCTTACTCAACTCGAAATTTTCTCGCTGGTGGCCGAATTGCGCGGTTTCACGGCGGCCGCCCATCGTTTGGGGATTTCCCAGTCTGCGGTCTCCCACGCACTCAAGTCGCTGGAGCAGGAGTTGGGTGTCGAACTGCTGCGCCGGCATCAGTCCCAGATCGAGTTGAGTGACATCGGCCAGCAACTATTAATGCGGGCCAGGGCGATGCTCGGGCTGGCCAACACGTTACGCCAGGAGGCAGCCGATTCACGCGGGATGAAAACCGGCACGCTGCGCATCGGCTCGTTCGGCCCGACTTCTTCGATCAAGCTACTGCCGAGGATCTTGCAGCACTACCGCGCCGCACACCCGGGCATCGAGGTTCATATCGACGAAGGCCCGGACCGCCAAGTCCTCCAATGGCTGGAAGAACGGCGTATCGATATTGGTTTCGTGGTGTTGCCCCAGGAACGTTTCGACACAATTGCACTGATCGAGGACCAGATGGTCGCGCTGCTGCCTGCCGATCATGCACTGGCCGGTCGCGACAGCGTGAGTTTGAGCGACTTGTGCCACGACCCTTTTGTGCTGACCGAAGCCGGGTCTTCGGAGCTGGTATCGCGCCTGTTCAATGCAGCGCGACTGACGCCGAACATTCGGTATCGCTGCTCGCAACTGCTCAGCACGCTGGACACGGTAGGTCGTGGCGATGCCCTGACCGTCGTCGCCGAAGGCTCACTGCCCGATGGCAACGACAGCCGCTACGTGAAAAAGCCACTGTCACCCCCCATCAGCCGCCAGGTTGGTCTGGCGGTGCTCGATCAGCGTCAGTCATCACCCGCGACGCTGGCCTTTATTAAACTGGCCTCAAGATTGATTAAAGGTTGAGCGGCATAAGGGCCGATAGCCAACTATCATGGCTGAACTCTTTTGGGAGGCATGTCGACCTGCCAACCTTTGAGAGCCCTCTTCTATCGCGATGGATTTGCGAATGCCACTGAACGTCAAAAGTCGCCGCAAGCGTGGTACCCGGATCACTGTGACTGTTTTGAGCGGATTGCTCCCGGTGTTGCTGGGAGTCGCCATTCTCTATCTGCAGGCTGAACGTACCCTCAAGCAGAGTACTGAACTGACTGGCGAAGAATCCATTCGCCAATTCGAACTGATGCTCGACAACACCGCCCAAGCCGCGCAAGAACTACTGCCGCTGGCTGGCAAAAACTGCAATGACGTCAAACTGGCCTTGCGCGAACAAGTTACGCGCCGGCCCTTCGTGCGCTCGACCAACCTGGTGTGGGACGACAACCTCTATTGCAGTTCGTTGTTCGGTGAATATCAGGAAAAGGTCAATCCCGGCGACTACACCCAAGGCCAGTTATGGCTCATGAACGGCAACCCCGTCACGCCCAATACCGCGCTGTTGGTGTATCGGCTCAGCGAAGGAAATAAAGGGGCAGTGACCACGCTGAACGGTTATCACCTGAGCAACGAATTGCGCCTGATCGGCCGCAAGACATTACTGTTGCTACAAGTCGGTCCCAACTGGTTGTCTGCCGACGGCAAAGTTCACGAGGACGCCCCACCCGCCTTGCCGGTAGCACAAAGTACGCTGACGTCCTCGCGGTATGCCTTTACGGTGGCCGCAGGTTTCCCCGAAGGAGAAACCTGGCGTTACATGCGTAGTGAATACCCGCCACTGTTCAGTCTGTTGATGTTCTTCGGCGTGGTGTCAGGTTCGATCGGGCATGTGCTGCAGAAGCGCTCGATGTCGCCCAGCCGTGAAATGCAGCGGGCGCTGGAGGCAGCAGAATTCATTCCTTACTTTCAGCCCGTGGTGCATGGCGACAATAAGCGGTGGTCCGGCACCGAAGTATTGATGCACTGGAAACATCCCAGGGAAGGCCTGGTGCGTCCGGATCTGTTCATCCCGTTTGCCGAACATTCCGGTCTGATCGTGCCGATGACCCGCTCGCTGATGCAACAGACCGCCACATTGCTGGCGCCCTTGTCGGCATCGTTCGACGGGCCATTCCACATTGGCATCAACATCACCGCCAGTCATTGCCGGGACCTGGAACTGGTCGAAGACTGCCGTGAATTCCTCAGCGCTTTTGCACCGGGTAGTGTTCATCTGGTGCTGGAATTGACCGAGCGCGAACTCATCGAACCGACAGCCATCACCCTGCAGTTGTTCGAACAGCTTCGCGCGCTGGGCGTGATGATCGCCATCGACGACTTTGGCACCGGCCATTCAAGCCTCGGTTACTTGCGTCAGTTCAATGTGGACTTCCTGAAAATCGACCAGAGCTTTGTCGCCATGATCGGTGTCGACGCCCTCTCCCGGCATATTCTGGACAGCATCATCGAACTCTCGGTCAAACTCGATCTGGGCATCGTCGCCGAAGGCGTGGAAACCGAGGAGCAAAGTGACTATCTGACCGCCCATGGCGCGAACTTTCTGCAAGGTTATCTGTTCGGCCGGCCGATGCCCGGAGCAGAATTCATTAGTGCATTAAGTGATCATTAACTAGCCACGTTTAGCGCCGAGATCATGATGATGCGCACCAAATTGAATCAAAAGACTACTCTTGTTACATGAAGAAAAAGTCAGGATTTACTCTTGGCCAATTAACTACTACAATTTTTCTACCTGTGCAAAATCGGCAGGCGTGTCATTATCACCGAGTCGCTTCAAGGCTCTTGGCTTATAGCTTTGTTTGCGGTTGGTATCAGCCAAACACACTATTGGAGTAAAGATATTGTCCAGACTCGCTGAATTCCGTGCAGCTGAAAAGGCCCTTCAAGAACAGCTCAAGCAGTTGGAATCGCTGAAGAACGATGCCGGGCTCAAGAAAGAAATTGAATTCGAAGAGAAGCTCCAGGGGCTGATGAAAACCTACGGCAAGAGCCTGCGCGACATCATCGCCATCCTCGATCCGCACCCGGCGAAATCCGGCCTGCAACAGGCAACAGCCCCTAAAACCCGCCGCGCTCGTGTGGTCAAGGTCTATCAGAACCCGCACACCGGTGAACTGATTGAAACCAAAGGTGGCAACCACCGCGGCTTGAAAGCCTGGAAGGAACAATACGGTGCAGCCACCGTTGATTCCTGGCTACGTGCCTAAGCGCTAGCAGTAATAAAAAAGCCCTGCCAATGCAGGGCTTTTTCATGGATGTCATATCCTTCTAAATGCGTCGGCAGTCGTCGATCAACTCGCTATAGTCTGACTAACTTTGTGCTTAATCCGTTTGGCTATCTAAAAATGCGGGCCACGCTGAAAGACGCGTGGACAGAAACCTTGAACTAAAGTTTCAAGCTGTTTCGAGCGACCTCGATGTCTTCCTGACTTGCCTTATAAACCTCAGCCTGCCCCGCGTAGGAAAGAACATAGGCTTTATCGGCGTCTACCGCAGCGACCAATGTTTGAGACAGAACATGTCGACCGTTCTGCGTAATCGTACAAGTAGTTTCCAATGCCGATAGTCGGCTCAAGGTGGTCGCGTGAATTTTGCTGCAAACGCTCTGATACCCACCTTGGAAAAAGTCCTTCTGCACGGACTTGCGCATTTCCAGCAACACACCTTGCAGGTTTACCTGATGACCGCTTTCTACTTGCGTCATGGTCAACTCCATCACCATCACCGGTGTGCCGTTCTGGTCATTTTTTACTGCACGTTGCCGGGAAACCTGTGGCCTGGCCTCCTCTTGCGGGACAGTTTCAACCGCCCATCCGTTTGGCCAGATGATGACCGGAGCCTGCGCATGAGCGCTGGTAATACCTGAAAGCAGACACATCAGGACGAACATCAATTGACAGGGTCGGATCATTAGAATGAACACTCACGGATTAAGGCGCAAAGTCTGAGCTTCGCCCGCCCGTCAGGCAAGCCTGCGGTTTTGGTTTGGCGATGCCAGGACCCTTGCGTATCATTATGAGCATTCTTGGAATTTCCGGAGGGCCCATGAGCCTGCACGAACTCAATACATTTCCTGGTGTGACCGCCCAACCTGACACCGCCACCCAGAAGTTCGTCTTCAACCACACCATGCTGCGGGTCAAGGACATCACGCGGTCGCTGGATTTCTACACCCGCGTCCTGGGTTTCTCGCTGGTGGAAAAGCGTGATTTCCCGGAAGCCGAGTTCAGCCTGTACTTCCTGGCGCTGGTCGATAAAAACCAGATCCCGGCCGATGCCGCTGCCCGCACCGAGTGGATGAAATCGATCCCCGGTATTCTCGAACTGACCCACAACCACGGCACCGAGAATGACGCGGACTTCGCCTACCACAACGGCAACACCGACCCACGCGGCTTCGGCCATATCTGCATTTCGGTGCCGGACATCCGCGCCGCGTGTGAACGTTTTGAAGCGCTGGGCTGCGATTTCCAGAAACGTCTGAACGACGGCCGCATGAAGAGCCTGGCGTTCATCAAGGACCCGGATGGCTACTGGGTCGAGATCATTCAGCCAGCACCAATGTAAGTCCGACCACAAACCCAGTGTGGGAGCGGGCTTGCTCGCGAAGGCGGACTGTCAGCCAGCATTTCTGGTGAATGACACGCCGCTTTCGCGAGCAAGCCCGCTCCCACATTAGGAATGCGCGAAGCACAAAAAACCCCATGATCGCTCATGGGGTTTTGTGTTTTCGGCGTCGGCGCTTATGCCGGCGCCGAGGTGCGAATCAAGTGATCGAATGCGCTCAGGGAAGCCTTGGCGCCCTCGCCCACTGCAATCACGATCTGCTTGTACGGCACGGTGGTTACGTCACCGGCCGCGAACACGCCGGGGATCGACGTTTCACCACGGGCATCGACGATGATCTCGCCGCGCGGTGACAGCTCGATAGTGCCTTTGAGCCAATCGGTATTGGGCAGAAGACCGATCTGCACGAAGATCCCTTCCAGCTCGACAGTGCGCAACTCGTCCGACTGACGATCCTTGTAGCGCAGGCCGTTGACCTTCTGGCCGTCGCCGGTCACTTCAGTGGTTTGCGCACTGGTGATTACGGTGACGTTCGGCAGGCTGTGCAACTTGCGCTGCAGTACCGCATCGGCGCGCAATTGCACGTCGAACTCCAGCAGGGTTACGTGGGACACGATCCCCGCCAGGTCGATGGCCGCTTCGACGCCGGAGTTACCGCCACCGATCACCGCCACACGCTTACCCTTGAACAGCGGGCCGTCACAGTGCGGGCAGTACGCCACGCCCTTGTTGCGGTATTGCTGCTCACCCGGAACGTTCATTTCACGCCAGCGCGCGCCGGTGGCGAGGATCACGGTCTTGGCTTTCAAGGACGCGCCGCTGGCGAAATGGATTTCGTGCAGTTCACCGTTTTTGCCCGGCAACAGCTTGTCGGCGCGTTGCAGGTTCATGATGTCCACGTCGT
The DNA here is from genome assembly GCF_058148225.1 of Pseudomonas sp. DF5. Taxonomy (NCBI): domain Bacteria; kingdom Pseudomonadati; phylum Pseudomonadota; class Gammaproteobacteria; order Pseudomonadales; family Pseudomonadaceae; genus Pseudomonas; species Pseudomonas sp. DF5. Next base: position 55,122 of record NZ_JBYVYM010000028.1, read on the forward strand.
ATTGCTTAACGTGTTCTTCCAGTGCCACGGCCAGTTTCGGCCCTTCGGTTTCCTGCACGGAGATGAAGTTCTCGATGGCCATGGTGTCGAGCACCTGGCCACCAAAACGTTCAGCCGCCACGCCGGTGCGAATGCCTTTACGAGCGGCGTAGATCGCCGCCGAAGCACCGGCCGGGCCACCACCGACGACCAGTACGTCGAAGGCTTGCTTGGCGCTGATCTTCTCGGCCTGACGCTCGATACCGCTGGTGTCGATCTTGGCGAGGATTTCTTCCAGGCCCATGCGACCCTGGCCGAAGTTCACGCCGTTCAGGTAAACGCTTGGCACGGCCATGATCTGGCGCTCGTCAACTTCGGCCTGAAACAGCGCGCCGTCGATGGCGACGTGGCGGATGTTCGGGTTCAGCACGGCCATCAGGTTCAGCGCCTGAACCACATCCGGGCAGTTCTGGCAGGACAGCGAGAAGTAAGTCTCGAAATTGAACTCGCCTTTGAGCGAGCGGATCTGCTCGATCACTTCGGCGCTGGCTTTCGATGGGTGGCCGCCGACTTGCAGCAGGGCCAACACCAGGGATGTGAATTCGTGGCCCATCGGGATGCCGGCGAAACGCAGGCTGATATCGGCTCCCGGGCGATTGATCGAGAACGATGGTTTACGCGCATCGTTACCGTTGTCGAGCAAAGTAATCTGGGTGGAAAGACTGGCAACGTCTTTGAGTAACGCGAGCATTTCCTGGGATTTCGCACCGTCGTCGAGGGATGCGACGATCTCGATCGGCTGAGTGACCCGTTCCAGGTACGATTTCAACTGGGCTTTAAGATTGGCGTCCAACATACGGGCGATTTCCATGTATTTGATAAAAAGAAGTCAAAAAAAAAACGCCCGAGCGAATTTCGCCCGGGCGTTTTTAAGGGCGGTGCAGCTTACTTAAGAGGTACGGAGTTCCGCCCTGATGAAGCGCGTCACAGACTTAGATCTTGCCGACCAGGTCCAGGGACGGAGCCAGAGTGGCTTCGCCTTCTTTCCACTTGGCTGGGCACACTTCGCCCGGGTGAGCGGCGACGTATTGAGCGGCCTTGATTTTGCGCAGCAGCTCGGAAGCGTCACGACCAACACCGCCATCGTTGAGTTCAACGATTTTGATCTGGCCTTCCGGGTTGATCACGAAAGTGCCACGGTCAGCCAGGCCTGCTTCTTCAATCAACACGTCGAAGTTGCGGGAGATGACGTGAGTCGGGTCGCCGATCATGGTGTACTGGATTTTGCCGATGGCTGGCGAAGTGTTGTGCCAGGCAGCGTGGGCAAAGTGGGTATCGGTGGAAACGCTGTAGATCTCGACGCCCAGTTTTTGGAACTCGGCGTAGTTGTCAGCCAGGTCTTCCAGTTCGGTCGGGCAAACAAAGGTGAAGTCAGCTGGGTAGAAGAAAACGACAGACCACTTGCCTTTCAGGTCAGCGTCCGACACGTGTACGAAGTCGCCGTTTTTGTAGGCGGTAGCTTTGAACGGTTTAACTTGGCTGTTGATGATAGGCATCGGTGACTCTCCGTCAGGGGTTAAGAAGTTGATGTGGTGAATCCTACCCACCCGATCGCCGGTTGGCTCATTGGCAAACCTGATGCTGCTGATTTGTTTTCGCTATTAGCCGAGCGTATTAATAGAAGAAAACGTGATCTACGGCGCCAATGACTTTTCAGCGATTCGGGTCATCCCGAGAAACGGGCTGGCTTCAACATAGCGCATGGCTGACTTCACATCCTTCCAGCCCACGTAATTCATCAACGACTTCAAATCCCAACCGCTCTGATGCGCCCAGGTGGCAAAGCCGCGACGCAAGGAGTGACTGGTGTAGTGCTCGGCCGCAATGCCAGCGCGCTCCAGTGCCTGGCGCAACAACGGGATCACGCTGTTGGCGTGCAAGCCCTCCTCGCTCAAATGGCCCCAGCGATCGATGCCACGAAACACGGGGCCACGGACCAACGCGGCTTCGGTAATCCATTCGATGTAGGCCTGCACCGGGCACAGGCGCTGCAAGGCGGGTGTCTGGTAGGTCTGGCCGAGGTTCTCGCGATCGCCCTTGCTGCGTGGCAAGTAGAGGGTAATGCCTGAACCGGCGCTGGCTTGTACATGCTCGATCTGCACGCGGCACAACTCATCACTACGAAAACCACGCCAGAAGCCCAGCAAGATCAGTGCGGTGTCGCGCCTGGCTCTCAGCAATCCCGCTCGATCGCCCTGCGCCCTGGCGGATTGCGCTTCCTGCTCCAGCCAGGCGATCACTTGCTCCAGATGCTGCAACTGCAACGGCTCAGCCTGTTTTTCCTGGGCCGGGTGCAATGCGCGAATGCCTTTGAACACCTTGCGCACCACCGGCGCCTTGGTTGGATCGGCGAACCCCTGGCTGTTGTGCCACTGGGCCAACGCGGACAAGCGCAACTTCAAGGTATTGATCGACAGCACGCCCGCATGTGCAACCAGGTATCGCGCCACGCTATCGCTGGTCGCCGGCAGGAACCCGCCCCAACTGACTTCGAAGTGCTCGATGGCCGCGCGATAGCTGCGACGGGTGTTGTCACGGGTGGCGGCTTGCAGGTAGCGATCCAGATCGGTCATGGGCTCTGTGCTCGAAAACGTACCGCGTTGGCGATTGAAAACCCGGTCTACAGCTCATCACACGGGGTAATACCAGTATATCCCGCATTAGTTATCACAAGTTTTTAACTTTATTCACGGCATGGTACATTGCTCATATTAGTGGTACGTACCACAGTATCAAATCGTAGGAGAACACATGGCACGTGGCGGCGTAAACAAGGCACTGGTGCAAGCGGCACGCTCGGCAATCCTCGCCCGGGGCGAACACCCGAGCATCGACGCAGTGCGGATCGAAATGGGCAATACCGGCTCGAAAACCACGATCCATCGCTATCTGAAAGAGCTCGATGACGGCGCCGAACCCGCGCCAGCACCTTCCAAACCGATCGATGATGAGCTGACAGCGCTGGTGGCGCGGCTGGCGCAACGCCTGAAAGAACAGGCGCAAGAACCCATCGACCAGGCACGCGCACAGTTCGAGCAACAACGAAAAGAGCTGGAAACCCAGCTGCACGAGGCCCGCGAGGCCAATACCGAACTGCAGCAGCAATACGAAATTCAAAGCCTGGCACTGACCCAGGAATCGGCGGAACTGCACGACACCCGCTCGATGCTGCAAACCGAGCAAACCCGCAACGCCGGGCTGAACCAGGCACTGGCCGATTTCGAATTGCGCTTGCAGGACAAGGACGAGCAGATCCGCTCACTGGAAGAAAAACACCTGCACGCCCGTGAAGCACTGGAGCACTACCGCAACGCCGTCAAAGACCAGCGCGAGCAGGAACAGCGACGCCACGAAGGCCAGGTGCAGCAGATTCAGATGGAGTTGCGTCAGGCCCAGCAAAGCGCACTGGTACGCCAGGATGAAATCACCCAACTGCATCGCGACAATGAGCGTCTGCTGACCGAAAACCGGGGCACGCTGCGGGAGTTGAGTCTGTTGCAGGAGCAACTCAAGCACACCAACAGCCGACAGGATCAGTTACTGGAACAGGTCACCCGCATCGACAGCGAACGCACCCTCCTCCAGGAACGCTTGCGCATTGCCTTGCTGGAAAGCCAGTCGCTCAAGCAGAACATTGACGAGCAGTCGCACATCAACAAAGCGCTGGAAGTTGAACTGATCAAGTTGCAGGCAAGCCTGGATGAAAGCGTGCGCCTGGCCGCTGTCGTTGCGACAGCGCCAGACGCATCAGCGCCACAGAAGAACGATTAACCCGCGACTGGCGTGCGCATGGTGACGAACTCTTCGGCGGCTGTCGGATGCACGCCGATGGTTTCGTCGAAGTCGCGCTTGGTCGCGCCCGCTTTCAGGGCAATCGCCAACCCTTGCACGATCTCGCCGGCATCCGGGCCGACCATGTGGCAACCCAGGACCTTGTCGGTCTTGGCGTCCACCACCAGTTTCATCAAGGTGCGTTCCTGACATTCGGTCAGGGTCAGCTTCATCGGCCGGAAACGGCTTTCGAAGATCACCACATCGTGCCCCGCCTCGCGCGCCTCTTCTTCAGTCAGCCCGACAGTGCCGATGTTCGGCAAGCTGAACACGGCGGTCGGGATCATCTTGTAATCCACCGGGCGATATTGCTCAGGTTTGAACAAGCGCCGCGCCACGGCCATGCCTTCGGCCAGAGCAACCGGCGTGAGTTGTACCCGACCAATCACATCACCGAGGGCCAGGATTGACGGTTCAGCGGTTTGATACTGTTCATCCACCTCGACAAAACCTTTCTTGTCGAGTTTGACCCCAGTGTTTTCCAGCCCCAGGTTGTCGAGCATCGGACGCCGACCGGTGGCGTAGAACACGCAATCCGCCTCCAGCTCACGACCATCCTTGAGCGTCGCCTTCAGGCTGCCATCGGCCTGTTTGTCGATACGCTCGATATCGGCATTGAATTGCAGGTCCATGCCGCGCTTGGTCAGCTCTTCCTGCAAATGTTTGCGCACTGCGCCGTCGAAGCCACGCAGAAACAGATCACCGCGATACAGCAGCGTGGTCTCAGCGCCCAGCCCGTGGAAAATCCCGGCAAACTCCACCGCAATGTAACCACCACCGACCACCAGAACGCGCTTGGGCAGCTCTTTAAGGAAGAATGCCTGGTTGGAGCTGATGGCATGCTCGTGCCCCGGAATCTCCGGAATCTGCGGCCAGCCACCGGTGGCAATCAGGATGTTTTTGGCGGTGTAACGCTCGCCATTGATCTCAACCTGATGCGGGTCGACGATTTTCGCGTGACCTTCATGCAAGGTCACACCGCTATTGACTAGAAGATTGCGATAAATGCCGTTCAGGCGATTGATCTCGCGATCCTTGTTGGCGATCAGCGTTGCCCAGTCGAACGTCGCTTCGCCCGGAGTCCAGCCGAAACCTTGCGACTGCTCGAAGTCTTCAGCGAAGTGCGCGCCGTAGACCAGCAGTTTTTTCGGCACACAGCCAACGTTCACACACGTACCGCCCAGGTAGCGGCTCTCGGCCACGGCGACTTTCGCACCAAAACCGGCCGCGAACCGCGCAGCCCGCACACCGCCAGAACCGGCACCAATCACATATAGGTCAAAATCGTAGGCCATTTCTATCTCCTCGGCAGGTCACCAGCATACCTGCGGGTGCCCTTTGGGCAAGCGTTGCAAACTATTTGGGGCCGAAAAATGAAAAAGCCACCCGAAGGTGGCTTTTCAATACAAGCAGCTCAGGCGCTATCAGTAAGCCTTGCCAGTCTTGTAGAAGTTCTCGAAGCAGAAGTTGGTTGCGTCGATGTAGCCTTCGGCGCCACCGCAGTCGAAACGCTTGCCTTTGAACTTGTAGGCCATGACGCAGCCGTTTTGCGCTTGCTTCATCAGGGCGTCGGTGATCTGGATTTCGCCGCCCTTGCCTGGCTCGGTCTGCTCGATCAGGTCGAAGATGTCCGGGGTCAGGATGTAACGGCCGATGATCGCCAGGTTCGACGGTGCATCTTCAGGTTTTGGCTTCTCGACCATGCTGTGAACGCGATAGATGTCGTCGCGAATCATCTCGCCGGCGATCACGCCGTACTTGTTGGTTTCCTGAGGATCGACTTCCTGGATGGCCACGATCGAGCAGCGGAACTGCTTGTACAGCTTGACCATCTGGGTCAGTACGCCGTCGCCTTCGAGGTTGACGCACAAGTCGTCCGCCAGTACTACGGCGAAAGGTTCGTCGCCAATCAGTGGACGGCCGGTCAGGATTGCGTGGCCCAGGCCTTTCATTTCGGTCTGGCGAGTGTAGGAGAACGAGCACTCGTCGAGCAGTTTACGGATGCCGACCAGGTATTTTTCCTTGTCAGTGCCCTTGATCTGGTTTTCCAGCTCGTAGCTGATGTCGAAGTGGTCTTCCAGGGCGCGTTTGCCGCGACCGGTAACGATGGAGATTTCGGTCAACCCGGCATCCAGTGCTTCTTCGACGCCGTACTGGATCAGTGGCTTGTTTACCACCGGCAGCATTTCTTTGGGCATGGCTTTAGTCGCTGGCAGGAAGCGAGTACCGTAACCGGCTGCTGGGAACAAGCATTTCTTGATCATATAAGTCCTTGAAAGGGCTGTGTGTACGAGTTCGGCGCAGTCTAATCAGGCGGCGTGCACCTTACAATGCCCCGCACTGGCTAACCGACGCCATCATAGAGAAATATTCTGATGGATAGTTCCGCAGATAAGCTGCACAACGTCTTATAGATAGCAGAGATCGACGACCTGCGCGGCCATCAGTCTAGCGACAATCTGCCCCACCCTACACCCATCGGCACCCGTTGAGGGCATTTGGCGCTATCATTGCGCACTTGAACCAGCCAACGAGGCAGATAGATGTCGGCAGCAAAAAGCGTCAACGGGTACCTGATCAATCAGGCGAAAGACGGCCAGTGGTGGATAGACAGCGTCGGCGGCGAAAATATTGCCGGGCCGTTCCCGACAGAAGCGTTGGCGATTGAAGTGGCATCGGTGTTGCAGGATCAACCCGCAGCACCCAAGCGGCGCGGCAAGGACAAGCCTTGAGCTGAACCTGGCGTGACCGCAGCCCTGTTTTTTGCAGGGCTTTTTTGTGATTGCCTGCAATGAAGTTAGCCCCCATCACTGACGACGACCACGACATGAAAAAATTCTTGCCACTGATTGCGGTATTGGCCCTGAGTGGCTGTGCCACGTCTGAAACGACTTACCTGAAAAATGGCGAGCAAGGCCTGACCATCGACTGCTCCGGGGAAGCCAACGACTGGGCCAGTTGCTACGAAAAAGCCGATGCCTCATGCGCCGGCACCGGTTATCGGATTGTTGGCACCGACGGCACACCTTCGACCAAGGAAAGCGACAAAACCCTGGGCGCCGATATCGGCAACTATAAAAACCGCAGCGTGGTGGTGGTCTGCAAGTAGGGTGCTCTGCCCTACATATGGATTTCGGCGAATTTGATCCCGAGCCCGCGCACGGTTTCGATCAAATCGTCGAGGCGACTGAAGGACTCGACTTCATCGTTGTCATCCACCAGAAAAAAACTGCGCCCGGCGCTTTTCTTGAAAAACACGATCCACTCCCCCGGATTCGCCGGGTTCTGAATCACATGGGTGGCAGAGATATGACCCTCTGCATGACGCTCCCGCACTTGCTCTCGTTTCATGCTCGACTCCAGAAATGACAATGCCGTCAAAGTGCGACTTTGACGGCATCGATGCTGACCGGGGGTAGTTTATCAGCCGGAAATGCACGCGGTGGCGGCATTGCGCACATCCCATGGGCGCAACGGCACATTGGAGATGCGCTCATGCAGCTTGATGCTGCTGCCGCCGGAGCGGTCTTCAATATCAAACACCGCTGCCGGCCCCGAGGAGAACTTCTGCGGAACAATAACCCGCATGCCATCCTTTTGCGGCTCGACTTGCAGGGCCCCACGGCTACTGGCCAACTTCTCGGTCAGGCACTGGGCGTACTCATGGGGTTTCTTGCCTGAAATCACGTTCATGGTAGGCAGCGAAGCAGTGATGTCCGAGACCGTCGCACATCCACTCACCGCCAATACCAACGGCACGACCAGAACACCCCATTTCATATGAAACCTCCGATAAAGACCCTCCGACAGCACAAATGCTGTTTTTCTCCAAGGCTCCCTGCTTTTATCGCTCATAGAATTCCAAATAACTGTTTTTAATTGTCAAAGCGGACCCCGACAGCCAGATAATAACCTGTTCGGGCTGATAAACTGCGCCAATCGCCCATGCTATCGTTTTGATTTTGTAGAAAAAGCCCTTCTGGAGGCGCCTCATGAAATTTATCCACCAGCGCGAGCACCTCAACGAAGACGACATCGTCGTCATTCAGTGCTCCCAAATGTGCAACATCCGCTTGATGAACGACGCCAACTTCCGCAGCTTCAAGAACGGCGGCCGTCACACGTATCACGGTGGCGCATTCGACACCTTCCCGGCCCGGATCACCGCGCCGAGCACCGGTTTCTGGAACATCACCATCGACACGGTCAACCGCCGGCCGATCAGCGTGACCCGCAAGCCGACGCTGACACACTCGATCAAGATCATCCGCCGCTCCAGCTCTAAGCTGAGCTGAGCCCACACCCGAACAGGCAGGTATGACCGTGGCCCAGACGACCAAATACGTTATCAAATACAAACTCAACGGCGAGCGTCGCTTCGAATTCGCCCAGCTTGAAAACGGCACCGCAGAAGAAGCCAAGGCTGCGCTGGACAAGCTGCATGGCCAGAGCGAAGACGTCATCAGCGAGATCAGCGTCAGCAAAGCGCTGTAACGCGATCTGGAGCGACAACATGGACGTCTGCTCCCCTCGCGAATTCGACCGCAAGCGCCGGAGTGACCGCTCTCGCAACGCTCACTAAACTGGCCGCCTCGACCTTTTGGTCAAGGAGTCAGAACCCTTGTTTACCGATCCGATTCACCACGATGCCCTCGACTGGGGCGCGCTTACGCAGCAACTCGACCAGGATGGCTGCGCGATCATCAAATCGCTTTTAAGCCATAAGACCTGCGATGAAATAAGCGCCCTGTACGACTGCCCCGAACCCTTTCGCTCGAAAGTGGTGATGGCGCGCCACGGTTTTGGCCGTGGCGAGTACAAATACTTCAGATACCCGCTGCCGGATCCGGTGGCCCGGTTGCGCAGCGCGCTCTACCCTCGACTGGTTCCCATCGCCAATCGCTGGTACGAATGCATGGACCTGCCGACCCGCTTCCCCGAATCCCATGAAGCGTTTCTGCAACGCTGTCATGCCGCCGGTCAGGAACGCCCAACACCTTTATTGCTGCAATACGGCCCGCAGGACTACAACTGCTTGCATCAGGATCTGTACGGCGAACACGTATTTCCGCTGCAAGTGGCGATTCTGCTGTCAGAACCGGGAGAGGACTTTACCGGTGGCGAATTTGTGCTGACCGAACAACGCCCACGGATGCAATCGCGCCCGCAAGTCATCGGACTGAAGAAAGGTGACGCGTTGATTTTTGCCGTCAGTCAGCGCCCAGCTAAAGGCGTTCGCGGCTATTACCGAGTGACCCTGCGTCATGGGGTGAGTCGCCTGCACAGTGGAAAACGGCATACCCTTGGAATCATCTTTCACGATGCGCTATGAGCCCATGAACCCGATCACCTTCGATCTGTTTGCCGACGCCGAACCCGAGCAGCAACCCAGGCGCGAGCAGATCGGCGAACAATCCTACGTCCTCAGGGGCTTTGCCCTGCCCTGGCTCGACCGGTTACTACCGGCGCTGGAGGCGGTTCTGACAGCGGCGCCGTTTCGGCAGATGGTCACGCCCGGTGGCTTTACCATGTCGGTGGCCTTGAGCAGTTGCGGCACCTGGGGCTGGACCACCGACCGCAACGGCTACCAATACACCCGCAACGATCCGCAGACCGGCGCGCCCTGGCCTGAAATGCCCGAGGTATTTTTCGAACTGGCCCAGGCGGCGGCGCGAGAGGCAGGGTTCATGGCGTTCGTACCGGATTCCTGCCTGATCAACCGCTATGTTCCCGGGGCCAGGATGTCGTTGCATCAGGACAAAAACGAAAATGCCTACACGGCCCCCATCGTGTCGGTGTCTTTGGGGTTGCCGGCGACGTTCCTGTTCGGCGGTTTCGAACGCAGCGCCAAAAGCCAGCGGGTGCCACTGTTTCACGGTGATATCGTGGTTTGGGGCGGCGTGGACCGTTTGCGTTACCACGGCGTATTGCCGATCAAGGAAGGCCAGCATCCGCGGCTGGGCGAACAGCGGATCAATTTCACTTTTCGTACTGCGCGATGATGCAGTCGAATTCGACCGCAAGACCCGGAGTGTAGCGTCGGTGCCGGCTGGTTAATCTGCATGAAACGGGTCAACGGACATGAAGCCATGACAACTCAATCGCCAACAATCGCCACCGAAAACGATCCTCGCTGGGCCGCCGTGGTCGCGCGCGATCCACGTGCCGACGGGCAGTTTGTGTATGCGGTGAAAACCACCGGTGTCTACTGCCGCCCCAGCAGCCTGGCACGCCTGCCGAAACCGCAGAACGTCGAGTTCTTCGACACGGCCGAGCAAGCTCAGGCGGCGGGCTATCGCCCCAGCAAACGGGCCGCGAAAGATCACAGCGACGTCGCCGCCCAACATGCCGCGACCGTGGCCGCCGCGTGCCGTCAAATCGAATCCGCCGAAACGTTACCGGCGTTGAATGAACTGGCGGAGGCAGCCGGTTTGAGCAGTTTCCACTTCCACCGCGTGTTCAAGGCCATCACCGGCCTGACACCCAAGGGCTACGCCACCGCCCATCGTTCACGCAAGGTTCGCGAGCGCCTGACCGATGGCGGCACGGTTACCGATGCGCTGTATGACGCCGGATTCAATTCCAACAGCCGTTTCTATGAGGCAGCGGATCAATTGCTCGGCATGACACCCGGCGACTATCGCGCGGCCGGGCAGAACAACGACATACGTTTTGCTGTCGGCCAGTGCTCTCTGGGAGCGATTCTGGTGGCACAAAGTGAGCGCGGAGTCTGCGCGATTCTGCTGGGCGACGACCCGCATCAACTGGTCTGCGACCTGCAGGACAAGTTTCGCCGCGCCAACCTGATTGGCGCCGATCATGAGTTCGAGCAGTTGATCGCCAAGGTCGTCGGCTTTATCGAAGCCCCGGCCCTCGGCCTGGACTTGCCGCTGGATGTACGCGGCACAGCGTTTCAAGAGCGAGTGTGGCAAGCCCTGCGGGAGATTCCCGCCGGTAGCACCGCCAGTTATGCCGATATCGCTAAGCGCATCGGCGCGCCGAAAGCCATGCGCGCCGTGGCCCAGGCCTGTGGCGCGAATAGTTTGGCGGTGGCGATCCCTTGCCATCGCGTGGTGCGTAGCGACGGCAACCTGTCGGGCTACCGCTGGGGCGTGGAGCGCAAGCGTCAGTTGCTGGAGCGTGAAAACGCGTCCGGGTCCTGAATGCCGATATAGACCGCCACGGACTCAGGCCCGGTGTAGACCTCGAAGTCCGTGGCGAACTTGCGGCGAACCCGTGGGTTGTCCTCGAAGTAGGCCCAGATAAAGCCCCAGGCCTGAATGACGCTATCGGGCATCGCCCCTTTGGCGCTGAACACCAGGTAATCGCCGCCCTCAACCTGAATCTGCGCAAAGCCCTCGGAGGGCGCGGTGACTGCCACTCCCGCGGTCACATCGAAGTGGCCCGACGCGTCGGACTCGTAGTTGGAATACACGCCGTACATAAAGGAATCCGGTTGTTTGTGGGCGATCTTGTCGAAAATATCCTCGACGAAAAAGCGTTCCCACATAGGGCCGATACGTGCGGTATCCGGCTGCTGCTCTGCTGCATTGCGGGTTCGCACCTGCAAACCCGAGACGCTGAAGGGCTGCACTTCGCGCAGTTTTACATCCATTGGTCGATATTCCTTGTCGCTACAGTTTGTCTGTTTGATTGATTGATGCTGAAACGATCAACGATTGACGTCGACCACCACCCGGCCACGCAACTGCCCGGCAAGCAACCGCGGCGCGGCGTCGATGGCTTCGCTCAAGCCGATTTCGTGGCTGATCAGCGGCAGCAAGGCGAAATCCAGGTCCTTGGCCAGGCGATTCCAGGCCAGTATCCGCCGGGCTTTGGGTTGGGTCACGCTGTTGATCCCGGCCAGGGTCACGCCGCGCAATATGAACGGTGCGACGGACGCCGGGAAGTCCATGCCCTGAGCCAGGCCGCAGGCGGCGACGGTGCCGTTAGCCTTGGTGCTCGCGCAAGCGTTGGCCAGTGTGTGGCTGCCGACCGAGTCGATCACCGCTGCCCAACGCTCCTTGGCCAACGGTTTGCCCGGCTCCGATAACGTGGCGCGATCAATGATTTCACTGGCGCCCAATTGCTTGAGGTAGTCGTGTTCGGAGGTGCGGCCAGTGGAGGCCACCACGCGGTAGCCGAGCTTGCTCAGCAGCGCGATGGCGAAACTGCCTACACCACCGTTGGCGCCCGTCACCAACACCTCGCCCTGTTCGGGGGTCACGCCGTTGTGCTCCAGCGCCAGGATGCTCAGCATCGCCGTGTAGCCGGCCGTGCCAATGGCCATCGCTTGCGCGGCGGTGAATGCCTTGGGCAACGGAATCAGCCAGTCGCCATTCAGGCGAGCTTTCTGCGCCAGCCCGCCCCAATGCCCTTCACCCACGCCCCAGCCGTTGAGCAGGACTTGATCACCGACCTTGTAGTCCGGATGACTGCTGACTTCGACAGTGCCTGCCAGGTCGATCCCCGGCACCATCGGGAATTTGCGCACCACCGGGCTGCTGCCGGTGATCGCCAGGCCATCCTTGAAATTCAATGTGCTGTAAGCCACACGCACCGTCACATCGCCCTCGGGCAATTGATCGTCAGCGATCTCTTGCAGCGTGGCCCGGTAACCGCTGTCATCTTTGTCGATCAGAATGCCTTTGAACATCACTGCCTCCAGGTGGAATCGCTCAGTTGTCGTGCTGTTGAAATAACACAGGGAACCCCATCACCGTACCCGACTTTAAGCCAATCCCCATCGGCTGGCGCCTTGCGGATCATCCTGTACGCATTAAAAACTCGACTGGCCTTGCGCCAGGCATTACTGATACAAACTTGCTTCTACCGTCCCTGCCCTGTTTCGACGTCGGAGAACACTGCACATGAGCCAATGGCCAGACACCCGCATTCTTGACCTGCTCGGGATCGAGCTGCCGATCATCCAGGGCCCTATGGCCGGCGCGACGACTTCGGCCATGGTGATTGCTGTGTGCAACGCCGGCGGCCTCGGCTCCATGCCCGCCGCAATGCTGAGCATCGAGCAGTTGCGCGAAGAACTGAAGACGATTCGCCAACACACCCAGCGTCCGTTCAACGTCAATTTCTTCTGCCACCAACCTCCGCCGCCGGATGAGCAGCGCGCCCGGGATTGGAAAAACCTGCTGGAACCGTACTACCGGGAATTGGGCGTCGACTTCGACGCACCGACGCCGGTGTCCAATCGCGCGCCTTTCGATAACGCGGCCTGCGAAGTGATCGAAGAGTTTTGTCCCGAAGTAGTGAGTTTTCACTTCGGCCTGCCGGAAAAATCGCTGCTGGATCGGGTAAAAGCCACCGGGGCGAAAGTTCTCTCCTCAGCGACTACGGTCGAAGAAGCCATCTGGCTGGAGCAGCATGGCTGCGATGCGATCATTGCGATGGGTTACGAGGCTGGCGGCCACCGGGGCATGTTCCTCAGTGATGACTTGAGCAGCCAGGTGGGTACTTTCGCGCTGGTGCCGCAGGTCGTTGATGCGGTGAAAGTGCCGATCATTGCGGCGGGCGGGATTAGCGATGCGCGTGGCGTCGCAGCGGCTTTCATGTTGGGCGCATCGGCGGTTCAGATAGGTACGGCTTATTTGTTCACGCCAGAGGCCAAGGTCAGCGCGTCCCACCACAAGGCGTTGCGCACGGCCAAGGAAAGCGAAACAGCGGTCACCAACATTTTCACCGGGCGCCCGGCGCGCGGGATTCTCAATCGGGTGATGCGTGAACTCGGGCCGATGAGCGCCAAAGCACCGGCCTTCCCCTTGGCAGGCGGTGCGCTGATGCCACTGCGGGCAAAAGGGGAAGCGGATTTCAGCAACCTTTGGGCCGGGCAGGCGTTCACCCTGGGCGTTGAACTGACTTCGGCAGAGCTGACCCGGCGATTGGCGGATGAAGGATTGGCCAAATTGATTCACCGCTAGGACGGGGGCCCGTAGCAGCAGGCTGCGCCAGCTGCTACAGGGCGCGCGTGAATTCCGACGTGCACATCCCATTCGTTCCGTTTACAGGCATTTCGCTATATATTCCGATATATAGCGTTTCACTCGCCTACCACGGAGCCGTTTCATGACCATGCGTGCCTCACGTTTTGCCCCTGTGTGCCTGTTCAGCGTGTTCGCTTTCGGGTCCGCCCACGCGGATGAAGTCCAGGTCGCCGTTGCCGCCAACTTCACTGCGCCGATCCAGGCCATCGCTGCCGATTTCGAGAAAGACACCGGGCACAAACTGGTCACCTCCTTTGGTGCAACCGGCCAGTTCTATACCCAGATCAAGAACGGCGCACCGTTCGAAGTGTTGCTCTCGGCGGATGACACCACTCCACAAAAACTCGAGGCCGAAGGCGACACCGTCAAGGGTTCGCGCTTCACCTACGCCATCGGCACGCTGGCGCTGTGGTCGCCCAAGGAAGGTTATGTCGACGCCAAGGGCAAGGTTCTGAGCGACAACCAGTATCAGCATCTTTCCATCGCCAACCCGAAAGCCGCCCCATATGGCCTGGCTGCCACTCAGGTGCTGGCCAAGCAAAGCCTGACCGACAAGGTCAAAGACAAGATCGTTGAAGGCCAGAACATCACCCAGGCTTACCAATTCGTGTCCACCGGCAATGCCGAACTCGGTTTTGTGGCCTTGTCGCAGATCTACAAAGACGGCAAAGTGACCAGCGGTTCGGCCTGGATCGTTCCGGCCAACCTGCATGATCCGATCAAACAAGACGCGGTGATCCTCAACAAGGGCAAGGACAACCCGGCCGCCCAGGCATTGGTTGACTACCTCAAGGGGCCGAAAGCCGCCGCTGTTATCAAATCCTACGGTTACCAACTCTAAATGACGCTATCGAGTGCCGATTATTCCGCGATCTGGCTGACCCTGAAACTGGCGTCCCTGACCACGGTTATCCTGCTGATCATTGGCACTCCGATTGCGTTATGGCTGTCGCGTACCCAATCCTGGTTGCGCGGCCCGGTCGGGGCGATCGTCGCCCTGCCCCTGGTGCTGCCACCCACGGTGATTGGCTTTTATTTACTGTTGGCGCTCGGCCCGAACGGGTGGATCGGCCACTTCACCCAATCGCTGGGGCTCGGCACCCTGACCTTCAGTTTTGCGGGGCTGGTGATCGGCTCGGTGCTGTACTCGATGCCGTTCGTGGTCCAGCCGCTGCAAAATGCCTTTTCCGCCATCGGCACTCGCCCACTGGAAGTGGCCGCCACCTTGCGCGCCAACCCCTGGGACACGTTCTTCAGCGTGATTGTGCCGCTGGCCCGTCCCGGTTTCATCACCGCGGCCATTCTCGGTTTCGCCCACACCGTCGGCGAGTTCGGCGTGGTGCTGATGATCGGCGGCAACATTCCCGACAAAACCCGCGTGGTTTCAGTGCAGATCTACGATCACGTCGAAGCCATGGAATACGCCCAGGCCCATTGGCTGGCCGGGGCAATGCTGGTGTTCTCCTTTGCAGTGTTGCTGGCGCTCTACTCCAGCCGTAAAACCAAAGCGGCCTGGAGCTGATCGATGATTCAAACGCGCTTGAAACTGAGCTATTCGGGATTTGCCCTGGATGTCGACCTGCAACTGCCTGGCCGCGGAGTGACTGCGCTTTACGGTCATTCCGGTTCGGGCAAAACCACTTGCCTGCGTTGCATCGCCGGCCTGGAACAGGCCGAGCAGGGTTTTATCCAGATCAACGATGAGGTTTGGCAGGACAGCGACAAGCGGATTTTCGTCCCGCCGCATCAACGCGCCGTGGGATATGTCTTCCAGGAAGCCAGCCTGTTCCCGCATTTGTCGGTGCGGGCCAACCTTGAATTTGGCCTCAAGCGCATCCCCCGCCAACAGCGGCGGGTCGACATGGCGCATGCCACTGAACTGCTAGGGATTGGCCATTTACTCGACCGCAATCCGCAGAATCTTTCCGGCGGCGAGCGCCAGCGTATCGGCATCGCCCGTGCCCTGCTCACCAGTCCCAAACTGCTGCTGATGGACGAGCCACTGGCGGCGCTCGATACCCAGCGTAAAAACGAAATCCTGCCGTACCTGCAACGATTGCACGATGAGCTGGACATCCCGGTGTTGTACGTCAGCCATTCCCAGGATGAAGTCGCGCGGCTCGCCGACCATCTCGTCCTGCTCAGCAACGGCAAGGCTTTGGCCAGCGGCGCCATCGGCGAAACCCTGGCCCGGCTCGATCTGCCGCTGGCGCTGGGCGATGACGCCGGCGTGGTGATCGAAGGGCACGTCAGCGCCTATGACGCCGACTACCAGCTGCTGACCTTGCAACTGCCCGACACCGACCTGAGCATTCGGGTCGCCCACGCGCCGATGACCAAGGGCCAGGCATTGCGTTGCAAGGTTCAGGCGCGGGATGTCAGCCTGAGCCTGCAAGGCGTCGAACAGAGCAGCATCCTCAATCGCCTGCCGGTCACGGTGATCAGTGAAGTCGGCGCCGACAACGCTGCTCACGTACTGATCCGCCTGAATGCCGCCGGCACACCGCTGCTGGCGCGAATCACCCGCTACTCCCGGGATCAACTGGGCGTGCACCCCGGCCAGCAACTCTGGGCGCAGATCAAGGCGGTGGCGGTGCTGGCCTGAACCCCGTCGCCGAGACGTATTCAAGGGGGCACTGAACCGACGAACGACCCACCAGTTTTTTGCATGATCGCAATGGGCTTCTATGCTTGATCTGAACACGAATAGCTTCGGTGACGCCATGGAAGACATTTTCGTTGTGAAACGCTGCAACAAGATCATTGTTCATGGCCGCCGGGCCGGAGAAACCGGTCACCCACCACCCGACGCCGCCGTCTGGTATCGCATCGTCGATACCCGCACTCGCGGCTTCATCGGTGATGGTTACGATCTTGAAGAGGACGCCAAGCGCGAATGTCGCCGGCTTAACGCTGCCAGTTCGCCGGTGTCGCACGGGCTGGCTTGACGCCGGCCGCTTTCATTTTCCGGGTCTATACTTGAAGGAGCTGAAGGACCAGCGACCCATCGGCAGAAAGCTCGCTCCCCCGCGGGCTTTTTGTTGCCCTTTAGCCGATTTCCTTGAACGGAGGTGATTGTCATGTCCGAGAAAGAGTCTATCGCCACCCTGCTCACCCTGCTTGACTCCCGTCAGGCCCGCCTTGCTGCTGCGTGCAAGGAGATCGCCGACTGGGTCGATCATCAAGGGGGGCATCCGACAGCGCTCAGGATTCGTGACCGCTTGAACGACATCGAGAAGGACACGCCGCAGATTCGCAGCGCGTTGTCTGCACTCAAACATGTCGAGCCGCCACTGCCTCGGTTCAAATCAGGCGACCGCGTTATTTGAGCCAGGGAAAGAGTCCAATTCAGCACACCTGAGCGGTGACCTCTTCGTCACCGTGGTTATGCCTGCCTGCCAGACTCGCGCTACATCCCAACCCGGCCCAGTTTGCCGGGCTTTTTTTGTGCACGCGGCGGCCATTTCACACCGTCTTCACAACCGAACTCCTACAGTTCACTTGCTCCTTTGAAAACATCCCCTGGCCCGCCCGCATGCGGGCCATTTTTTTGCCTGCCGTAACGCGAACGAACGCCCTCACCCGCTAGATGTCGAACGCTTACACATCACGAAGGAGTATGTCCCATGGTCACTCACTTCAAAGTCGGCGGGCACCTGGCCTGCGGGCACAAAGGCAGCAACCTGACTTCCAGCAGCATATTGAACCGGGTGAAATGCAGAAGCTGCCGCAACACCGATGCGTACAAGGAAGCACGCAAAGCCGAACGCAACGCCGCACGTCGGGCCGCACGCAAAGCCAAAGCCACCCATGCTGCCAATGACTGGCGCGCATCCTGGGTACAACGGCTGATCGAGATGCCCGGACTGCAACGGCTACCGCGTGGCTTTACTGGCCAGCCATTTGTATAGCTGACACGCCAGGCGTGAGAATTTCCTCTAGAAAATCGATAAACACATTGATCCGGCTGGATCCCCGGTGGTTGGGCAAGTACAGCGCGTTGATGCAGCTGCTCGCACTGCCGGGATTGACTTCGTAGTGTTCCAGCAATCGCGTCAGCCGGCCTGCGGCGACATCGTCGCGCACCAGCCAGTCGGCCAGCAGGGTCACCCCGCCGCCGGCGATTGCCGCTTCGCGCAGGATGTCGGCGTTGTTGCTTTGCAGGCGGCCGTGCACATTGAGCTGGATGGCTTCCTTGTCGCCCTGGAACGTCCAGCACTGGTGCGAACCAGCGTAATCAAAGCGCAGGCATTGGTGCTCGAGCAAGTCGCGAGGATGACACGGCGCCGTGTGGCGGCTCAGGTAATCCGGGCTGGCCACCACCCAGCGCTGGAAGGCCCCTACCCGTTTACTGACGATGTCTTCACTGACCACCGACGATCCGAGACGCACCGACACGTCGATCTGTTCGCTCAGCAGGTCACTGACCTGATCGCTCAACGACACACTTATTTCCAGTCCCGGATGGCGCTCGAGCAATCGGCCCAGATGCGGCGCGATGATCCGCCGACCAAACTCGACGGGCACGCTGATCCGCAGGCGTCCTTGCGCCTCGCTGCCACGGTCGGCAACCACGGCATCGGCTTCGTCGATGGCGTCAAGAATCGCCACAGCCTTTTCGAAATAGGTTTGCCCGGCGACGGTCACGCTGGTGTTGCGTGTCGTGCGGTTGAGCAGGCTGGCGCCCAGCTCGTTTTCCAGCCCCGCCACCTGGCGAGTGACCGAAGACGTCGAGATGCCGAGCTTGCGCGCCGCAGAGGAATAACCGCCGCAACGCACGGTTTCAACAAACATCTTCAGTGCCAGCAACTTGTCCATAAGCGGAATCCGGTCAAAAGGGAACGGTGGTGATTGTGCATCACCGTTCGCCAACCGTCTTGTATGACGGTGCTTCACCGGATTCCCCGGCGTCTGGCGCTCAGGCATTGGCCTTGCGGCCGAGGAACATCACCAAAGCCAGGGTCGGGAGCAATGCCACCGACGCGGCAGACAGGTTCCAGCCGAAGTGCTCGTAGAGCGGGCTCGCCACCAGCGATCCCAAGGCACCGCCAACGAAGATACTGGTCATGTACACGGCGTTGAGTCGTGCCCGGCTGTGCGGGTCGATGGCGTACACCTCGCGCTGGCCCAGCACCATGTTCAGTTGCACGGCGAAATCCAGCAGCACCGCACACACCACCAGCCACAGGTAGCTGCTGCCGGGCAGCGCAGCGATCAACAATGAAGCCGGTGCCAGCAGCAGTGCGACCCGTGTTCCGCGGTGGCCGTGGCCGGCATCGGCCAAGCGCCCGGCAATCGGCGCAGCGACTGCACCTACCGCTCCGACCAGGGCAAAAATCGCCACCTGCGCCTGGCTGAAACCGTGGTGACGCATCAGCTCAATCGGTGCAAGCGTCCAGAACAGGCTGAAGCTGGCGAACAATAACCCCTGATACAACGAACGTTGACGCAGCACCGGATGGCGACGAGCCAGGGTAAACACCGAGCCGATCAGCGCGGCATAAGTCGCCTGATGCGTCGGCACACGGCGCGGCAGCGCAGCCGCGGTGATCAGGGCGATGACGGCCATCAGTGCCGCCGCGCTGTAAAACACCCCGCGCCAGCCGAACACTTCCACCAGCAGGCTGGACAGCGGACGCGACAACAGAATGCCCAGCAGCAGCCCGCTCATGATATTTCCCACCACACGACCGCGTGTGGCTTCGGGCGCCAGGTGCGCCGCCAGTGGCACCAGAATCTGCACCGCAACCGAA
The DNA here is from genome assembly GCF_058148225.1 of Pseudomonas sp. DF5. Classification (NCBI taxonomy): domain Bacteria; kingdom Pseudomonadati; phylum Pseudomonadota; class Gammaproteobacteria; order Pseudomonadales; family Pseudomonadaceae; genus Pseudomonas; species Pseudomonas sp. DF5. Next base: position 74,743 of record NZ_JBYVYM010000028.1, read on the forward strand.
GTAAGGCCGATCAGCAAGGAAAACACGAGGAACATCGACGGCGAGTGCGTCAGCCCGGCACACAACAGCGTAACGCTCGCCGCGAGGGTGAAACCCACGACCAGGCGCCGGTTTTCCATCAGGTCGGCCAGCGGCACCAGCAACAGCAGACCCAGCGCATAACCAAACTGTGTGAGTGAAACGATCAGGCTGGCATTGGCGCTGGACAGGCCGATCTGCGGCGCGATCAATTCGACAATCGGCTGGGCGTAATAGAGGTTGGCCACGACCGCGCCGCAGCAAAATGCCAGGAACGCGACCATCAGGCCGGAGAGTGAAGCAGGCTGTTCGGCCTTGGCCGCTGCTGCGGGGTTACCCGTGAGCATGATGACACCTCGTTGAGTTCGGGAAAGTGATGCCAAGGCTAAGGGCACGGGTCGATGCAGAGAATCCGTGCCCCCGGCAATGGAGTGATGCGCCATCCGCAACGACCCCGGCGTTGCTGTTGGCGCAAAGCGCTATTGCGCGACCTGGCAATACTCCGGCGCTTGCGCCTTCTCTACCCTTGGGCACTTGGCGCAGGGCTCTCCATCAGCGCCCTTCCCCGGTTGCTCAAGGAGCTGTTCATGACCCCGAATCCATCCTCGATGCGCACTGCGTGTCTCTCGCGTTGCAAATCCTCATGAAGGGCAACTTCCTGAGATCCAGCCCCCTCTGGATCATCGCGGCCGTCCTCGCTTCGATAGGCGCAATCGGCGCGGCGTTACTGATGTGGCGTCCGGCGATAGCACCGATTGAGCCCCCGCGAACGTTCGATGCCGCGCAATGGCAGCGCGGTGCGCGGGTGGTCGAAGCAGGCGATTGTGCGGTGTGCCATACACGTCCGGGCGGTCAATACATGGCGGGCGGGCTGCCGCTGGTGACGCCGTTCGGTACGCTCTACAGCACCAACATCACACCCGATCCGCAAACCGGTATCGGCCAATGGTCACTGCCGGCGTTCGAGCGGGCGATGCGTGAAGGGATCGCCCGCGATGGCCACTTCCTGTACCCCGCCTTCCCGTACGTGCACTACCGGCGCATGAGCGAAGGCGACATTGCCGACGCGTATGCGTACTTGATGAGCGGCCCTGCCGTGAACTCACCGGCCATGCAAAACCACATGAATTTCCCGATGAACCTCCGGCCACTGGTGTCGTTCTGGAATCTGCTGTTCCTGCATGCAAAGCCGCTGACACCTGTGGCGCAGCAATCCGAGGCGTGGAATCGCGGGCGTTATCTGGTTGAAGGCCCCGGCCACTGCGCGGGCTGCCATTCACCGTTGAACCTGATCGGTGCCGAGAAGTCTGGCGCAAGCCTTGCGGGCGGTGAGGTGGATGGCTGGGAGGCGCCTTCGCTGCTTGGCATGGCCCATCGCGCAAATCCGTGGAGCACTGAGCAGTTGGTCCACTATCTACAGGCAGAAGTGGTGGATGGGCACGGCACAGCCGCAGGCCCGATGCGCCCGGTCAGCCTCAGTCTGGCTCGCTTGCCGGTCAGTGACGCAGAGGCGATTGCCGAGTATTTACTGAGCCTGCAAACCAAGGCTGCGATCACCGAAATCCAACCCGGCGCCGGGAACGTTGAGACCTTGGACCAGACCAGCGGCGCCCTGCTGTTCGCCAGTGCCTGCGCCGGTTGTCATGCCCCTGCGGCGCCGATGCGCGAGATCGACGGGCGTCCGGCGCTGGATCGCACCTCGGCACTGCAAGCCCCAAGCGCACGCAATTTCCTGAAAACCGTGCTCGAAGGTGTGCCGGCAACTCCGGGCGTGCCCGGACCGGTCATGCCGCCGTTTTCCGCCAACCTGGACAACATACAACTCACCGCCCTGGCGTCATACCTGCGCCAGCAAGCCAGACCTGACCAACCCTGGACAGAGCTTTCTTCCACTATTGAAGCGATCCGTCAGGAGACGAAATGACCCAAGTCACGCTCAACGTCAACGGCTCGGCCCAAGCCTTGGAGCTGGAACCTGACATGCCGCTGCTCTATGCGCTGCGCAATCATTTGGGGCTGAACGGCGCCAAGTACGGGTGTGGTTTGGGCCAGTGCGGCGCCTGTACGGTCATCGTCGATGACAAACCGGTTTTTTCTTGCGTGACGCCCTGCGCGGGCCTTGAAGGCAAGAAGGTTCGAACGGTTGAAAGCCTCGGAACCGCCGAACGTCCCGGTCCTTTGCAAAAAGCCTTTATCGATAAACAGGCGGCCCAATGCGGCTACTGCATCGCCGGCATGCTGATGCGCGCGCAGTCATTGCTGGAGAACAATCCGCACCCGGACGAGCAGACCATTCGCGAGCACATGGCAGGCAACCTGTGTCGTTGCGGCACCCACCTGCGGATTATCGAGGCAATCAGCCTGGTGGCCGGGCAAAACGGGAGCGCGACATGACCGTGGAGAAAAAAGTCGACCACAGTCGCCGGGCTTTCTTGCGTGGAGGCGCCTTGCTGGTGGCGTTTACCCTGGTGCCGGCGGCGCGTCGTGCATGGGCCGACACCGAAGTGGATACGCTCGGCACGGTGGTGCTGGCGCCTGATCTGCCCGGCAGCCTGCGCACCAATCCCTACCTCGATGCGTGGATCCGCGTGGGCCCTGAAGGCATCACCGTCTACACCGGCAAGGTCGAATTGGGCACTGGCGTCAAAACAGCCTTGCTGCAAATTGCCGCCGAACGTCTGGAGGTTTCGCCGACGGCGATCAACCTGCTGACGGCCGACACTGCCCTGACGCCCAACGAAGGCTACACCGCCGGCAGCCACAGCATTTTCGACAGCGGCACCGCGTTGTTCAACGCGGCGGCGCAGGTGCGTGAGTTATTGCTGCAGTCGGCCGGGCGCAGCTGGGAGGTGGCGCCGCCACTGTTGACGACGCAGGAAGGCGTCATTCACGGCCCTGCCGGACAACGAATGTCCTACGCTGACGCCGTCAAAAACGTCGATCTGCACCTCTATGCCAAGTCCGAATCGCCGGCAATGCCCGCGACGGGCTTCAAGCTGATCGGGCATTCGCTGCAACGGCTGGATATTCCGGCAAAAGTCAGCGGCGGCCCTGCATTTGTTCAGGACATTCGTCTGCCGGGCATGCTGCACGCTCGGGTCATTCGCCCTCCTCGTCCCGGTTGCACGCTGGAAGCCTTCGACGCGGAGTCGATCAAAACGTTGTCCGGGGTTGTGCAGGTGATTCGCGACGGCAATTACCTTGCCGTGGTGGCGCGTGATGAATGGCAAGCGATCAAGGCCATGCGCCGCGGATATGAATCGGCGCACTGGAGCGGCGGACAGGCGATACCCGAGTCACGGGACATCCACACATTGCTCGAGCGCCTGCCTTCACGCCGCTACCCGATCAGCCACGAGGGCACACCACAGGAAGCGACCGACAACCGCTATCGAGCGCGCGTGACCAAGCAATACCTGATGCACGGTTCCATCGGCCCATCCTGCGCAGTGGCCTGGTTCAAGGACGGCACCCTCACCGTCTGGACCCACACCCAAGGCGTGTATCCGCTGCGCGCCGGGATCGCCGAAATGCTGCGGCTACCTCCCGACCGCGTTCGCTGTATCCACACCGAAGGGTCCGGTTGTTACGGCCACAACGGCGCAGACGATGCAGCGGCCGACGCCGCGTTGATTGCCATGCGAATACCGGGCACGCCGGTGCGGGTGCAGTGGATGCGCGAGCAGGAAAATCTCTGGGAACCCTACAGCTCGGCGATGGTGACTGAAGTGCAGGCCAATCTTGATGCGCAAGGTCGACTGCAGGACTGGAACTATGAACTGTGGACCACGCCGCATAACGAACGCATCGTCAACGCGGGCCGGTTGCTGCCGGCGCGACTGCTGGCCCGACCGTTCACCTCTGCGCCTTCAGTGCCCATCGCTCAACCCGAAGGCGACGGCGATCGCAATGCCGTGCCGCTGTACACGCTGGCATCCACGCGCATCAACATGAACTTCGTCACCGAGATGCCGTTTCGCACCTCTGCCATGCGCTCGTTGGGCGCGCACATCAACGTCTTCGCTATCGAGGCGTGCATCGATGAGCTTGCCGCCAGGGCCGGGAGCGATCCGGTTGCCTTGCGCCTTGCCCATCTGGCGGATCCCCGGGCGCGGGCCGTGGTGGAGCGCGTGCGCGACGCCATCGGCTGGTCGCAAAAAAACAGCGAACCCGGCGCGGGCATCGGCTTCGCGTTTGCCCGCTACAAAAACATCATGGGCTATTGCGCGATCGCGGTGCGCTTGCGCGTACATCCGCAGACCGGCGAGGTGCAGGTCGATCACGTCGTCACGGCGGTAGACGTCGGGCAAATCGTCAATCCCGATGGCCTGCGCAACCAGGTGGAAGGCGGGATCGTGCAGTCCACCAGTTGGACGCTGTATGAAAAAGTCGCCTACGACGCCGGGGGCATACGCAGCTACGACTGGAGTGGCTACCCGATCCTGCGCTTTTCGCAGGTGCCGAAAAAGGTCGACGTTCACCTGCTCGACCAACCGGGACAGCCGTTTCTCGGCGCCGCCGAAATCGTCCAGGGACCGATGGCCGCCGCCCTCGGCAATGCCGTGGCAAACGCTACCGGCCGACGCTGGCTGAACCTTCCTTTGACCCGCTCAGAGCAGCCGTCCTGACCCTGCGCAGCGTTGCGTTTCACGCAATGCAGCGTAGAGGCTGATGCGGATTATCAAGCGGCATGCAGCGGATTAACTTACAGCCATACGGTGCCTGGCCGAACGTCCATCGCCGCCCTGATCCCTCTTTTCGAAACCTGGAGAAATTCTATGACGCAGCAACTGTTCCAACCCATCGCATTGGGGCCATACACACTCCCGCACCGAGTGGCGATGGCGCCGCTGACACGCTCTCGTGCCGGGCAACCGGGCGATGTCCCGACGGCCATGAACGCCGAGTATTACCGTCAGCGTGCGAGCGCCGCATTGATCATCACCGAGGCGACGCAAATCTCCCGACAGGGCCAGGGCTATGCCTGGACCCCGGGAATCTACAGCGATGAGCAGGTACAGGCCTGGCGCGAAGTCAGCAGCCAGGTGCACGAGGCCGGCGGTTTGATCTTCATGCAACTCTGGCACGTGGGCCGCGTGTCGCACCCAAGCTTTCAGCCCGACAACGCCCTCCCGGTGGCCCCAAGCGCATTACCCGTGCCGGGCAAAACGTTCATCGTCGACGTGGATGGCAACGGTGTGTGGGGCGATGTGCCGGTTCCGCGGGCACTGGAAACTTCGGAGATCGCTGACATCATCAACGACTACCGCCGGGCCGCGCGCAATGCGCTGAGTGCCGGGATGGATGGCGTGGAAATTCACGCCGGCAACGGCTATCTGTTGGATCAGTTCATCAACAGCAACAGTAACCAGCGCGAGGATAGCTACGGCGGCAGCCTGGAAAACCGTGCACGGCTGTTATTGGAAGTGGTTGCTGCGGTTGTCGACGAAGTCGGCGCAGAGCGCGTGGGCGTACGCCTCACGCCAATGGGACGGTTCATGGGCATGGGTGATGAGACGCCGCAAGCGACGTTTGGCCATATCGTGCGTTCGTTGAACCAGTGGAATCTGGCCTATCTGCACCTCGTCGAGCCTGCCGTCGTCGGCACCGTCAAGGACGAGAACTTCGATCCGCGTTGGGATGCAATCATCAGCCAACTGCGTGCAGCGTGGGACGGCGTGCTGATGATCGCCGGTGGCTACGACCCCGAGACGGCGGAACAGGCCTTGATCGACGGCCGCGCGGACATCATCGCGTTCGGCAGACCGTTTCTGGCCAACCCTGACTTGCCACGGCGAATTCGCGACGGGTTGTCGCTCAATGCGCCGGACCCGAGCACCTTCTTTGGTGGCGATCAGCGTGGATACGTGGATTACCCGGTTTACTCCTGACGGGCTCAATGAAAAAAGCCGTCATAAACGACCAGCCATCTACCTTGGCGCGCCCGTCGGGCGCGCTGACATTTCCCGGGCATCAAGCGATCTGAATGACAACCTTTCCAAGCTCATCAGCTTCACGTGCATTCTCGAACGGATACAATCACGCCTGCTTCTTCACAACGCTCTTCGACAACGCCCTGACAGCGCAAACCCGCCTGTTTGAAACCGCCCATTCATTATTGAGGTAATGGTGACCCACTCTTCCGATCAACGTGCTGACGAAAAAAGCCTGCCTCGGTTATTGCTCGATCTGCTTTGGCAAATCGCCGTACTGTTGATCCCGATTTTCCTCGTGGCGGTATTGCCGCTGCTGTGGGCGCTCGGTGTGGTACTGGGTTGTGCTGCCTTGATGTGGCTGACGGCACGGGCCGGTTGGCTACGAACCGGCCGAGGGGCTGCCCGGGTCATGACCTCTGCCGCAATAGGCCTGGGTTTTAATCTGGGCAGGGCTTTACCGGCGTACTGGGACATTGCCGGGGCAGCGGCGGTGATGTTCTTCGGGCTGGCTTGCGTCAGTCACCTGGAAAGACGGTTTGGCCTGGTCGATAACACGCAGACCAAGTCGTCACCGCTATCGCCTGGTCAGTCTTCAGGCGCCAGTGCCTGGGGTGGGGATGAACCGCGACAAACACCCGAGGGCGAACCCATCAGGGTGTTCAACTACAGCGAAATCGCCATGGGCGGGCCCGTTCTGTGCGATTACCTGTTTCCCGATGGGGTGCTGCTGCAGGGCCTTGGGTCGTCGGCTCGATTCTCGGATGACGGGCGTTATTTCGCCGCGCCGTTACCCTCGCGCCAAGCCTGGGGGTTGGTGATTCTGGATCGAGAGTCGCGTCAGCTTTACCAGTGTTCGTGTGATGAATTCTGGGAACTGGATGCCTTTAACGACAGCACCCTGAGGGGGCGTTACAGCCCTCTGGTCGACAACGGCGCACGAGAAATCAGCCTGGAGCAACTGCTGACGACCGCTGAAAAAATCAGCCTGGTGCCCGTTGTTGACCTTTGGGTCGAGCCTGGTGAATGGCAAAAAAACCTTGCGCTCAAAACGTTCCGCCATACGTCCTCCGATGGTCAGCGACACATGGACGCCTTTCTGATGCTGCCGGCCAGCCTGCGCGAATTGCCACAACCTTGCGCCCCGCTGATGAGCCCGGAATACCGCGTGAGCATCAACGGTGAGCCCACTTCGTTGCTGATCAGGGCCGATACTTCAATCATCTGGAATCGCGATGGCCGCTCGTTCGCTTGCCATGCACGAATGGATGATGAGCAACCGCAACCCCTCGCATACTGGCTCTGGCACGTAGACCGCGAATGGCAAACATTGCCTTGCCCGTGGCGATCCGCCGACAGCGAACCCTCGATGGGTTGGAGCGACCCCCTGGAGCTGGACGACCACTACCTGCGGCTATCGTCCTACTTAGACTACCCGCAGCCTGATCGCGGTCGCTTTGGTTATGGCTTGTACAGCATACACAGCGACTGTGAGTCTCAGGTGGGCCATGATCCGAGCGGCCGGATGCAGGTTGCGCAGCGGCATCTGACTCGCGTGCGGTTGGCCGTGCCGCTGGAGGGTGATGGACAGCGAGGCGCGACGATGGTCGAGTCGGCACCATTGACGGGTAATACACGGGCTCGATTCAGCTGGCAGCAAGACAATAGCCTGGGGCTCGGGGGGTATACCTGCAGGATTGGGGATTGGGAGTTACCGGGCGTTTGGCTGCTCGATCATCGAGTTTCAGACACTGGACGTTACATCGCATTGATACCGTTCACCCTGCCGCCCGCCACAGCAGGTCATGTGGTGGTAGTCGACGCACAGCAACGACAATTGATCAACAGCCCTCCTCTGTTGGTCGCACGACTGTTGGACTTTCGTGGACCGAGACTGAGCGTGGCGGTGATTCGAGGTCGCCTGGATCAGGATCGGCAAAGCAGTCCATTGCAGCGTTTTGATCAATCGCCACCCGAGGCGGACGATGCCGCTGAATTTTGCCAGCATCGACAGGACTCACGGCTTTACTACGAGTGGTGTGAGCTGAATGTCAGCCAACAAGGCCTGAGTGTCCTCCCCGATTGGCGCCTGGTTGAACAGCCACAGTCTGCAATCGCCGATGGAAACTTCGTCCAGCCAGCACCGATGGATAACGATGCCGCTTGGTTGTTCGGCTGTGAAACCGAATACGCCGACAGTTGGCTACGCGTCGAGAGCCCCCGCCTGGGCGGGTATTTGCTGACGGCATCCGGTTGCGCCATCAGCGATCTCGCGCCCTCGATGATCTGGTCAGAGGATGCCCGTTATCTCGCACTGACTCGACTCCATACCAACGTCGACGATCACCACGGAGGTCGCTTGGCATGGCAGATCTTGCTGCTGGATGTCCAGGCGCGAACCTTGAGACATTCACCTCAGTGGCTCCACAATCGACCACAGTTTGAAGGTTTTAATGCCGATGCCTTGAAAGTGCGTCTATTTCTGCGCGACTGGGAAGCAGAGGATGAAAGAGACCTGGGCGCAATCAGCGCGATGAAGTTGAGCGACCTGCTGGCACTCCCCGCCGAGTCCCTGTGCCCACATTCGGGACTCTGGCTGACGAAGGATCAACTTTGTCATTCCGAAGCGTGGCAAGCATTGGATACATCGGCTTTAGCCCAATGGCGCTAGTCACGTTTGTCACTGGCGCCGACATGACGCGTGAAAAGATACAAAGCCGACTGAGGCATGTCCGATTGAGCCACGTCAATCGACACTGTGATCAGGCACATCGGCGATCAATGACTATGCTTTGGCGTGTGTACGAAGTGCTCTGACCCGAGATACATCGCGCTGTTCTCTCAGCCATCACATGGAAAGCCGACCTATGAAACCGATCCGCTCCCTTGCCTGTGTTGTTTCCCTTGTTTCAATCATGTCCACTGCCGGCTTTACGGCCCTTGCAGCCGATGTGCCGTTGGGGAGTAATGCCATGGAAGGTCACATCGTTACCCGAGTGCTGGCCGTGGATCCGGCGAATTATCAGGTCACCATCGAAGACGCCAACAAAAGCCCGGTGTCCATCCAGCTCACGGACGCAGCCAAGGCTCTGCACAACTTGAAAGTCGGCGACAAGGTCGATATCCACGTTATTCGCTCCATCGCCTACGTGCTCGACAGCAATGTCGACGGCGCGCCGGGCATCAGCGACGAATCAATGAGCATCCGCGCCACCAAGGACAATCCTAATCCGGGTGGTGAGGCGGTGCGCCGGGTCAAGGTCACGTCGAAGATCACTCATATAAACATGAAAAAGCACGAAGTGACCTTGCTTCCTCCAGAAGGAAAAATAATTGTCCTGAAAGTCGAAGATCCGCAGCTCCAGGCCCGTATGAAAAAGCTCCAGGTTGGTCAGACGGTCAGCGCCATTTACACCGAAGTACTGAAGGTCAAAACCTCACGCTAGCAACCCAGGCCAGGTCTAGAGCGGTATTTCAATCTCTGGGAAACCGGTATGGCAAATCCGCAAGATAAAGCCGAATCTGACGAGGATTTGGCTCAGATGATAATAGGGCGAGGGCCCTGCACTTATCTATTGCTGCTCTTACTAGGTTTGATCCTCCTGTTTCCCTTTCTTGAGGAAGGTATATTTGCTCGAACATTGCTCGGCATTCTGTTTTCAATTGTGTTGCTCGTGGGTGCTTTCGCCACCAGGCAGACTCGGAGAGGCTTCATCCTGAAACTGTGTCTGGCCTTGCTTGGGGTTGGCCTTCAATGGACGGCGTTGTGGGCTGAGAGTATCGCGATTCTTGACCTTGCCGGGCTATCTTACGTGACGTCTCTTGCCGTCTCGTTTAGCGGGGTGCTTCGCTATATTCTCAAGCGCGGGCCAATTACAGCCGACAAGCTGCATGGTGCGCTTGCGGGTTACATCATGCTGGCCTTCGTTTGGTCCTTCATCTATGCCCTGGTCGAGATATCCAGCGCTGGCTCATTCGGCCCTGCTCACCTCGACTTCGCACAGCCCGGCACTTTCTTCAAACTGATTTATTTCAGCCTCACAACACTCACGACCACCGGTTACGGTGATGTGATCCCGTTGACCAACCACGCCCGCTCACTTGTGATGGTCGAAGAATTCTCAGGCGTCTTTTACGTTGGCGTTGTAATCGCGCGGCTTGCCGGTCTTTATCCATCAAATCAGACCAGGTGACTCTCGATGCCTGAGCCACCTCCGCACATTGGATCACCCGAGGGGTATCACCGCTTCTGGCGAGCGCCTCCAGGCGATAGTCGTCGCCCATTTGAACCGACACTGCCGGGGTCTGGCGGGAGGCCGTATTCAGCGTAACGGGACTGGCCGAAAAACTGCACACCTTGCCGGCCACTTGGAGCCGCGAACATCAGGCGTTTCTTGATTTACCGGCAACGAACCGGCTGATGTCGAAGGCTTTGTTCTCTTGACCTCCCAGCACCCTCTGTTTATTGAGTGACCACAATCTTCCCGATCATCTGCGGGTGCAGCGCACAAAAATACTCGAACTCTCCCGGCGTATTGAACACCCAGGAAAAGCTGTCATTCGTATCCAGTGCCCCCGAGCGAAACACCTTGTGGGTTTCCGCCACCGTGTGGGGAATCTGGTCGTCATTCACCCATGTCACTTTGGTGCCCACGGCCACGGTCAAATCCTTGGGTGCAAACATGAACTCCTTGATATCGATCTTCACCTCCTGAGCCCACACCGGTATCGACAGCATCAGGCACAGCACCGCCAACAGTCGCGTTTTCATCTGACCGCCCTCCCCTAGACCAGTGTCGAATCAATCAGCGCCAGCGGATGATCGCCCTGTGTCGCTCGCACATCGGTGATCCCCAGATAGTTGCGCAATTGATCGGCAGCCACCGTCATCGGCCCCGGTGCCGGCGCCGCACCCGGTGCGGGTTGTGGATACGCCGTGCCACGGGCGGTATGGAAGGTGATGTTGCCTTCGACCTTCTGGATGACCTGATGGATGTGCCCGTTCAATACCGTCACTGAACCGTACTTGCGCAGCATCGCAATCGCCTGATCACCATCCTCGGTGCCCCAGCCCCACGGTTGATAAATCGTCCACAGCGGAATGTGGGTAAACACGACGATGGGCGTACTGGTCGTCACCGCCCGTAAATCATCAGCCAGCCAGGCCAGTTGATCGGCGCCAAGGGTGGCTTCATGGCCGGCCTGGAAGTTGAAGACATTGACCAGCGCGATGAAATGCACGCCGTGGTCATCGAAGCTGTACCAGCCATTGCCTTTGGTGCCCTTGCCGTAACGCTCCAGGTAAAGCTTGCCGCCACCCTCGTCGAGGGTGTCGTGTTCACCCGGCACGTAATGCACGGTGGACGGCAGGCCTTTGAGCAACTGTGCCGCCGTGTCGAACTCCTCGGGCTTGGACAGGTGCGTGATGTCCCCGGTATGCAGGATCAGCGAAGGCCGTTTTGGCAACTTGATGACCTTGTCGATCGCCACCTGTAACGTCTTGGCAGGATCCGGGTTGGCTTCCTTGTTGAAACCGATGTGCGAGTCGCTGATCTGTACGAAGTGGAACGTGCTGGCCAGTGCCTTGGGGTCGGCGACGTTGCCTGCCTCATCCAGCGCAAAGGCCCGGGGAATGCCGCCGCTCAGGGCCCAGATGACCCCTGCCCCGGCCCATGCCGAGCACTTGAGCAGCGTTCGGCGGTCAGGGTTCAGCAAGCCGTCGGTGCGCAATGGGTGTTTTGATTGAATGTCCATCGGTATGTCCTCGCTGGCGGACTACAGTGATGTAGCTGACACGAGGTAAACCTTGCGGGACGGGTGTTTATTCCGCGCCGGAAAACAAATTCTTTTCGGGGAATAAACGACCACGCATCACAGTTATAGGGGTGTGACGGTGCGGAAGCCACTATGAAGCGATTTGAGGACCTGATTGCGCCCCATCTGGACGCCGCTTACAACCTTGCGCGCTGGATCACCGGCAACGACAGCGCCGCACGCGATGTCGTGCAGGAAAGCGCCTTGCGTGCCTTCAGGTTTTTGCAGCGTTTCGCCGATGGCAACGCCAAGGCCTGGTTTCTGACCATCGTGCGCAACGAAAGCTACACCTGGCTCAAAGCCTCGGCCGGGCGCCATTGGGTTGCTATCGATGACGAGATCGGCGATGACGCAGGCGCACTGAGCCACAGCCAGACCCCGGAATTGCTGGCGATTCACACGGAAAACGCGGTGCTGATCCAGCAAGCGCTGCACGCCCTGCCGCCGGTGTTTCGTGAGGTGATTGTGCTGAAAGAACTCGAAGACATGCCTTACAAGGAGATCGCTTTGGTGGTCGATATCCCCATCGGCACCGTCATGTCGAGGCTGGCCCGGGCGCGCGCGATGCTCAAGCTCGAATTACTGAAGTTGCACGATCATGAATGAACTCGACTGCACGGTTTGCCAGACACGGCTGCATGGCTATCTGGATCAGGAACTCGATCCTGCGACGGCGACGGATGTGGCTGCGCATCTGGCCGTATGCGCGGAGTGCGCGCGGCTACATGACGAGATGAAACTGCTGAAGGTCAGTGTGAAGCGCCACGCGCCATATTACCCGGCGCCGGCATCGTTAGCGGCCGGCGTGTTTGCCACGGGTGCTCCCGCGACTCGCGCCGTCGAGCGCTGGCGGAAATGGTTCGCTCCGACGTTTTCTACGGCGGCGCTGGCCTTGGCAGCGGTGCTTTATGTGATGACGCCGGGCAGCGAGCAACCGCTGATGGACGAGGCTGTCTCCAGCCATGTCCGCTCGTTGATGGGCGAGCATCTGAACGATGTGGTGTCCTCCGACCGTCACACCGTGAAGCCCTGGTTCACCGGCAAACTCGACTTCTCGCCGCCGGTATTCGATTACTCGGCGCAGGGATTTCCATTACTGGGCGGGCGGCTGGATTATCTGCAACACCAGACCACGGCAGCCCTGAGTTACGGGAGGGCCAAACACATCATCAATGTGTTTATCCTGCCTGTGCCGGAGGCAGACAAGCCGCGGCAGACCCAGACGATTCGTGGCTTTAACGTGGTGTCCTGGCAAGTCAACCACATGCGCTTCGTGCTGGTTTCCGATGTGGAAAAAAGTGAACTGGAGGCGTTCAGCCAGCTGCTCAGGGACGGTGCTTGAGGGGAATCCATGGTTGACCGCGAGCAACTCCATCGAGATGGCTATGCGCTGCTTCGTCGAGCGATCCCGGCCGAGTGGCTGAGTGACCTTCGTGCCGTGTTCGATGCAGGCGTGAAGCCGGCGGACCAATGGCCAGTGCCGCGTGGCATGGATTGGCGCCATTCACTGTTGGACGTTGATTCGAAGGTACAGGCGGTGTGTCGTCTGCCGGAGGTGCTGGCGGTGGTGGGTGAGTTGATCGCAGAGCGGTTCTTTCTCTCGCAAGTGGAGGGTCGCGAGCCGCTTGCAGGTGGCGGTCATCAGCAACTGCACCGCGACTTGTCAGCCCAGCGGCCAGGCGACATTGTGAATGCCATTGCATATTTCGACGATTATGGCCCCGAGAACGGTGCGACACGTATCGTCCCCGGCAGCCATCGCCCTGAACAGGGAGAGCCGCCATTCGACTTCAATGACGAGTCCCGGTCTGTACAGCTTTCAGGCTACGCGGGTGACATCCTGGTGTTTGATGTGGATTTAGTGCACGCGGGCAGCCTGAACTCAATCGGCGCACGCCGTCGCTCCATCCTGATCAGTTATTTTGCGGAGACTTTATACGCGTCACACCTGGAAACGGTGAGCCTGCGAAGTATTCGGATGGACACGACCGATCGATTCGAGCCCTCGAATTTTTCTTTCTAGCGCTACATGGATTAAATAGGCCAGAACGAACATTGCGAGGACTGGCTTCTCGCCAGTCATGCATCATCGAAGGATGTGACGAAAGCCAGTGCGTTTAGTGCGCACTCAACAACGCAAATACACCCATCACTGCCCACAGTACAGACACATACTGCATGGGCACATAAAACAACGTGTGTTTCTTGCGAAAGACGACTTCGCCACCGCTGTCTTTATCAATGTAGGTTTTGCCCGGCTGGTTATTCAGCCGATGGCCAATATAAGCGTTGGCCGCCGCGCCAACCAATAGACCAACCCCCAACCCGAGCCCATTGGGGAGTCCCATGAAAGGCACCATGCAGAGCACCGGGACAAGAATCGAAAGAAGGCCCCATCCTTGCCAGACAATAAAAAACATAACACGTCCCTGGTTAATTTTTGAGGCGCGCAATCTAACAAAGAAAAAGGGATAACGGCAACAATATGAAATATATTTATTTGCGAATGAGCCTATTGAATTCATCGTTCAGGATCCCGATGGATATCTCGTAAGATTGGTGGAGTATTTAGGGGAACGCCCGGTTTGTTCAATCTGAACACAGACCAAGGTGACCGTCCGCTTTAAACTGTCGATTCAACCGGGCCAGAAGCGGTCGCTGTACTCTGAAAAATCCCCCCACCTGTTGTCTGCATGCTTACTGAGACGCATGACTTTGAACGGATAACCGCTGATGTTGAACTCCAAAGGAAGTACTAAAGCGCCTTGGCCTGCTAGCGAGCGAGATTGGGTGCAAGTGCGGAATTTCAACAAAAAGCTCGCCTGGTTGCCGCGCTTTCGAATTCGCAATCGCATCACCCCCCGTGTGGTCCAGGCGCTGTTGCGCGCTAGTCAAATGGCTGGTGCGGGTAAATTGCTCATGCATGGGCTCAAGGCTGAAAGAAAGATGGTTGGTCCAGGCGGTGTTCCAGTGCCTGTACGCATCATTAGGCCGAGAGGTAAGGCAAAGGGCGTTGTACTTGATTTCCATGGGGGCGGATGGGTAATCGGCAATGCCCAGATGAATGACAACTTTAACGTTGCCATGGTGAATACGTGCAACATTACAGTCGTCTCCGTCGATTACCGGCTTGCTGTATCGACTCCGGTTGAAGGCCTGCTGGAGGACTGCCTTTGCGCCGCTCGCTGGCTACTGAATGACAACTGTGGAGAGTTTGCTGATCTGCCCGTTATCGTCGTGGGTGAATCGGCAGGGGCACATCTTGCTGCGGCAACATTGCTGGCGCTAAAACAATGGCCCGGCTTGCTTCAACGGGTGAGCGGTGCGCTGTTGTATTACGGCATCTACGATTTGACGGGAACAGCAAGTGTTCGCGCGGCCCCCCCTGAGACGCTGCTATTGGACGGTCCTGGGATGGTTGAGGCTTTTCGCATGCTGACGCCGGGCTTGAATGACCAGGAACGTCGGCAGCCACCTTTGTCACCGTTGTACGGCGACTTTACGGACTTCCCGCCTGCGCTCATGTTTGCCGGTGAATTGGACCCCCTGAGAGACGACACACTCGAAATAGCCGATCGGTGGCAGAAATCGGCACCTGTTGAGGTGCACTTGTTACCGTCTTCTCCCCATGGGTTTATTCATTTTCCGACTGCGATTGCAGCTAGCGTGCTTGCATACAGCCGTGAATGGATAACGGCTCGAATCGACGCATTGAATTGTTGAAAATAATGTAGTCGATCTCTCACACTTCAACAGTTGCCGCGCATATGGATTCTTAAGGACCAATCTGGCTAGAAGCCCCCGCGCCTCATGCGCCCTAAGCCTGTTGCTCTACGAAGTAGCGACTGGGCACTTCTCCCAGCAACTGCTTGAAAACTGTCGCAAATGCACTTGAACTGCTGTAACCCAACAACATTGCGACCTGTGTGACCGACTGACCTTTTCCCAGCCGGACAATCGCTGCGAGCAGACAGGCTTGTTGTCGCCATTCGATGTAACTGATGCCTGTGTGAAATCGAAACTGTCGGGTAAAGGTACGGCGACTCATTCCCGCGCGTTGGGCCATATCATCGATTCCCACCTCCAGCGAAGGCTGGTCCAGAAACTCTCGACACACCCTTGCAAGACGTGGCTCCGCCGGCAATGGGGCGTTGAGCGAAAGCGCAGGCATCCCGGCAATTTCATGCAGCAACAACGCCATCAAATGGCCGTCTCGCCCTCGGCTTGAATAGAGCTCGGGTACATCGATTGCCTTCAACAGCAAATGCCGCAACAACGGCGACACGTCCAATACCTGGCATTGTCCCGGTAGCCCGAGTCGCTGCGCAGTGTGTTGGCGAATATAAGTGTTGTGAAGGGTGACAGGGCCACGCATCTGCATGGAGTGCGGGAGTTGCGCCGGAATCCAGATACCGCGATGAGGCGGAACCACCCAGTTACCGTCATCGGTAAACACTGTGATGACCCCACTGGCAGCATACGCAAACTGTCCACGCGGATGGTCGTGCAGCGGGAACAGTGTTCCGTCTGCGTAGTCACGTGCGGTGACGACAGCATCGCGCGGGGTGTTCTGGTAAGGAGATATGGTGATTTCCGGCATGGCCCGATTCTAATGAAAATTGGCCTGATACTGAAAGCGGGCCAGATGAATTGCTTGCATATTTCTCTAGGCTCGAGCATTTCCGCTGAGCGCTGGGAGAAGATTGACCATGCAGAAGAAACATCTTGTACTCGCCGTGTTGGTGACGGCTGTCTGGGGATTGAATTTTCCCGTAACCAAACTCGGACTTGCCGACATTGACCCGCTGCTGTTGACAGCGTTGCGCTTCGCGCTGGCTGCTTTGCCATGGGTATTTTTCGTGGAACGCCCACGCGTTGCCGTCCGGTGGCTGGCGGCCTACGGCCTGATTTTTGGCGTAGCCATGTGGGCCTTGATCAACCAGGGAATCGCTTGGGGGGTGCCGCCCGGTACCGCGTCGCTACTGATCCAATTCAGCGCATTCTTCACGCTGGGCTGGGGCGTACTCTTTTTCGGGGAACGCCTGGGACAGGCTCAACTGGTTGCAACCCTGCTGGCAGCCTTCGGATTGGGCGGAATTGTTTTATGCAGTCCGGGAAACGCGTCGAAGGCTGGTTTTGCACTCGTCATTGGCAGTGCAATGGCATGGAGCCTCGGTAACGTTGTCATCAAAGTATCCAAAGTCCGCGAGATCTTCGCATTCGTAGTATGGGCCAGCCTGTTTCCTCCCCTCCCGCTTTTGCTCATGACGTGGCTGTTGCATGGTTCCGCCCCCTTCATCGCCCTACCTTCGCAACTCGACGCAATGACGCTGTTTTCAATCGCCTTTCAGGTCTACGCAGCAACCCACTTCAGTTACTGGGGCTGGAACCTTCTGTTGCGTGAATATCCAGTGTCACGTGTGGCGCCATTGTCGCTGTTGATTCCGGTGTTTGGCATCTTCAGCTCAATGATCATCCTTGGCCAACACCCAAGCGCCTCTGATTGGCTATTGATCTTGTTGGTCTTACTGGCGATCGCCATAGGTTCGAGGCATATACAGGTGTTTCTATTCCGCCCTCGTGCGCGCTGACTACTGGACCAGCATGAAACGTTGAGGGTACGAGGATAAGGGACGGCGGGACAGCGGACAGGGTCGTACATCCAAATACGAAAGGGCGTGAAGGTAACCCCGACGAAGTGACTGAAGGTCGCGAATTGCGGAGCAGAGGTAGATTTTTGCGGTGCAAAGAAATAAGGGCTTGTATGAGAAACCTCATGCAAGCCCTTGATATTCATGGTGCCCGAAGCCGGAATCGAACCGGCACGCCCTTACGAGCGGGGGATTTTAAGTCCCATGCGTCTACCAGTTTCGCCATTCGGGCGGTAGCGCGGTAAAGCAGTCTGGAGACTGACCAGTTTCGACCTGGCAGTTCTGACGCTTGTGCAACAGAGGGGGAAATATATACATCCCGCCCCGGTGAAGCAAGTTCGCAAATCCCCTTTTCAAGACTAAATCTTGCAGGACTGCGGAAATAAAAAAACTCCGTAGATCATGGATCTACGGAGCTCGTTTAAAGTGGAGGCCGAAGTCGGAATCGAACCGGCGTAGGTGGATTTGCAATCCACTGCATAACCATTTTGCTATTCGGCCTCAAACATCTGATGCTCAGTACCGCAACACCAAACGTGTAAACTCGCATCTGGAAACAAGATTCTAATCTAGCTTCCAACCCTTTGAAATCTAAGGGGTTTTCGTGCTCCTGAATCAGGAATGGACGCAATTCTGGACTGGTTCGAAAGGCATGTCAAGAACTGGAAGAAAATAATTCCAGATGCGCTGACGCCAATACCCGGTTGCTTTCGAGACTAACACTTCAACGCCACACAAAGCGCTATCCACCGCAAGATGCGTGCTGCAACCGCTGCCGATACTCACTGGGTGTCTCATGCATTTCATGGCGGAAGTGCCGATTGAAATTCGACAAGTTGGCGTACCCCACTTCAAAACAGATATCGGCAACGCTGAAACTGCTTTGTGCCAGCAAACGACAGGCACGCTGGACTCGCAGTTTGCGCGTCAGGTCGACGAAGGTATGGCCGGTGGCGCGCTTGAAGAATTTGGAGAAAGCCGGCTCGTTCATGTCCAGGCGCCGGGCGATGACGGACATGCGCAGCTCCTCGGCAAGGTCGTTCAGGATGTAGTCGAAGACAATGCTCATGCGCTGGGCCGTCAGTGCGTCGAGCATGGGCGCGTATTGCAGGCTGGCAAGCGTCTGTCTCTCGCTGTCCGGGGCCGATGCCAGCAGTTGCAGCAACGACAGGAACAGGCACAACCGCTGCAAGCCTTGGCACTGGCCGATCTCTTCCAGCAGTCGGGCCGCTTTCTGGCGGGTATTGCCATGAAACTCGATGCCCTGCGCCGCCAGGCGAAACAGGTTTTGCAACTCGCTGAGTTCGGGGAACTTGTCGCGCAGTTGCATCAGCATCTGGCCATCGAACTGCAATACGACGTCACGGCCGGTGATCACCTCCCCTTTGCCCAGATCGCTGATCCAGTCATGAGGCAGGCCAGGGCCGATAAGGGCGACATGGCCGGCCTCGAATACGCCGATGTAGTCACCGGCCAACAGCCGACCGCTGCCTTCGCGAATCAGGTGGATCTCGAACTCCGGATGATGGTTCCAGCGCGCCAGGTCGAAAGGATAGTCGTGTTCATACCAACGAAAGCTGTGCTGGGGCTCGTTGAGAATGACTTCAAGCGCGGGCGGCTTGTCTGCGGTTGCGTGATGGTTCATCACCCTGGCGATTCCGTTTCTGTTGGTTTTATCAAAGTACCGCGAAGCCTGGGACGAGTCGAAGTCTCGCTCCCATGAGACTCGCACTAACGACGCCTGATGCCTAGCGCCCTGCAAGACCGCCACTGATGCTTTTTTTCCATGTATCCGGTTAAAAAAGTATCAGTAACGCGTATGCCGTTCATTTGTTTGACGCTCGGGTAGCTGCAATCCTGCGCTCACCCCGTTGCGGCTATGACTCGCGCCAAGGGTTACAACAACAATAAAGCTTCTGCCGCCCAAGGCGCAGAGCGGAGAACACGATGAAGATCATTCCGAAAGCGCTTTTTCTGTCCGCCGGCCTGTCCTCTACCCTGCTCTGCCAGGCTGGCGAAACGGTGACCATCGCCACCGTGAACAACAGCGACATGATCCGCATGCAGCGACTGTCCAAGACATTTGAACAACTGCACCCAGACGTGAAGCTCAACTGGGTGGTGCTCGAAGAAAACGTGTTGCGCCAGCGCCTGACCACCGACATTGCGACCCAGGGCGGTCAATTCGACGTGCTCACCATCGGCACTTACGAAACACCTTTATGGGGGGCCAAGCATTGGCTTGAACCGATAAAAGATCTGCCCGCCAGCTATGACCTCAACGATATTTTTCCTTCGGTTCGCCAGGGTTTATCGGTCAACGACACGCTCTATGCCCTGCCGTTCTATGGCGAAAGCACCGTCACCTATTACCGAACCGACCTGTTTAAGAACGCCGGCCTGAGCATGCCCGAGCACCCGACCTGGACGCAGCTCGGTGAGTTCGCCGGCAAACTGCATCAGCCGGATAAAGAACAGTACGGCATGTGCCTGCGCGGCAAGGCTGGTTGGGGTGAGAACATGGCGTTGCTGACAACCATGTCCAATGCCTTTGGCGCGCGCTGGTTCGACGAGCAGTGGCAGCCGCAACTCACCGGGCCGCAATGGACCGCCGCCGCCAACTTCTACGTCAACACCCTCAAGCAGTACGGTCCGCCGGGTGTGTCGAGCAATGGCTTCAACGAGACGCTGGCTCTGTTCAACAGCGGCAAATGCGCAATCTGGGTCGATGCCAGCGTTGCCGGCTCCTTCATCACCGACAAAACCCAAAGCAAGGTGGCTGACGATGTTGGTTTCGTCGCCGCGCCCACAGAAATCACCGACAAGGGCTCCTCCTGGCTCTACGCCTGGTCGCTGGCCATCCCGGCGACGTCCAAACACAAGGAAGCGGCCAAAGCCTTTGTGACCTGGGCTACCTCCAGGGAATACATCCAACTGGTCGCCGAGACGGATGGCATCAGCAACGTACCGCCGGGCACCCGTATGTCGACCTACAGTGACGCCTATTTGCAGGCGGCGCCCTTCGCCAGTGTCACGCTGAAAATGATGCAGAACGCCGACCCGGCGCACCCTTCGGCTCAGCCGGTGCCTTACGTCGGCATCCAGTACGTGACCATTCCCGAATTCCAGGCGATTGGTACGTCGGTTGGCAAGCTGATGTCCGCGGCGCTCACCGGGCAGATGCCGGTGGAACAGGCCCTGGCCTCCGCGCAGCAAAGCACCGAGCGCGAGATGAAGCGCGCCGGTTATCCCAAGTAGTAGTCCGCGTGGGAGCGGGCTTGCTCACGAAGGCAGTGCGTCAGGCAGCATCAATGTTGAATGCTCCGGCCTCTTCGCGGGCAACCCCGCTCCCACAGGGTTCTCCGCAGACTTGCAATGCCCTCAACGAGGGCGTCTTTATAGCTCTTACGAATGGATGGAAAAATGAAACGTCTAGAAGGAAAAAGTGCCCTGATTACCGGATCCGCCAGAGGGATTGGCAGAACCTTCGCGCAAGCCTATATCCGCGAAGGCGCTACGGTCGCAATCGCCGACATCAATCTTGAACGCGCGCAAGCCACCGCGACAGCGTTGGGGCCCAACGCTTATGCAGTCGAGATGGACGTGACCGATCAGCAATCCATCGACGCAGCCCTCACCACAGTGATTGCCACCGCTGGCAAGCTCGACATTCTGATCAACAATGCGGCGCTGTTTGATTTAGCACCGATTACAGAGATTTCTCGCGACAGCTACGAACGGCTTTTCTCGATCAACGTTTCCGGCACCCTGTTCACGCTACAGGCCGCAGCCAAGCAGATGATCCGCCAGGGTCACGGCGGCAAGATCATCAATATGGCCAGCCAGGCCGGTCGGCGCGGTGAAGCGCTGGTCGCGGTGTATTGCGCGACCAAGGCGGCGGTAATCAGCCTCACGCAATCGGCCGGTCTCAACCTCATTCCCCATCGCATCAACGTGAATGCCATCGCGCCGGGAGTGGTGGACGGTGAGCACTGGGACGGCGTCGATGCGCTGTTTGCCCGCTATGAAAACCGGCCGCTCGGGGAAAAGAAAAAACTGGCGGGACAGGAAGTGCCGTATGGACGCATGGGCACGGCGGATGACCTTGTCGGCATGGCGATCTTCCTGGCATCGGCCGAAAGCGATTACATCGTGGCGCAGACCTATAACGTCGATGGCGGCAACTGGATGAGCTGACTGGCCCCGGTAACAGGGCCAGCCAATGCCTCAAAGGCGAAACCGATCCACCGACTGCGAGAGCTGTCCGGCCAGGCTGGACAGTTCATCGGTGGTCGAGGCGGTCTGGTTGATCACCTTGCTATTGCCTTCGGACATGCCGGCAATCATTTCCACCTGGTGCGCGATTTCGTTGCTGGCCAGGCTCTGCTCACCGATTGTGCGGCTGATGTCATTGACCAGCTCCGTGGTGTTGAGCGTGGCCTGGAGGATTTCGCGGATGGCGCGCTCGACGTCGGCAGTCACCGCCATGCCCTTGTCGACCTGCGCGACGCCCGCCTCCATGCTGCTGACCGCCTCGCGGGTGCTTTGCTGGATGCGCGCGACCATGGCGGCGATTTCCTGGGTGGAGGCGCTGGTGCGGCCCGCCAGACTACGCACTTCATCGGCGACGACGGCGAAACCACGGCCCTGCTCACCGGCACGGGCGGCCTCGATGGCGGCGTTAAGCGCCAACAGGTTGGTTTGATCGGCGATGCCCTTGATCACCTGAATGATGCTGAAAATCCCCTCGGACTCCTTGTCCAGGGTGCGGATCACCTGGGCCGACTGCTGCGCCGAACGGGCAATCCCGTCCATGTCGCTGACCACTTGATGAATCACCCGACCGCCGTCCTTGGCCAGCTCTTCGGCCTGGTTGGCCATGTTCAGCGCACGCTCGGCATGCCGGGTAATTTCTTCGATGCTCGCCGTCATTTCGCTGGCCGCCGCGGCCATGGTGCTGGCGGCAACGCTTTGCTGCTGGCTGCTGCCCGCGACCTGATGGCAGCCGCTGCTCAACTGCTGGCTCATGCCGCTTACGCCGTGGGCGTTGCTGCGAACCACTTCGATCATGCCGCGCAGGTCACGCTGCATGGTCGCCAGGCTGCGAATCAAGGTGCTGGCTTCGTCCTTGCGGGTGGGCTCGACGATAGGCTCGCTCAGGTTGCCATGGGCGATGCTGTCGGCAATCCGGCTGGCGATCTGCAACGGCCCCATGATGCTCAGGATGACCGAGCGTCCCAGGGCGAGCAGCAGCAACAAGCTGGCAATGAGTACGGCGCCGAGGGTGAAGTTGGCACTGCTGATGGTTTGCCGAGTGCCCGCGCTGGTCTGTTGAGTGTTGGTTTCGATCAGCTCACTGAGGGTGGCCATCTGGTCTTCCAGTTGGCTGAACGCGTTATTGAACGTACCCAGTTGCTGTTGTGCGGAATCCGGATTATCCAGAGCCAGCCCGACAATGCGCTCGGCGGCACTGATGTACGTATCGAGGCTTGGCTTGATCTTGTCCAGCGCGGCCTTGAGGGTGTCGTTGACCGGCAGCTTGAGGTTGTCACCAAGCATCTCGCGAAAATGCGCGGCATGCTCATTGAGTGAACTGCGCACCTCGGCCTTGCTGCTGGGGCTCTTGCCCAACCCTACCAGCATCGCCGACAGCACATCGGCGCGCAGTGCATCGTGCATCATGTCGGCTTCGAGGTGGTTGCGCAGCGCGGTCATACTGACCTCGTTGTCACTCACCGCTTCAGCCATCCGTGTATTGCCCACATAGCTGACCAGACTCAAGATCAGGGCGGTGAGCAAGCCAGTGCCTATCAGCAAAATCAAACGTAATTTTATGGACACTCGATGGTTCCCCTGTCAGCAGGTGCGTGGTCGGCTAATTGCCTACTGTTGGGGTTATCGACTGTTCCAACCGGTTACTTAGACTTATTTCCACGCAAGCCGATTTTTGCGACCTACGGTATGCGCGGGCTCAATGCCCGCGAATGTAGTGCTCAAGTTGCCGTATCAAATCGGCCTGCTCGACGATGGCTTCCTTGACCAGATCGCCGATCGACAGCAGCCCGATCAATTCGCCGCCCTCCAGCACCGGCAGATGGCGCAAATGACTGTCGGTCATGACCTCCATGCAGCGCTCGATGCTCTGCAAACTGTCGGCAGTCACCACCGGCGCGCTCATGATCTCGCGCACCGGCGTGCCGACCGAAGAACGCCCCTGTAGCACCACCTTGCGCGCATAGTCGCGCTCGCTGATGACGCCGACCACCTGCCCTGCTTCGATCACGGGCAGCGCGCCGACGTTCTTCTCGGCCATCATTTTCAGGGCGTCGAGCACCATTTGATCCGGTGCGATGCTGTGCACCTGCTGGTTTTGCACGATCTTCAGTTTCAGCAACTGTGCGGCTGTTTTCATCAACGTTCTCCGATGCGGTTCAGGGCGACGGTCAAGCCGCCGCGACTTCCACGACGCCAGCGTTCAGACGCACCGGCCACACTCGCAGACGCTGTTCCGGATACTCCAGGCAACTGCCGTCTTCAAGACGAAAATGCTGCTTGTAGATCGGCGAAGCCACCACCAGATCGCCCTTGAGGCTGCCGATCAATCCACGGCCAATCACGTTCGCGCCAGATTGCGGATCATGGTTGTCGATGGCGTAAAGGGTGCGACCTTCGGCCTGCGGCAGGTAGAACAGCGCGACCTGGGCACCGTCGAGCCAGACGACGACGCCGGAATTGCTGACCAGATCCTGCTGGCTGCACACCGCCTGCCAGGCCTGGGCATTGGCCGCGGTGGCAAGGACATCGACACGCTGGGTAGTGGACTGGCTCATCAGGCATTCTCCTCGGTGACAGGGATAAGGTTGAGTTCGGCGGCCATGATCGGCCGGCGCTGACCGCGTTCCTGGACAAAATGGATGTCCGGGTCCGGGCGTTTATCGTTGACGAAGGTGCGGAAGCGCTTGAGTTTTTCCGGATCCTTGAGGGCATTGGCCCATTCGCATTCATAGCGATTGACCACCAGTTGCATCTGCGACTCAAGTTCCGCACCAAGTCCCAGGCTGTCGTTGATGATCACGTCCTTGAGGTAATCCAGGCCGCCCTCCAGGCTTTCGCGCCAGACCGAGGTGCGCTGCAATTTATCGGCGGTGCGGATGTAGAACATCAAAAAGCGGTCGATGTAACGGATCAGGGTTGCATCGTCCAGGTCGGTGGCGAACAGCTCGGCATGGCGTGGGCGCATGCCGCCGTTGCCGGCCACATAGAGGTTCCAGCCGTTCTCGGTGGCGATCACGCCGACATCCTTGCTCTGCGCCTCGGCACATTCACGAGTGCAGCCAGAAACCGCGAACTTGAGCTTGTGCGGCGAGCGCAGGCCTTTGTAGCGATCTTCGAGGGTCAGGGCCATTTTCACGCTGTCCTGCACGCCGTAACGGCACCAGGTGCTGCCCACGCAAGACTTCACGGTGCGGGTCGACTTGCCGTAGGCGTGCCCGGTTTCGAAACCGGCCTCGATCAGCTCGGACCAAATGTCCGGCAACTGATGCAACTGCGCGCCGAACAGGTCGATCCGCTGGCCGCCGGTGATCTTGGTGTAGAGGTCGTATTTCTTCGCCACCACGCCGATCGCGATCAGTTTGTCGGCGGTGATCTCACCGCCAGCAATGCGCGGCACGACCGAATAGGTGCCGTTTTTCTGCATGTTGGCCATGAAGGTATCGTTGGTGTCCTGCAACGGCACCAGCGAGGCGTCCATGATTGGCTGGTTCCAGCATGAGGCGAGGATCGAGCCCACTGCCGGTTTGCACACGTCGCAACCGGTGTGTCCACGGCCATGCTTGGCCAGCAGTTCTTCGAAAGTGATCACCCCTTCTACCCGCACCAGCGCATAAAGCTCCTGGCGGGTGTAGGCGAAGTGTTCGCACAGGCTTTTGTCGACACTGACGCCACGGGCAATCAGTTCATGCTCGAACACTTGCTTGAGCAGCCCCGCGCAACCGCCGCAACCGGTGCACGCCTTGGTCTGCGACTTGAGCAGGCCCAGGTCGGTGCAGCCGCCATCAATGGCCGAGCAGATCGAGCCCTTGGTGACGTTATGGCACGAGCACACCGTTGCCGACTCGGGCAACGCGCCCGGGCCCAGGGTTGGCGCGCCGGTGGAGGACGGCAGAATCAGGCTGGCCGGTTCCGACGGCAAGGCAATGCCGTTCTGCATGTATTGCAGCAAGGTGTCGTAATAGCTGTTGTCGCCGACCAACACTGCGCCAAGTACACGCTTGCTGTCGGCATCCACCACCAGGCGGCGATAGCTGGCCGTCGCTTCATCGATGAACTGATAACTGCGCGCGCCCGGTGTCTGCGCATGGGCATCGCCGATGGAGCCGACGTCAACACCGAGCAGTTTGAGCTTGGTCGACATGTCGGCGCCCTGGAACGGCTCGGCGGCTTGATTGCACAGCAGCGACGCGACGCCACGGGCCATCTGGTAACCGGGGGCGACCAGGCCGAAGAGGCTGCCATTCCAGGCGGCACACTCGCCGATGGCGTAGATGTGCGGATCGCTGGTCAGGCACTGGTCGTCGATCACCACGCCGCCGCGAGGACCAATGTCCAGTGCGCATTGGCGGGCCAATGCATCTTGCGCACGGATGCCGGCGGAGAACACGATCAGGTCGGCTTCAAGAAATTCGTCGTTGGCAAAATTCATCCGGTAGCGGTACTGCTCGCCGGCACTGATCGACTGCGTGCCACGGGACAGGTGCACACCCACACCGAGCCGCTCGATTTGCGCCTTCAGCGCCAGACCGCCCTGCTCGTCCAGCTGCACCGGCATCAGGCGCGGGGCGAATTCCACCACATGGGCTTCCAGGCCCAGGCTTTTCAGGGCGTTGGCGGCCTCCAGACCGAGCAGGCCACCGCCGACCACCACGCCACGCCGGGCATTGGCCGCCGCAGCACGAATCGCGTCGAGGTCTTCAAGAGTGCGATATACCAGGCGCGAGTCGCCTTCGGCACCTTCAATAGGTGGCACGAAAGGATAAGAGCCGGTGGCCAGAACCAGTTTGTCGTAGGCGACGCAACCTTGCGCGGTAATCACCTGGCGCCGGGCGCGGTCGATTTCCAGCACCGGCACACCCAAATGCAGGGTGACGCCCGGCGTTTGATACAGGGAGGCTTCGCCCAGGGCCAGCGATTCGGCATCGCGACCGCCGAAATACTCGGACAGATGCACACGATCGTAGGCACGCATCGGCTCTTCGCTGAAGACATGCAGGCGGTAGTGGTCGAGGGCGCCGCGCTCGATGAGCTGCTCGACACAATGATGTCCGACCATGCCATTGCCGATCACGATCAGCGTTTGCAGTTTGTTCAATGCGGCAACATTGGAATTCATAGTAAGCACCCAGCCAAAGCCAATCACGGATAAAAAAGCAAAAAAAAACGCCTGAAACCTCTCGGTTTCAGGCGTCTTTGCCTGTTCTTCGCGGTGTTCGACCTGGCGCCTTCGCCTGATCCACCGATGTTGCCCACGACCTGCTCGGCCGGTCGATCTTCGTTGATCGACGGGGCGGCCCACTGCGTGGACCTTTGAACGATGTAATGCAGCGATTGTGCCAGTTGCAGCTCGAGCGGTTTTAAACGCCATTTCAGTGAGGGTTTATCGGGGGTTAACGTGATTTCCCTTCAGGGTGATCGAGGCTCGGGATGATTCGGTTTTTGCCTTGGCATAGTGCAGACCATGCGCGACGGGCTTCATAAAAGTGCGTTTGCGTGTCTGATCTTCCGGTGTTGCGGTGGTATTGGCCTGCCCTCACCTGATAGCCTGAGCACCCTTGCCTGCATGTCTCTGATGGATCATCGGCGCGCGAAGACGCCGCGATGATCACTTCACCCCCATTCAATCAAGACAACGGTGACTCTCTTGATCAGCAGCACCCCTGCATTTGCCCGCGATATCGACGGCAAAGCCATTTCTGCCAAGGTCCTCGACGAGGTCCGGGAAGAGGTTCTGGCCCTGGCCCATCAGCAGATTTATCCCGCCCTGGCGGTCCTGTTGGTCGGCGACGACCCGGCCAGCCACGTGTATGTGCGCAATAAACTGCTGCGCGCCAAGGAAGTTGGTATCCGCTCCCTTGAATACCGCCTGCCGGAATCCGCCAGCCAGGCCCAGGTACTGGAACTGATTGCACAACTCAATGCCGATCCCACGGTGAACGGCATCCTGGTGCAACTGCCCTTGCCGGCTTCTATCGATGAGCAGGCAGTGATTCATGCCATCGACCCGATCAAGGACGTGGACGGTTTTCACCGGGAAAACGTCGGCGGACTGGTGCAAGGCTTCGAGGTTCTGACCCCGTGCACGCCCAGCGGCTGCATGCGCCTGTTGCACGAAACCTGCGGTGATGACTTGAGTGGTTTGCACGCGGTGGTCATCGGCCGGTCGAACATCGTCGGAAAACCGATGGCGACCTTGCTGTTGCAGGCTAACTGCTCGGTCAGCGTGGTGCATTCGCGCAGCGTCGATGCCCCGGCATTGTGCCGGTTGGCGGATATCGTGGTCGCGGCGGTGGGCCGGCCAGCGTTGATCGATGCCAGTTGGCTCAAGCCCGGCGCGGTGGTGATCGATGTTGGCATCAACCGCATCACCAGCGAGTTCGGCAACCGTCTGGTGGGCGATGTCGACTACGCCAGCGCCCGCACCGTCGCCAGCGCGATCACCCCGGTGCCCGGTGGCGTCGGGCCGATGACCATTGCCTATCTGTTGAAGAACACCTTGATCGCCAGCCGGTTGCAACGCGCGGCACAGGCTCGCGGGCAGCAGCCCGAAGACGACCTGGCGTTGAACTGAGCATTGATCTGACCCAAAAATCAGGATTGATGTCCAACTTTTGGGGGCAGATCAACCTGTGGAGCGAGGCTTGCCCGCGAAGCTTTTGGCGTACTTGAGAACGC
>NZ_JBYVYM010000029.1:0-91950 GCF_058148225.1 Pseudomonas sp. DF5
GGGCACTCGTATCGTTGTAGGAGCGAGGCTTGCCCGCGAAGAGGCCCGTCCAGACGCTGAAAATCCAGAAGCCAGTCCCGCATTTGGCCGAACCGCTGCCTTACTGCCGACACAGATGCCTTGTTATAGTTCGGGCCTCATTTTCTGCCCGGTAAAGGATCACTGCCATGTCTCAATACACCGCCTTCAGCGTCGAACTGGCCGATAACATCGCTCATGTGCAGATCAACCGCCCGGAAAAGATCAATTCGATGAACGCCGCGTTCTGGAGCGAGATCATCGAGATTTTCCAGTGGATCGACGACACCGATGAAGTGCGGGTGGTGGTGCTCAGTGGTGCCGGCAAGCATTTTTCTTCCGGCATCGACTTGATGATGCTCGCCGGTGTGGCCAATGAATTGGGCAAGGACGTCGGCCGTAATGCACGCCTGCTGCGGCGCAAGATTCTCGCGCTGCAAGCCTCGTTCAATGCCGTCGACAACTGCCGCAAACCGGTGCTGGCGGCGGTGCAGGGTTATTGTCTGGGCGGCGCCATCGACCTGATTTCGGCCTGCGACATGCGTTACGCGGCCGAGGACGCGCAATTTTCCATCAAGGAAATCGATATCGGCATGGCGGCCGATGTTGGCACTTTGCAACGCTTGCCGCGGATCATCGGTGACGGCATGCTGCGTGAACTGGCTTACACTGGTCGCACCTTTGGCGCCGAAGAAGCGCGTAACATTGGCCTGGTCAATCGCGTCTACAGCGACACCGCCAGCCTGCTTGAAGGCGTGATGGGGATTGCCCGCGAAATCGCCGGCAAGTCGCCGATCGCTATCACCGGCACCAAAGAGATGATCAGCTACATGCGCGACCATCGCATCGACGACGGCCTCGAATACGTCGCCACCTGGAACGCCGCCATGCTGCAATCCACCGATCTGCGCGTGGCCATGGCCGCTCATATGAGCAAACAGAAACCCGAATTTCTGGATTGATTAACCATGATTTCACGCTGGACCACCGCAGTACTGGACACCGATCAACCCGGCGGCTGGGCCGTGGCGCGCAGCCCCGAAGGCTTTTTGTTCGATGACAATGGCGCGCTGTTTCCACGGGAATGGCTCAAGCGTCAGGACTTGTCGATTCTCGCCGAGCACGGCATCGGTCACCTGGATGGAGAACCGGTGTACCTGCTGGAGCTGCGCAGTCACAGCGACGTGCCGGGCTGTAACTGGAAAGGCCTGCGGGCGTTCATGCTCGAGGGCGATCACACCGTCTATAAGGTTCTGGGCTATGCCGCGCAAATCGGTACCTGGGCCCGTGAGCACCGTTTTTGCGGCAACTGCGGACAGGCGATGATCCAGATACCGCGTGAGCGGGCGATGTATTGCGAGCCATGTGATTTACGCCACTATCCGCGCATTTCACCGAGCATGATTGTGCTGGTGACCCGTGGCGATGAGGTTCTGCTGGCTCGTTCGCCGCGTTTTGTCCCTGGGGTCTACAGCACGTTGGCGGGGTTTGCCGAGCCGGGTGAGTCGGCCGAAGATTGCCTGATTCGCGAGGTTCGCGAAGAGGTGCAGATCGAGGTCAAGAACATCCAGTACATGGGCAGTCAGTGCTGGCCGTTCCCGCATTCGATGATGCTCGGTTTTCATGCCGAGTACGCCGGTGGCGAGATTGTCTGTCAGGAAGACGAGATCGAAGACGCCCAGTGGTTCAACGTGCACGAGCTGCCGCCGTTGCCGGCGTCACGCTCGATTGCCCGCTACCTGATCGACGTCTACGTGGCGCGGCGCTTAGGCCACGCTGAACCAGTGCTGCCAGGCTAGGCGCACGGTCAGGCCGAGCACCACCGTAATGAACACCGGACGAATGAATTTCGCACCGCCGCTGATGGCGGTGCGCGCGCCGAAGAAGGCGCCGACCATCACCGACAGGCCCATGCTCAGGCCGATGATCCAGTCCACTTGCCCGGAAAAGATGAACACCGACAGCGCCGCAATGTTGCTGACGAAGTTCATGCTGCGTGCCACGCCGCTGGCCTTGACCAGGTCGATGGGGTAGAGCAGCAGACTGCTGACGGTCCAGAACGCCCCCGTTCCCGGGCCCGCCACGCCGTCATAGAAGCCGAGGCTGAAGCCCTGGCTCGATTGCCACTTTTTCTTGATCGGTGCATCGCTGTCCAGCGGCGCTTTGGGTGTGCCGCCGAACAACAGATACAGACCGCAGGCGAAAACGATCACCGGCAACATCTTGTTCAGCCATTCCGCCGGCAAGTAATGAGCGACGATGGCGCCGCTGAGCGCACCAACCAACGTGCCAACGATGGCGTGCGTCCATTGCCGTGGATGGAACAGCTTGCGCCGGTAGAAGGTGAAACTGGCAGTGGCCGAGCCGAAGGTGGAACTGAGTTTGTTGGTGCCCAGCACCAGATGCGGCGGCAGGCCGGCGGTCAACAGCGCCGGGGTGGTCAACAGGCCACCGCCGCCGGCAATGGCGTCGATGAAACCGGCAATGAAAGCGACGAGAGCCAGAACGGCCAGGGTAGTGAGGTCAACGCTGAGTTCGAAAGGCATGAAAGGGGCTTATTCGGCTGGGTGCAGAAGGGGCTGCACGAAAGGCCGGTATCTTACTCATATCCAACTTTTGCGGCGACCTGTCTGGATGCTTTCGCGAGCAAGTCGGATCGCCTGAACACCCTAAAACCATTGTGGGAGCGGGCTTGCTCGCGAAGACGGACTGACATTCAACAATGATGTCGACTGACACACCGCTTTCGCGAGCAAGCCCGCACACACATTTGAGCCGTGAAGTTACAGACCCAGATCGGAGAGCCCCGGGTGATCATCCGGCCGGCGGCCCAGTGGCCAACGGAACTTGCGTTCGCTTTCCTTGATCGGCATGTCGTTGATGCAGGCGTAACGGTTGAACATCAGGCCGTTCTCGTCGAACTCCCAGTTCTCGTTGCCGTAGGAACGGAACCAGTTGCCCGAATCGTCGTGCCATTCGTAGGCGTAACGCACGGCGATGCGGTTGTCGCCATGGGCCCAGAGTTCCTTGATCAGCCGGTAGTCCAGTTCCTTGGCCCATTTGCGGGTCAGGAAAGCTTTGGCTTCTTCGCGGTTGTGGGCAAACTCGGCGCGGTTACGCCACTGAGTGTCCAGGGTGTAGGCCAGGGACACCCGTTCCGGGTCACGGGAATTCCAGCCGTCTTCGGCCAGGCGAACTTTTTCGATCGCCGATTCACGGGTAAACGGCGGCAATGGCGGACGAACTTCGGCAGTAGACATATTAAGTCTCCCTATCAAATTAACGTTCAAGCAAGTTGTCGGGCTTATTTAAAGTGTTACAGGTCCAATAACTTTCGCGCCATGCATTGCGCATTATCGGCGGCACTGTGATCACCCATCACAAGCGCTACGGTAATGGCGCCATCGATCAGGATCAGCAGCTGTCTGGCCAGCGTCTCCGGGTCTGTTGCGCCATATTCGGTACAGAGCTCGCGCACGTAGTCGAGCAGCTTCTGTTTGTGGTCTTTGGCGACCAGGCGGACCGGGTCTTGCGGGTCGCCGGTTTCGCCGCTGGTATTGATGAATGCGCAGCCGCGGAAGCCTTCGGAGGCGAACCAGGCCTTGAGCACGGTAAACAGGTCGAGCAGCCGCCCGGCCGGGGTTTGGGCCTTGCCGACTTCGCTCCGATACCAGTTCATCCAGCGCACATCGCGGCGTTGCAGGGCCGCGACGACAAGCTCCTCCTTATTGGCGAAGTAGCGGTAAATACTTTTCCTGGAGACGCCGGCGGTTTTCACCAGGAGATCCATGCCGGTGGCGGCGATGCCACTTTTGTAGATCAACTTTTCGGTGACGTCCAGAATGATGTCGCGTGTGTCGTTGCTAATGATTTCGTTCATGTGGCTAACAGTAGAATGATCGTTCTTCATGGTCAAGTAGTTATTTGTAGCACCTATGAAATTGCCTTCGCGGGCAAGCCTTGCTCCTACAGGATTTGTGTTCCAAACGACGAAAAAACGTAGGAGCGAGGCTTGCCCGCGAAGAGGTCTTTACAGACAGTAACAAGACCCAAACCCATCCATGGTGTAAGCTCTCAGGCTCTTCGGATTCGACCCTTTGCGAGCCCTATGCCGTTGCTTTTCAAACGTTCTCTGCTGCCTAAATTGCGCAGTTTTCCGCTGACCGCCGATGCCGTCACCATCCTCTCTGGCGCTGCCGAGTTCCGTCGTTGCCTGCTGGAAAAAATCGCTCAGGCGACCCGGCGCATCTACATCGTTGCGCTGTACCTGCAACAGGATGAGGCCGGCCAGGAAATCCTCGATGCGCTGCACGCGGCCAAACTGGCACGTCCGGAACTGGACGTGGTGGTGGTCGTGGACTGGCTGCGCGCCCAGCGCGGCTTGATCGGTGCCGGCAAGCAACCGGGCAACTCGGCCTGGTATCAGGAAACCACCCGCACCCACGAAAGCGAAGTGCCGGTGTACGGCGTGCCGGTGCAGACCCGCGAACTGTTCGGCGTACTGCATTTGAAAGGCTTCGTGATCGACGATTGCGTGATCTACAGCGGCGCGAGCCTGAACAACGTTTACCTGCACAAATTCGACAAGTACCGCTTCGACCGTTATCACCTGTTGCAGAACCCGGTGCTGGCCGATTCGATGCATCACTTGATTCAGCACGGCCTGATGACCTCCAAAGCGGTGCATCGCCTAGACCTGCCGAACCTGCCGACCACCCGCAGTCTGCGCCACGACATCGGCGACCTGCGCAGCCGTCTCAAGCACGCAGCGTACGACACCACGGCGGGCAGCACGGCAAAGGGCGGTTTATCGGTCAGTCCGTTGCTCGGTGTGGGCAAGAACAACCCGTTGAGTCGGGTGATCTGCGAGCTGATTGCCAGTGCGCAGCATCAACTGACCATCTGCACGCCGTACTTCAACCTGCCGCTGGCGGTGACCCGGGAAATCAATCGGGCCCTGGCTCGCGGCGTGAAGATCGACATCATCGTCGGCGACAAGACCGCCAACGATTTCTACATCCCGCCCAGCGAGCCGTTCAAGGTGATCGCGGCGCTGCCGTACCTTTACGAAATCAGCCTGCGACGTTTCGCCAAGCGTCATCAGCGCAGCATCGACAGCGGCAAGCTGAACCTGCATCTGTGGAAGGATGGCGACAACACCTATCACCTCAAGGGCATGTGGATCGATCAGCGCTATACCTTGCTGACCGGCAACAACCTCAATCCGCGGGCGTTCCGTCTCGACCTGGAAAACGCGTTGCTGATTGATGATCCGAAAGGCGAGTTGCTGGAACCGCGTAGCAAGGAGCTGGCGGAGATTTTCCGGCATACCCGCCGCATCGAGCGCTACCTGGATCTGGAAACGCTGCCGGATTACCCGGCGGGAGTGGCCAAGTTTCTCAAGCGTGTGAGTCGGGTGCGGATCGAGCGGTTGTTGTATCGGATTTTGTAAGGGTTAACACGGCGGGGCGGGTGGGGTGTCAGTGAGGACGCCTTCGCGGGCAAGCCTCGCTCCTACAGTGGAATTATGATCGACACCAAACCCTGTAGGAGCGAGGCTTGCCCGCGAAGAGGCCCGCTCAAACGCTATAAATCTCAGTTCAACCCCAATTTCCCCCGCAACATCGACAAATCCTCAGCCAGTGTATTCACCGGCCCGACCAGCGCTTTACGGTCGCTGTCCTTCACCTTGTCATATGTCTCAAAACCCCCACTGGCGGTTTTGTACTTGGCCAATGTCTTATTCACCGCGGCAAAGTTCTTGTCGACTTTGGCCATGAATGCCGCGTCTTGCTTCTCGATTTGCGGACGGAACAGGTCGACGATTTTCTTCGCGCCGTCGATGTTGCCCTGGAAATCATACAGGTCGGTGTGGCTGTAGCGATCTTCCTCGCCGGAGATCTTGGTGGCGGCCACTTCTTCAAGCAGCGCAGCGGCGCCGCCGACGACTTTTTCCGGTGGGAAGGTCAGGCCGGCGACGCGGGTTTTCAGGTCTTTCACGTCTTTGTTCAAACCGTCAGCCAGCTCGTCCAGGCCCTGGGTGCTGTTCTCTGAAAACAATGAGTATTCGATGCGATGGAAACCGGTGAAGTCTTCGGCCTTCACGCCTTTTTCGTGGTCGTCGACCCGCGAGTCGATGGACGCATCAAGGTCACTGAACAGCTCGGCAATCGGTTCGATCGACTCGTAATAGACGCGGGTCGGTGCGTAGAGCTTTTTCGCGGTGACCAAGTCGCCTTTTTTCACTGCGTCGGTGAACTGCTGAGTGTGGTTGGCCAGTTCGTCCAGTTGTTCGGTGACGTAGATCTTGTAATCAGAGATCGGCCCCACCAACTCCAGCGGCGCCGTCGCCGCGAAAGCCGAAAACGGAATGTTGAGCAAACCAAGGGTCAGCAGTAACGCGAGGGGCGACTTTTTCATGGGACGGTTCCGTAGGGGTTATGCAGTGGCTTTGGGTTGTGTGGCATTCAAAAGCGAGCGACCGATGAAGTCCTTGTCGCCGGTCACACCCGGCAGGGTGAAGAAGTACCCGCCGCCAACCGGTTTCAGGTATTCCTCCAACGGCTCGCCATTGAGTCGGGTCTGCACGGTGATGAAGCCTTTTTGCAAATCCGCCTGGTAACAGATGAACAGCAAACCCATGTCCAGCTGACCGTTTTTGTTCACGCCGTTGGAGTAGTTGAACGGTCGGCGCAGGATCAGGTTGGCCTGGGTTGCGGCGGTGCGCGGGTTGGCCAGGCGGATGTGGGCGTCGAGTTTGGTCAGCTTGCCTTCCGGGTCTTTGGCGTAATCCGGGACTTGGGTTTCATGCGCACCATCCATCGGTGCACCGGTGCTCTTGACCCTGCCGATAATGCTTTGCTGTTCTTGCAGCGGCGTGCGGTCCCAGCGTTCGACGAAGTTGCGGATGATCCGCACCGCCTGATAGCTGCCGTTGACCGCCCAGGCCGGTTCGTCGCTGCCGGGCTGGACCCAGACAATACGGTCCATGGCCTTGTCGTCGTTGGAATCAGGGTTGGCCGAGCCGTCGCGAAAACCCAGGAAGTTGCGTGCGCTTTGCGCCGGCACACCGGGTTTCGCCGGGGCTTGCGGCGGCACGCTGCCTTCCTGTTTCCAGCGCACCAGCAACAGGTCCGGCAGGTTTTTCACGATGTCGCGCAGGGCGTGGATGTTGGTGTCGGCGGTGTTGGAGCAGAACTGCAGGCTAAGGTCGCCGTGGCAGCAGTCGGCCTCCAGTGCGTCGTTGGGGAAACCGACCATGCGGACCAGCCGCTTGGGCTTGGCGCCGGCCAGACCGAAGCGCTCGTCGAACAGCGACTCGCCCACCGATACGGTGATGGTCAGGTTGTCCGGTGTGACCACCGGGCCAAGAATCCCCGAATCCAGCGGCGGCAGTTTGGGGTCGACCTGGGCCACCGGACCGCCTTGCATCAGGAACGCGATACGCTCGTTGAGCGTGCGAAACAGCCGCTCCAGGTCCGCGCGGTCGTTGGCCAGTATGTCGAACGACACCAGCATGCCGGATGTTGGGCGCGGGGTGACGATGCCGGTCTGGTGCTGGCCGTGGAAGGCGTGGCGGTCCTCGGTCTTGTCGCTGCTCGGTGCTTCGGTGACTTGCGCCGGGGTCGCGGCCATGACCGGGCAACTCAGGGCCGAACCGGCTATCGCCACACCGGCGGCTCCCATACCCATCAATACACGACGGCGTTGTGCTGAAAACTGTTCTGAGTCGTTCATCTGTCTGAGGTCTTCTGCTTACAGGCCGGAAAGGCCAAGGGCGGGATCGATTCCATCGAGTGCATCGGCCAGAACCTTGGCCTTGTCGGCGATACGTTTGCGCTGTTCGGCGCTGACAGTGTCGTAGCTGGCGTAGCCATCCTTGACCTTGAAACCGTTGAGTTCGGCGTCGAAGGCCGTGACCGCGCTGTCGATTTTCGCCAGTAGTTCAGCGGCAGATTTGCTCAGCAATGGCCGCAACAGGTCGACGACTTTGCGGGTCGCGTCGAGGTTGGCGGCGAAACCGTTCACGTCGGTGTGGCTGTAGCGTTCCTCTTCGCCGCTGCTGGCGCGTACCTCGGAGAGGCTGTTGAGGTTGCGCACCAGCATGCTCACCAGTTGCTCCGGTGGCAGCGACTGGGCCAGCAGTTGCTGTTTGAGGTTGGCGACATCGATGCTCAGGCGCTGGGCAACGGGTGTCAGGTCATCGAGGTTGCGTTGTTGGAACAGCGCGTATTCGAGGCGGTGGAAGCCGACGAAGCCCGGATCCTGCTCGCGCTTATCGAAGTAATCGGCGCGGGCGTTGATCGCGTTGTCCAGCTCTGCCAGGCGCTGGGCTGCTGGAGCCAAGCGTTGATAGGCTGCGCGAGCCGGCACATACAAGGCTTGCGCCTGGCTCAGGTCGCCGGCCTCGATCGCTTGCTCAAGGGCGGCGACGGCTTTGATCAGTGCAGTGCTCTGGCTGCTCAGGTACACGCGAAATTCCGACAGTGGGCCAATGAACGCCACCATCGATGGACGCGCCTTGGCTGCGGCATCGGAAGCGGCGGTCGGGGTGACATGCAAGGTGCCGCGCGGGTTGCTCAGCAAGCCGCAGGTGATGGCGTAGTCGCCGGGCAACAGGTTGGCGTTGATCACCTGGCTCAGGCCAGGGGCGATGTTCTCGCGCTCTTCGACCACCAGCACGCCGTCAAGAATTTCCCATTCGACGGCACGGTCCGAGCGGTTGACGATACGGAAACTGGTGCGACCGGCCGGAACCGTCAGCGCATTCGGTTCGCAGCTGTGCGGGTGAATGGTGACCAGCACTTGGTCGTGGTTGCTCTGGCGCTTGGCGGCGGCCATTTTCGAGGCGTAGTAGAACAGGCCGCCGGCGGCGATCATCACGATCACCGAACCGGCTACCGCCCAGCGCAAGGCACGCGGAGGGGAAGCCACTGGAGGAACTGGCGTTGACATGAAGGCCCTTACTGGCTGGAAACGGAAGAGGGTGTTTGCGCGGGGGCGGCCGCCGGGAGAAAAAACATCACCAGCGCCACCAACAGATAAGTCAGATATGCCCCGAGTGTGCTCACCGTCGGCGCGTCCTGGTAACCGAACATCCCGGCCAGCACTGAGCCCAGCGGGCCGTCCATCGGCAGCGTGGCGCTGAAGTCGAAGAGCACGGTTTGCAAGTGATTCCACACGCCGGCTTCATGCAGGGCTTGCACTGAGTTGGCGAGAATCCCGGCGGCCACCACCAGGATGAACAAACCGGTCCAGCGCAAGAACGCCGAGAGATTCAGGCGCAGGCTGCCGGTGTAGATCAGGAAGCCGACGATGATCGCCAGGGCCAGGCCGAGCAGGGCGCCGAGCGGTGCGGCCGGGCCTTCGCTTTGCTGGAACACGGCGAGCAGGAAGAACACCGTTTCCAGGCCTTCCCGGGCGACGGCGAAAAACACCATGGCGATCAGCGCGGTCACTTGATGCCTGGAGCCGGTCAGCGCTTGATCGAGGGAAACGTGCAGCGAATGCTTGATCGAACGCGCCACCTTGCGCATCCAGAACACCATGGAGCTGAGAATGCCGACGGCCAGTAAACCGACCACACCTTCAAACAGCTCTTGCTGCTT
Organism: Pseudomonas sp. DF5; assembly: GCF_058148225.1. Lineage (NCBI taxonomy): Bacteria > Pseudomonadati > Pseudomonadota > Gammaproteobacteria > Pseudomonadales > Pseudomonadaceae > Pseudomonas > Pseudomonas sp. DF5. The sequence goes on from NZ_JBYVYM010000029.1 coordinate 9,627, forward strand.
TTGCGGGAATTCAGCACTGACCAGTTCCAGGCCACCGCCGACCAGCAGGGCCAGCGCGGCGGCGAGGAATACGCCGACCCACACTGCCGGCATCCATTGGCCACGACCGGTCTGCTTGAGGTAACTGGCGATAATGCCAACGATCAACGCGGCTTCGATGCCTTCGCGCAGCATGATCAGAAAAGGAACGAGCATTCAGCACCGGGGAGTCATTAGATAGGGTGCTAATTTGTAACATGATGAAACTCATTCCCATATGGTAGTTATTGCTAATTGCCTGAACCTAAGCTGAACAACCCTGAAGATCCCACCATCCCGTAGGAGCGAGGCTTGCCCGCGAATCAGGCAACTCGGTCTGTCGGTGAAACCGCGTCATCGTTCTTCGTGGGCAAGCCTCGCTCCTACGGAATCGGTTTGGTGTGCGCTAATATGCCCACCACTCAAACACGAACAAGGCTCACCCCGGTCAATGTCGGAAAAAGACACCATCTCCATTCAACTGGTGCGTGAAGCGCTGCTGCAAAGTTGCGCCCCGGGCGCCGCCACCGTAGAGGTGTTGAACAAGGTCGACATCGATCCGGCGCTGCTGGACAGCACCGACGCCCGTGTCCCGGCCACCGCCTATGCGCGCCTGTGGCGTTTGCTGGCCCGGCGCGGGGACGATGAGTTTTTTGGCATGGACCCGCGCAAGCTCAAGTCCGGCAGCCTGGCGTTTCTCTGTCGCTGCTCCATGGTTCAGCCGAGCCTGGCCGCCGGGCTGACTGCGGGGCTGAGTTTTCTGTCGTTGATGCTCGAGCGCATGCCTGCGCAGCTGGTTCGTCAGCAAAGCCTGGCGGAAATCGTCCTGCTGGAGGACGACGAAGAACCGCGCCGCGCCTTCACCTATTTCACTTATTGGATGATCGTGCACGGCGTCGCCTGCTGGCTGGCGGGCCGGCGGATTCCGATCCTGGCCATTGAATTGCGCTGCCCGGAGCCGGATTTTTGCGATGACTATCGGGTGATGTTTTCCGAGAACTTGCGATTCGATCGGCCACGCACGCGGATGATTTTCTCCGCCGATTGCCTGGATTTGCCGATCAAGCGCAGCGCTGAAGAGCTCAAGCGCTTTCTGGCCCATGCGCCGGCGAACATTCTGGTCAAGTACCGCGACCCTGAGAGCCTGGCCAGCCGGATCAAGCACGATCTGCGGCAACTGCCCGCCGAGCGCTGGCCGGAAACCGAAGCGCTGGCGCAGCAACTGTGCATGTCGGCCTCAACCTTGCGCCGCCGCCTGGCCGAAGAAGGGCAGACGTATCAAGGGCTCAAGGACAGCGTGCGCAAGGAACTGGCCATCGTCTGGCTGGCCGAGCCGGCCATCAGCTTCGCTGAAATCGCCACCCGTTTGGGGTTTGCCGATGCCAGCTCGTTCTACAAGGCGTTTCGCAAGTGGTCGGGGTCCAATCCTGGGCATTATCGGAGTTTGATTCTTAACGAGGCCGACTGATCTGGATTGTGTGGTGCCTGATCTGGCGCCATCGCGGGCAAGCCCGCTCCCACAGTGATATGCGGTGACCATAAATGTCGTACACACCGCAAAACCTGTGGGAGCGGGCTTGCCCGCGATGGCGTCCGCCCAGGCGACGCATCCCTTGAACCTTGGCCAAACCAGTCACGCAACTTGATAGCTTTGACCATTGTCCCGCTCCCCGCGCAGAGCGAGTATTTCCCTGTTGATTACGGTTCCCCCAACCTAATAAAAATACAGAGGGATTCTGGCAATGCGCGATTACTTGTCTGCTACGTCAAAGTTCAATTATCAGCACACCGTCGATGCCGCGCTCACAGGGTCGTTGACAGCGCTCAACGCCTGCGTCGAGTGTTGCGACCGGCATGCCTTGCCGGGGCGCATTGCGCTGTTCTGGGAAGGCCGCGACGGTAGCAGCGCGACCTATACTTTCAGCGACTTGCAGGACAAGGCCGCGCGTTTCGCCAACTTTCTGGTGGCCCAGGGCGTGAAGAAGGGCGACAAGGTCGCAGGCCTGCTGCCCCGCAACTTCGAATTGCTGATCACCGTGTTTGCCGCCTGGCGCATCGGTGCGGTCTATCAGCCGCTGTTCACTGCCTTCGGCCCCAAAGCCATCGAACACCGTCTGAACAGCTCCGGCGCCAAAGTGGTGGTCACCGATGCGGTCAATCGCCCGAAACTGGCTGAAGTGGCCGACTGCCCGACCATCGTCACCGTCGGTGGCGCCAAGGGCCAGGGCATCGTACGCGGCGATTTCAGTTTCTGGGCGGAACTGGCCAACTATTCCCCCGAGTGCGAACCGGTATTGTTGACCGGCGAAGACCCGTTCCTGCTGATGTTCACCTCGGGCACCACCGGCCCGTCGAAAGCGCTGTCGGTGCCGCTCAAAGCCATCGTCGCCTTCCAGAGCTACACCCGTGACGCGGTGGACCTGCGCCCCGAAGACGCCTTCTGGAACGTTGCCGATCCGGGTTGGGCCTACGGCATCTATTTCGGCGTCACCGGACCGATGGCGATGGGGCATCCGATCACCTTTTACGATGGCCCGTTCACCCTCGAAAGCACCTGCCGGGTGATCAACAAATACGGGATCACCAACCTCACTGGGTCACCGACCGCCTACCGTTTGCTGATTGCCGGTGGCGATGAATTCGCCCGTTCGATCAAGGGCAAGCTGCGCATCGTCAGCAGCGCCGGCGAGCCGTTGAACCCGGAAGTGATCCGCTGGTTCGCCGACAACCTCGACGTGGTGATTCACGACCATTACGGCCAGACCGAACTGGGCATGGTGCTGTGCAATCACCATGGCCTGGAACATCCGATCCACATGGGCGCCGCCGGTTTTGCCTCGCCGGGCCACCGTATCGTGGTGCTGGATGAGGAATACAAAGAACTCGGCGTCGGCCAGCCAGGAATCCTGGCCATCGACCGCACCCAGTCGCCGATGTGCTGGTTCGGTGGTTACGAAGGCGTACCGACCAAAGCGTTCGTCGGCAATTATTACCTGAGCGGCGACACCGTCGAGTGGAACCCGGACGGCAGCATCAGCTTCGTCGGCCGCAGCGACGACGTGATTACCACCTCGGGTTACCGCGTCGGCCCGTTCGACGTGGAAAGCGCGCTGATCGAACACCCGGCGGTGGTCGAGGCGGCGGTGATCGGCAAGCCCGACCCGGAGCGCACCGAACTGGTGAAAGCCTTCGTCGTGCTCAGCCCGCAATACCGCGCCGAGCCTGCGCTGGCCGAAGAACTGCGGCAACACGTGCGCAAGCGTCTGGCGGCGCACTCGTACCCCCGTGAAATCGAATTTGTCAGCGAATTGCCGAAAACCCCAAGCGGCAAATTGCAGCGCTTTATCTTGCGCAACCAGGAAATCGCCAAGGCTCAAGAGGCCGCCGCGAAGAACGTTTCAGCTTGAATCCAAGGAAACAATGATGCAGATCGAAAACAAGGTTTTTCTCGTCACCGGCGGTGCTTCCGGCCTCGGTGCCGCCACTGCTGAAATGCTGGTGGCGGCCGGCGCCAAGGTGATGTTGGTGGACATGAATGCCGAAGCTGTTGCGGCGCAGGCTGTACGTCTCGGCGCGCAAAGCGTGGTAGCCGACATCAGCAATGAAGCGGCGGCCGAAGCGGCGGTGCAGGCGACGGTCAAAGCGTTTGGCGGCCTTAATGGCCTGGTCAATTGCGCCGGCATCGTGCGTGGCGAGAAGATCCTCGGCAAGACCGGCCCTCATGCCTTGGCCAGTTTCAGCCAGGTGATCAACGTCAACCTGATCGGCAGTTTCAATATGCTGCGCCTGGCTGCTGCGGCGATTGCCGAGACTGAAGCGGATGCAGACGGCGAGCGCGGGGTGATCATCAACACCGCATCGGTGGCGGCCTTCGATGGTCAGATTGGCCAGGCCGCGTATTCGGCGTCCAAAGGCGCGATCGCCAGCCTGACCTTGCCTGCCGCCCGTGAGCTGGCGCGCTTCGGCATCCGCGTGATGACCATCGCACCGGGCATTTTCGAAACGCCGATGATGGCCGGCATGACCCCGGAAGTACGTGATTCGCTGGCCGCTGGCGTGCCGTTTCCGCCACGCCTGGGCAAGCCGAGCGAGTACGCCGCGCTGGCCAGGCATATCATAGAAAACAGCATGCTCAACGGCGAGGTGATCCGTCTCGACGGTGCCTTGCGCATGGCCGCCAAATAAGGAGTATTTGTCATGACATTGTCCAACGATCCGATTGTTATTGTCAGCGCCGTCCGCACCCCAATGGGCGGTTTCCAGGGCGAACTGAAAAGCCTGACCGCGCCGCAACTGGGCGCTGCTGCGATTCGTGCCGCGGTCGAACGCGCCGGTATCGCCCCTGAATCCGTCGAAGAAGTGCTGTTCGGCTGCGTGCTCTCCGCCGGCCTCGGCCAGGCCCCGGCGCGGCAAGCGGCACTGGGCGCCGGGCTGGATAAATCGACCCGCTGCACGACGCTGAACAAAATGTGCGGCTCGGGCATGGAAGCGACGATCCTGGCCCACGACATGCTGATCGCCGGCAGCGCCGACGTGGTGGTCGCTGGCGGCATGGAAAGCATGTCCAACGCGCCGTACCTGCTGGACCGCGCCCGCAGCGGTTACCGCATGGGCCATGGCCAGGTGCTCGATCACATGTTCCTCGATGGTCTCGAAGACGCCTACGACAAGGGCCGCCTGATGGGCACCTTTGCCGAGGATTGCGCCGAGACCAATGGCTTCAGCCGTGAAGATCAGGACGCGTTTGCCATCGCGTCGACCACCCGCGCCCAACAGGCGATCGAGGAAGGTAGTTTTAACGCCGAGATCGTGCCGCTCACCGTGACGGTCGGCAAACAGCAAGTGCTGATCAGCCACGACGAACAACCGCCGAAAGCCAAACTGGACAAGATCGCTTCGCTGAAACCGGCGTTCCGCGAGGGCGGCACGGTGACGGCGGCCAACTCCAGTTCGATTTCCGACGGCGCGGCGGCATTGGTGCTGATGCGCCGTTCCGAAGCCGAGAAACAAGGCTTGAAACCACTGGCAGTGATTCATGGCCACGCGGCGTTCGCCGACACCCCGGGGCTGTTCCCGGTGGCACCGGTGGGCGCGATCAAGAAATTGATGAAGAAAACCGGCTGGTCGCTGGATGAAGTCGAGTTGTTCGAAGTCAACGAAGCCTTCGCCGTGGTGAGCCTGGTGACCATGACCAAGCTGGAAATCTCCCACGAGAAGATCAACGTCCACGGCGGTGCCTGTGCCTTGGGCCACCCGATTGGTGCATCCGGCGCGCGGATCCTCGTGACCTTGCTCTCGGCCCTGCGCCAGAAAGGCCTGAAACGTGGCGTAGCGGCGATCTGCATCGGCGGCGGCGAAGCAACGGCCATGGCTGTGGAATGCCTGTATTAAGGGCTGACGCCAATCCCTGTGGGAGCGGGCTTGCCTGCGATAGCGATCTGTCAGACGACATCGTTGGTGTCTGGAAAACCGCCATCGCGGGCAAGCCCGCTCCCACAGGTCCAGTGTTTCAACTGACAGGCATTTTGTACGAAGGCAAAATTTTAAGGAATTGGCATGATCCCCAACGACGAACAACTTCAGATCAGCGACGCGGCCCGGCAGTTTGCCCAGGAACGGCTGAAACCGTTCGCCGCCGAATGGGACCGCGAACATCGCTTCCCCAAGGAAGCCATCAGCGAGATGGCTGACCTGGGCTTCTTCGGCATGCTGGTGCCGGAACAGTGGGGCGGTTGTGACACCGGATACCTGGCTTACGCCATGGCCCTGGAAGAAATCGCTGCCGGCGACGGCGCCTGCTCGACCATCATGAGCGTGCACAACTCGGTGGGTTGCGTGCCGATCCTCAAGTTCGGCAACGACGACCAGAAAGAACGCTTCCTCAAGCCGCTGGCCGGCGGCGCGATGCTCGGTGCGTTTGCGCTGACCGAACCGCAAGCCGGCTCCGATGCCAGCAGCCTGAAAACTCGTGCCCGGCTGGAAGGCGATCACTACGTGCTCAACGGCTGCAAGCAGTTCATCACTTCCGGGCAAAACGCCGGGGTGGTGATTGTGTTTGCGGTGACTGACCCGAGTGCCGGCAAACGCGGGATCACCGCGCTGATCGTGCCCACCGATTCGCCGGGCTATAAAGTCGCGCGGGTCGAAGACAAGCTTGGTCAACATGCCTCCGATACCTGCCAGATCCTCTTCGAGGATGTGAAAGTGCCGGTGGCCAATCGACTGGGTGAGGAGGGCGAAGGCTACAAGATCGCCCTGGCCAACCTTGAAGGCGGGCGTGTCGGTATCGCCTCGCAATCGGTGGGCATGGCCCGCGCCGCGTTCGAAGCGGCCCGCGACTACGCCCGCGAACGCGAGAGCTTCGGCAAGCCGATCATCGAGCACCAGGCGGTAGCGTTCCGCCTGGCCGACATGGCCACCCAGATCGCCGTGGCCCGGCAGATGGTGCATTACGCGGCGGCATTGCGCGACAGCGGCAAACCGGCGCTGGTCGAAGCGTCGATGGCCAAGCTGTTCGCCTCGGAAATGGCCGAAAAGGTTTGCTCCTCGGCGTTGCAAACCCTTGGCGGTTACGGTTACCTGAACGACTTCCCGCTGGAGCGGATCTACCGCGACGTGCGGGTGTGCCAGATCTATGAAGGCACCAGCGACATTCAGCGCATGGTCATTTCGCGCAATCTTTGAGAAGGAGTCCCGTCTGTGAGCAATAAAGAGCTGAACTACGAAACGATTTTGCTGGAAACCCACGGCCGTGTCGGCCTGATCACCCTCAACCGTCCGCAAGCCTTGAACGCGTTGAATGCCCAAATCGTCAGTGAACTGAACCACGCCCTCGATGGCCTGGAAGCCGATTCGAACATCGGTTGCATCGTGCTGACCGGCTCGAAAAAAGCCTTCGCCGCCGGTGCCGACATCAAGGAAATGGCCGAGCTGACCTACCCGCAGATCTACCTCGACGACCTGTTCAGTGACAGCGATCGCGTGGCCAACCGCCGCAAGCCGATCATTGCCGCGGTCAACGGTTTCGCCTTGGGCGGTGGCTGTGAACTGGCATTGATGTGCGACTTCATCCTGGCCGGCGACAATGCAAAATTCGGCCAACCGGAAATCAACCTCGGCGTATTGCCGGGCATGGGCGGCACCCAGCGCCTGACCCGCGCCGTGGGCAAGGCCAAGGCCATGGAAATGTGCCTGAGCGGGCGCTTGATCGATGCGGTGGAAGCGGAGCGTTGCGGGATCGTGGCGCGTATCGTGCCGGCGGATGAGCTGGTGGAAGAAGCGCTGAAAGTCGCGGCGCTGATTGCGAAGAAGTCGCTGCCGATTGCGATGATGATCAAGGAAAGTGTCAACCGCGCTTTTGAAGTCAGCCTGTCGGAAGGCGTGCGTTTTGAGCGCCGGGTGTTCCATGCAGCGTTTGCCACGCAGGATCAGAAAGAAGGGATGGCGGCGTTTATTGCCAAGCGTGAGGCGGAGTTCGTCGGCAAGTAATGCGGCGTCCTCGCGGACGTCATCGCGGGCAAGCCCGCTCCCACAGGTTTCTCGAGCGTATACAAAATTTGTGAACGCCGGAAACCACTGTGGGAGCGGGCTTGCCCGCGATGCTTTTAAAGGTCACACCAGGTAGTTTTTCAACTCCCGGGCAATCACCATCCGCTGTATTTCGCTCGACCCTTCATAAATCTGCGTGATCCGCGCATCCCGGTAGTAACGCTCCACCGGGTAATCCTCCAGATACCCATACCCGCCATGAATCTGGATCGCCGACGAGCAGACCTTTTCCGCGATCTCCGAAGCAAACAGCTTGGCCTGTGAAGCCTCCGACAGGCACGGCTTGCCGGCACTGCGCAAGCGCGCGGCGTGCAGGATCAACAGGCGTGCGGCGTTCAGCCGGGTCTGCATGTCGGCCAGCATATTGGCGATGCTCTGGTGTTCGATGATCGGCTTGTCGAACTGCACCCGATCCCGCGCGTAAGCCAGCGCCGCTTCGAACGCCGCACGGGCGATGCCCAGGGCTTGCGCAGCGATGCCGATACGGCCGCCTTCGAGGTTGGAGAGGGCGATGGCCAGGCCTTTGCCGCGTTCGCCCAGCAAATTGGCTTCAGGGACGGTGCAGTTGTTCAGGGTGACGGCGCAGGTATCGGAAGCGCGGATGCCCATCTTGTGTTCACTGCGGTCGACGATGAACCCCGCTGTTTCGGTCGGCACCAGGAATGCCGAGATGCCACGCTTGCCCAACTCCGGATCAGTCACCGCGAAAACGATTGCCAGCTTCGCCCGTCTGCCGTTGCTGACGAATTGCTTGGCGCCGTTGATCACCCACTGACCGTCGCGCAGTTCGGCGCGGGTGCGCAGGTTATGGGCTTCGGAACCGGCTTGCGGTTCGGTCAGGCAGAAGCAACCGATGGCCTGGCCGCTGGCGAGGTCCGGCAGCCATTCCTGTTTTTGTTCTTCGGTGCCGTAATTGAGCACCGGTCCGCAGCCGACAGAGTTGTGGATGCTCATCAGCGCGCCGGTGGCGCCGTCACCGGCGGAAATCTCTTCCACTGCCAGCGCATAGGCCACGTAGTCGACATAGGTGCCGCCCCATTCCTCGGGCACCACCATGCCCAGCAGCCCCAGTTCCCCCATCTTCGCCACCAGACCGTCATCGATCCAGCCGGCCTTTTCCCAGGCTTGTGCGTGGGGCGCGATTTCGCCGCGGGCAAAATCCCGGGCCATGTCGCGGATCATCACTTGTTCTTCGCTCAATTCGATATCGTGCATGGCTCAGCTCCCGCTCTGGTCAAACCCGGTGAAAAAACTCGCGACGTGCTCGGCGTCCAGCGCCTGCAAGGTCGGCGGGTTCCAGCGCGGGTTCTTGTCTTTGTCGATCAGCAAGGCGCGCACGCCTTCGATCAGGTCGCCGCGTTCGAACCACTGGCGATCCAGGTGCAGTTCGAGGGCGAAGCACTGTTCCAGGCTCAGGTGCCGACCGCGCCGCAGCATTTCCAGGGTCACGCCCATGGCCAGCGGTGAACGGCTTTCCAGCAAGTCGGCGGTGGCCATGGCCCACTCATGGCTGTCGGCGACTGTCACTGCACGCAGTTGTTCCACCATACTCGGCACATCGGGCAGGGCGAAGAAGTGGTCGATGACCGGCCGCAGCGCCGCCAGCGGCGCTACCGGCAGTTGCTGCACGGCGAGTTTCGCCAGCGCGCCTTGCAGGTCCTTGAGCGGGGTGTCGTGCCATTCCAGATGGTCGAGTCGCTCGTCCAGCTCGCCCAGGCTGGCGCTCTCCAGATACCAGTCGGCCAGGCCGCAATAAAGCGCATCGGCGGCGCGGATCTGCACGCCGCTGACGCCGAGATAGATGCCCAGCTCACCGGGAATGCGCGGCAGGAAGTAACTGCCGCCGACGTCCGGGAAATAACCGATGGCCACTTCCGGCATCGCCAGGCGGCTACGCTCGGTGACCACTCGCAAGTCGGCGCCTTGCACCAGGCCCATGCCGCCGCCCAGGACAAAGCCGTCCATCAAGGCCAGGACCGGTTTGCGGTAGTGATGGATCGTGAGGTCGAGGGCGTATTCCTCGACGAAGAAATCTTCGTGCAGCGTGTCGCCGCTTTTGAAGCTGTCGTACAGCGAGCGGATATCGCCGCCGGCGCAGAAGGCTTTCTCGCCAGCACCGCGCAACACCACCGCATGCACCTGCGGATCCTGTGCCCAGGCATCGAGCTGCTGCTGCAGGCTGCGGACCATGTCCAGGGTAATGGCGTTGAGGCCGGCGGGGCGGTTGAGGGTCAGGTGACCGATGTGATTGCGAACCTCGGCCAACACTTCGTTTTGCGTGGCATCCATGGACGGTGTCCCCGGGGATGAAACCTGAGCAGTCATCACTAACTCCCTGCTTTTATTGTTCTTTATAGAGAAGCTCGCGCGCGAGCGATGCAGGATCGTAACAGTGCAAATTTGTGATGTACAACCGGGATATGTGCAGGTGCTTCCTGCATATTTGCATGGCTGTCAATGAGGAGCGAGCAGGCTCGCCCACGGCATTCTGGCAAGAGCCATCGGCATTCATCGCCTGGTCTGCAGACAAGAGGGTTTGGTCGGCAGAAACAACCGCTGACGATGCTTGGGGATTGTTGACTCAAAAGGTTGTTGATGTTCTGGGGCGCTCAAAAGCTGAAGAAAGCGTGTAAATATACGGCGGTGAGCAACGTGAGGGATAAACCAGGGTTGATTGTTTGCTGCGATAAATGACAAATATTTGGAGCGGCTTGGAATAGGCTGCGCCTTTTATATTTGTATTTTTGATACGGGATTTGTGCTGCCTCACAATCAGGTGACAGATCTAAACAGAATAATAGGTCTGCCACCTGGTTCCTCTCTTTTAGTTATTGATATCCATGCTTGCGCTTATAGTCATTAAACTCCCTTCTGAATTCATCGCCATCTCCTATACTGGCAAGCATATTTTCGGCGCGCGCTATTTCCTGCTCGGTTGTCAATCCTGGAGGGAAATGATATCGCTGGTCGGGATTGCTGTTTCTTTGGCTGCGTATATAGTCAACCGGTGAAAGGGTTGGCAGACTTGTATTTTGTTCTGCTTGACTTGGTTCTTGTGTTGGCCAATCTTCATCGCTATCTGTCAGATCCCAAAAACTGACTCGCTCTAAGTTGAATGGCATATGAGCTTCATCGATAAGTACGATTTTTTTGTCTGTCATGATAGATAACTCCATTTATAAAATGAAACAAATGGTGCGTGTTGTTCTTGTGAAAAAGACAGGCCTGAAGAGGCGCTAATCCAACTCTCCCTTGCTTTTGTTATACAGCAGAGGATAGAGCCATACGAGCAAACGAGCACCTGTTAGAAATAACAGTTTTTCAGAAGAATTAGCGATAGATCCGATAATCCAGGAGAAGGTAGGAAGCAACAACGGAAAGGACCCGAAACGAAGACGTATCAATTTTCTGTCCGTTTTTTGATAGCGCAGTTCGGGTGACAATTAAACGGCGATGTTTAATGGAAATCTCCAGACACTCTCTCAGGCTACACATCCTTGCGTCGTTGCCTACGTCTGCGCCAGAATCCGCCGGCTTGTGCGCCTTGGGCCTGGGTTTTATCGTTTCCCCGTCGCTGAAGAACAGCGATCGGGTTTGGTAGCCCGGTTACCTGTCGCATAATGCAACGTAATGCAGAGATTTTTTTCGTCTTCTGTTTTATGGCGGTCATGCGTAGGGCATCTTCGGATGCGCCGGGTTTTGCACCAGGTAACCGGTCTACCAACCTGCGTATGGCCGCCACCCTTCGTTGGTAGCGAGGGTGATGGCTCCTTAACGTATTACCTGGAGCTCCATCTATGTTCAAACCAACACCAAATCCTCCGAAAACGGACGACGTTTCCCCTTACGAATCCACCGATTCCAAAAAACTCAACGAGGCCGCCGAGCGCCCCCTCGACTTCCATTTCCCATCGAGCGCCGACATCAAAGCCGCCCCGCGAACACGCAGTGCCTTGTTTTCCGTGAACCCCGAGGCCACGACCGAAACCCTGGCGGTTTATCTGGTCGAGACATTGGCCTCGGTCGATGTGATGGTCCACCAGTTGGTGGATCATCTGGAGGGTGAATCGCGTTACGCGCTTTTGGGTATTTCGAACAGCATCATGGTGGCGGAGATCACGGCGAACCGGGTGCTGGATAAAGTAGATGGGTCCAACAAGTAGGTGCGGTTTGCCGGGGTAAGTAGTCACTGATGTCAGGATGTGCAGCGGTCTCTTTTTTGGGGCCGCTTCGCAGTCCGGCGGGAACAAGCACCTATCACTAACTCCCTGCTTTTATTGTTCTTTATAGAGAAGCTCGCGTGCGAGCGATGCAGGATCGTAACAGTGCAAATTTGTGATGTACAACGGGGATACGTGCAGGTTCTGTCTGCATTTTTACCTTAGAGCAAGATCAAAAGATCGCAGCCTGCGGCAGCGCCCCCTAGGGCGCGTAGGAGCTGCCAAAGGCTGCGATCTTTTGCTCTTTCCTTTGATCTTTAACTCCATCGCGCAATCAACGACAGGATCGGCTGTGAAAGCCCTTCGTTCAGCGCAGTTGAGCTGTCTGGACAGGGGCTTACGACACCCGTGCCGTCCTGGCAATTGGCATTCTGACGGTCCATTTCAAGCACTTGCGATCAAGCGCCTGGAATGGACTGCACCCCGACGACTGGCCCAAGCCGGTTGAAAACAACAACAAATACGGCTGCGGTGAATGCCGCATCGACTCTCTGCCCCTGTCAAAAAGTGTGGTGCGGCGCAGGCGCCAATCCGCGATAAATCCAAATAATCCGGGACCTTAGAAGATGAACATCAAATGGCTGACCTTACCGGCACTGGCTTTGCTGTGCTGCTCCACCGGTGCCAGCGCCAAGGAGTGGAAAGAGCTGCGCTTTGGCGTCAACCCCAGTTATCCGCCTTTTGAATCCACCACCGCCGATGGCGGCGTGCAAGGGTTCGGCGTGGACCTGGGCAATGCAATTTGCGCCGAGCTGAAAGTGAAGTGTGTGTGGGTCAGCAATGACTTCGACGGGTTGATTCCGGCGCTCAAGGCGGGCAAGTTCGACGCGATCGAATCGTCGATGACCGTGACCGACGCACGTAAAAAACAGATCGACTTCACTGATCGCCTGTATGCCGGGCCGACCGCCATCGTCACCCGCAAGGATTCCGGTTTGTTGCCCACCGCCGAATCGCTGCAGGGCAAGACCATCGGTTACATGCAGGGCACGATTCAGGAAACCTACGCCAAGGCCAAACTGGCGCCGGGCGGCGTGAAGTTGCGCGCTTATCAGAACCAGGATCAGGTCTACGCCGACCTGGTTTACGGGCGTCTCGATGCCTCGATCCAGGACAAGCTGCAAGCGCAGATGAGCTTCCTGACGTCGCCGCAAGGGGCGGACTTCAAGAACAGCGAAGGCATCAGCGACCCGCTGGTGCCATCGGAAATCGCCATTGGCGTGCGCAAGGACAACGAAGAACTCAAAGGCATGCTCAACGCCGCCATCAAGGCTCTGCGTGAAAAGGGCATCTACGCGCAGATCCAGCAGAAGCATTTCGGCGATCTGGACCTCTACAACAACTGATCCTCGCGCCCCGAACGCTGCGTCCTGGTAACAGGCGCAGCGCTTGCAAGCGGGCGCCTCAAGACAGGTGACTGGCGTGAATTCCTTCCTGAATCTGATCGGGGTCGATCTTTCGGCCCTGCAAGGCTATGGCCCATTGTTGCTGCATGGCACCTGGGTCACCCTAAAACTGTCGGCGCTGTCACTGCTGGTGAGCATGGCGCTGGGGCTGCTCGGCGCGGCGGCCAAGCTGTCGCCGCTGAAGCTGTTGAACCTGCCCGCGACTTTCTACACAACGCTGATTCGCGGCGTGCCGGACCTGGTGCTGATGTTGCTGATTTTCTACAGCCTGCAAGGTGGGCTGAGCAGCCTGACCGAGGCTATGGGCTGGCCATACATGGAGATCGATCCGTTTGTAGCCGGCATTGTCACCCTCGGCTTCATCTACGGCGCGTATTTCACCGAGACCTTTCGCGGGGCGATCCTCAGCGTGCCAAGCGGCCAGCAGGAAGCCGCCGCGTGCTTTGGCTTGAGCCGCTGGCAGCGTTTTCGCTTCGTGGTGTTCCCGCAGATGATGCGGTTCGCCTTGCCGAGCCTGGGCAACAACTGGCTGGTGCTGCTCAAGGCCACGGCGCTGGTGTCGATCATCGGGTTGTCGGACCTGGTCAAGGTGGCTCAGGAAGCCGGTAAAAGCACCTTCAACATGCTCGATTTCCTGCTGCTGGCAGGCGCGCTGTATCTGTTGATTACCAGTGCGTCGAACTACGTTTTGCGCGTGCTTGAGCGACGTTATAACCAGGGCGTGCGGGGGATGGCGCGATGATCGAGTTGATTGCCGAATACTGGAAACCCTTTCTGTTCAGCGACGGCTATAGCCTCACCGGATTGGCGATGACCTTGTGGCTGCTGGTGGCGAGCATCGTGATGGGGTTCTTCCTCTCGCTGCCCCTGGCGATCCTTCGAACCTCGCGCTGGGGCCTGCTGCGGTGGCCGGTTCAGCTGTTCACTTATGTGTTTCGCGGCACGCCGCTGTATATCCAGCTGCTGATTTGCTACAGCGGGATTTACGGCATCGCCGTGGTCCGCTCGCAACCGCTGCTCGAAGCGTTCTTTCGCGATGCGATGAATTGCACGTTGCTGGCGTTCACGTTCAACACCTGCGCCTATACCGTAGAGATCTTCGCCGGAGCGATTCGCAGCATTCCTTACGGCGAAATCGAGGCGGCCCATGCGTACGGCTTGAGCGGCTGGCGCCTGTATCTGCGGCTGATCCTGCCGTCGGCCTTGCGCCGGGCACTGCCGTATTACAGCAACGAAGTGATCCTGATGTTGCACGCCACATCGGTGGCGTTCACCGCAACCATTCCCGACATTCTCAAAATCGCCCGGGACGCCAATGCCGCGACGTTCATGACCTTTCAGGCTTTCGGTATTGCCGGCCTGTTGTACCTCGCGTTGTCGTTCGGTCTGGTTGGCGCGTTCCGTCTGGCGGAGAAGCGCTGGTTGAGCTTCCTCGGGCCGGCGCACTAATTCCTCTTTTCATCCAGAGCAGCGCCGAGGCCGGCGCTGCTGCAGGAGACTTATGCATGTACAAACTCACGGTTGAAAATCTGTACAAACGTTTTGGTGACAATGAAGTGCTCAAGGGCGTCTCGTTGAACGCGCGGGCCGGCGATGTGGTGAGCATGATCGGCGCCAGCGGCTCGGGTAAAAGCACCATGCTGCGCTGCATCAATTTTCTGGAGCGGGCGGACGAAGGCGCCATCGTGCTGGACGGCGAGCACATCATCACCCGCCCGGGTGCGGGTGGCATGCGCGTCGCCAACCCGGCGCAGTTGCAGCGCTTGCGCACACGCCTGGCGATGGTGTTCCAGCATTTCAATCTGTGGAGTCATCTGACCGTACTGGAAAACATCATACTGGCGCCGTGTCGGGTGCTGGGTGTCAGCCGCAAGGCCGCTGAAGACAGTGCGCGGGCGTATCTGGACAAGGTCGGTTTGCCGCAACGAGTGGCCGATCAATACCCGGCGTTTCTGTCCGGCGGCCAGCAACAGCGCGTCGCGATTGCCCGGGCGTTAGCCGTGGAGCCAGAGATTCTGTTGTTCGACGAGCCGACCTCGGCCCTCGATCCGGAACTGGTAGGCGAGGTGTTGAAGGTGATTCAGGCACTGGCCGAAGAGGGCCGGACCATGTTGATGGTGACCCACGAAATGGGTTTTGCCCGGCAAGTGTCCAGCCAGGTGTTGTTCTTGCATCAGGGCCGGGTCGAGGAGCAAGGTGATGCAACCATCCTCGACCAGCCAAAGAGTGAACGGTTACAGCAATTTCTATCGGGTCGTTTGAAGTGAGGCAAGACGTACATGGCGGATATCCGCGATATGTCGATTGTGCTTGATCGTATTGATCAGGCCATCATCGAAGTGCTGCGCCATGAAGGGCGCATCACTTATCAAAAGCTGTCCGAGCGCGTTCACCTGACCCCCAGGCCGTGCCTGGAACGGGTGCGCAAGCTCGAACAGCTCGGGGTTATCCGTGGCTACGGCGCGATTCTCGATGAAAAGAAACTGACACCGGGACTGTCACTGCTGGTGTTGGTGGCGTTGTCAAACCAGAGCGGGCGGGCGGCGCAAAAGGCGTTTGAGGCCAAGGTCCGGAATTGTCCGCAGGTACTGGAATGCCGCTTGATCAGTGGTGCATTCGACTACAGCCTGCGCATGCGTTGCCGGGACATGGAGCATTACCGGGTGCTGACGGAGGTCTGGTTCGACGACCCGGAATTGCACATTGATAAGCTGGTCAGCCATCCGGAACTGGCGATGGTCAAGACCACGATGGAATAACCCCGTAGCCCCGTAGCAGCTGCCGAGCCCGCGAGGCTGCGTTCGGCGGCGGAGCCGTCGTAAATCCGGTATACGCGGTTCTCCTGAAACACCGTATAGCCTGACTTCACGACGGCTCCGCCGCCGAACGCAGCCTCGCGGGCTCGGCAGCTGCTACAGAGACCGTGTTTACCGCCATTTTCAGGTATGACACCGCCCCCCGTAGGCATCGCCGAAGGCTGCGATTTTTTGCTTTCAAGCCCTCGCCGAATCGGCTGACCCAACCCCGTTTTTCAGCCATTTCCATCACATCGCCGGCCCTTAACAACCGGGTTTTTCCGCCGCCGAAACAGACAATGAGTGCCTCTCAACCCTCATTGAATCTGTGCCCATGCAAACCACCAATACCGTTTTGATGATTCGCCCGACACGTTTCTCGTTCAATCAGGACACGGCGGCGAACAACCGTTTCCAGCGCCCGGCCGAGGTGTCCGAGGACGTACAGCTCAAGGCCTTGCAAGAGTTCGATGGCTACGTCGCCGGGCTGCGCAGCCACGGCGTCGAAGTCCTGGTGCATAACGACCGCGATGCCCCGCATACCCCCGATTCGATCTTCCCCAACAACTGGTGGAGCAGTCATCCCGACGGCACGTTGGTGCTGTACCCGATGCAGGGCCACAACCGCCGTCTGGAGCGCGACAAAGGTGTGCTCGACTGGCTGCGGGACGAATACCGGGTCGAGCAGATGCTGGATCTATCCAGCCTGGAACAGCAGGAAGTGTTCCTCGAGGGCACCGGCAGCATGGTGCTGGATCGCGAGCAGCGGATTTGCTATGCCGGCTATTCCACCCGCACCCACGCTCGGGCGCTGGATCAATTGGTCGACCATTTGGGCTATGAGCTGTGCGCCTTCAATGCGCTGGACCGTCAGGGCGTACCGATTTATCACACCAACGTGATGATGAGTGTCGGTACTCGGCTGGCCGTTGCATGCCTGACCTCCGTCACTAACCCGGCAGAACGCCTGGCGCTGCGCTCACGGCTGGAAGACAGCGGTAAAAAAGTGATCGCCCTGGACTGGGCGCAACTGGAGTCGTTCGCCGGCAACATGCTGGAAGTCCACAACACCGCGGGCGAACCCTTGCTGGTGATGTCGCGCACCGCCTGGAAATCGCTGGATGCCGATCAGCGCCGCTTGATCGAAACCCACGTCACGCCGCTGCCGGTGAACATCGACACCATCGAACGCATCGGCGGCGGCAGCGCCCGCTGCATGTTGGCCGAAGTCTTTCTATCTAAACGTCAATCTGAACGTCAGCCGAAAGCTGCCCAGGAGCAAGTGCGATGATCGTCCGTCCCGCAACACCGGCAGATTTGCCGGCACTGTTGGCCCTGGCCCATAGCGCCGGGACCGGTTTGACCACCTTGCCGGCCGATGCGGCGCGCTTGAGTCATCGCCTGGAATGGGCGGCGAAAACCTTCGCCGGCGAAGCCGAGCGTGCGGATGCCGACTACCTGTTTGTGCTGGAGAACGACCAGCAGCAAGCGGTCGGTATTTGCGCATTGGCGGGCGCTGTCGGCCTGCGTGAGCCCTGGTACAACTATCGACTGGGCCTGTTTGTCGCCGCGTCGAAAAACCTCGGGATCAATCAGCAACTGCCGACGCTGTTCCTTGGCAACGACATGACCGGCCACTCGGAATTGTGTTCACTGTTTTTGCACGCCGATCACCGCAACGGCCTGAATGGCCGCTTGCTGTCCAAGGCGCGCTTCCTGTTTCTGGCGGAGTTTCGTCAGCACTTCGGTGACAAGGTGATCGCGGAGATGCGCGGTTATTCGGACGAAGAGGGCGTCTCTCCGTTCTGGGAAGGTCTGGGTCGGCACTTTTTCAAAATGAATTTCGCCGACGCCGACTACCTCACGGGCCTTGGCAACAAAACCTTCATCGCCGAACTGATGCCCAAGTTTCCGCTGCCGACCTGCCTGTTGCCTGAAGCGGCACGCGCGGTCATCGGCCGCGTCCACCCCAACACCGAACCGGCACTGGGGATGCTCAAGGCTGAAGGCTTCGAGCATCGGGACTACATCGATATCTTTGATGGCGGTCCGCTGATCGAATGCGCCACAGGCGACATTCGTGCGGTGCGCGACAGTCAGGTGCTGCAACTGAGCATCGGCACCCCCGGAGAACACGCAGCGACGTACCTGATTCACAACCGCCAGTTTGCCGAATGCCGGATTACTGCAGCCCCGGCGCGGGTCGCCGCTGGCACCTTGATTGTCGATGCGCAGACGGCGAAGACGTTGGGCTTGAGTGTCGATGCATCAGTGCGCGCGGTGAGCCTGGCGGTGCCGGCGCGGCAGCAGTCTGCGGCCTAGTGAATCCTGTGGCGAGATGCGATCTGTAAGTTCCCGAGCCTGCGAGGCTCGGCAACTGCTATGAGGGGCAGAGGCAGCCGGTCAGCACTTCACCGCGAAATTGCGCGTGCAGCGTCTGGGCGCAAAAAAGCAGCGCCTGTTTAGCGTCATCGTAAGCCGCTGGGTAATTTATAAAGCCATGGAGCATGCCCGGGTACTCTTTGTGCTGTACCGGCACACCGGCCTCCTTGAGCCGAGTTGCATAGGCTCGGCCTTCATCGCGCAATACGTCAAACTCTGAGGTGATGATCAACGCCGATGGCAAACCATGCAGTTTTTTGCTGCGTAGCGGGGAAAGCCTCGGATCGGCGCGGGACGTACCTGACGGCACATAGTGTTCGATGTACCACTCGAGCATTTCTGCGGTCAGCCCATACCCTTCAGCAAAATCCATGTGGGAAGGGTTTTGGGCCAGGCAGTCGAGCAAGGGATAAAGCAGCAGTTGGAACATGATCTGCGGCTTACCTTGTTCGCTGGCCCATTGGCAAATGACTGCCGCCAGTCCGCCACCTGAACCGCCGCCGGCCACCGCAATTCGTGAAGTGTCCAGCTCCAGGCTCGCCCGTTGTTCGACAACCCAGTCCGTGGCCGCGCAGCAATCTTCCACTGCGGCCGGGAACACATGTTCCGGAGGCCGGGCGTAGTCCACGGCCACCACGGTGCAGCCCGCCCACTCGCACATATGCCGGCAAAAGCCGTCGTGGGTGTCCAGATCGCCGGTGACCCAGCCGCCGCCGTGGAAAAACATCAATACGGGGAAGGGACCGGGGCCGGCGGGGGTATAGAGCCGTAGAGGCAGCCGCCGCCCATGGCTATTGATCGACAGATCGCGAACGCGGACGACCATCAACTCGCGCAGCGCAGTTCTGGCATTTTCGACGGTGGGGCCTGAATCTTGCTGAAGGGCTGTCATAGCTTGACCTTGCAGGCCGTTGCCTCGGTAGTGAGTTCGACCACATATTCCTCACTGATCAATTCGCTGACCGCCAGGCACATCAACGTCGGCGGGTGCCCCTTGAAAAACTTCTTGTGCGCTCTGGCGATATCCGGCCAGAACTCCATGCTGGTGGTGTAGATGCGAATCCCGATAATACTTCGCCGATCTACGCCTAGCTGTTTAATGGAGTTTTCAATGATCTCCAGGCAACGCCGAGTCTGCTTATACGCGTTACCCGGTTTGAAGGGCTTGCCCTTTTTATCGAACGCTACGGTGCCGCCCATCAAAATCCGTTCACCCACCCGTATTGCCCTGCAGTAGCCGGCAATTTTCTCCCACGGCGCTTGCGAAAAAACACGTTGGATTTTCATTGCTCAACTCCTTTGCCCAGATCGATGGGCAGTGTTTTCAGCCCACGAAATTGCAGATTGTTGGTACGCCAGATGGCCGGCCGGCCTTCAATCAGTTTCAAATCGGGAAAACGCTTGAACAGCGAAGTGAAAACAATCTCGGCTTCCAGGCGGAATAGCGCTGTGCCCATGCAAAAGTGCGGACCCACACCAAACGCCAGGTGATGGTTGGGCTGGCGGTGAATATCGAAGTGGTCGGGGTCAGGAAACCTTGCAGGATCTCGATTGGCGGAGGCGCGCATCAGGTAAACCAAATCGCCTTGCTTCATCGTGACACCGTCGATCGTGACGTCTTCCTTGAGCACCCGATGACTGAATGAGCCAGCCGAATCGAAGCGCAGCATCTCTTCGATAGCCGGTTTCATCAGGTCCAGGTCTTCCCTGAGGCTGTTCAGTTGTCCGGGATGCTGAAGCAAGTGCAGCAAACCGATGCACAGCTGATCTGCGCTGGTGGTGTAGCCTGCCACCAGGATGAAAACGATCTGTGCCAGCACTTGATCTGTACTCGAATCGTTGTCAGCACAGGCCTCAAGCACCCGACTGACCAGATCGTCGTTGGGCTGTTCTCGACGCTGCTTGATGACCTCAGCGAAATAGCCGTACATCTCTTCAACGCCTTTCAGCGCTTGCTCAGGACCAAATTCCGGATCGAGGCTGCCGACCAGGAAAATCAGAATGCAATCTGTCCAGCGCCTGAGCTTCAGCGCGTCCTCGCGAGGGATGCCATAGAGATGGGCGAGGATAAGTGCCGGAACACGGTTGAACAGTTTGTCCATCAAATCCGTTTGTGTTTCGAGTGTGGAAAATTCTCTGTCGGTAATCTCCTGAATAATTTGTCGCAAGGCGTCAATGTTGCGCGGGGTGAACGCTTTGCCCAGCAGATGGCGACTGTCCTTGTGGGGTTGATCATCCTGTGAGTACATCCATTCGGACGCGAGTTTGACGAACCTTGCCAGTTGCGCGCGTTTTTCACGCGGCACTTGGGCATCGACCAGTTGTTGCATGCGGTTTGAGGAATAGCGTTTGGTGTCTGCTTGCGCAGCGAACACGTCGCTATACCGGGTCAAAAACCAGGCGTTGAAGTGAGGGCACCAATACACCGGTTGATTCTCACGCAGCCAGGCATAGGCGGGGTAGGGATCGCGGACAGTCTCGCGATGGGTAAAGTCGAGCAGCGGTTGACTGTCCATATTCATTGCTCCTCATACAAGGCGGCGGTGAATTGCTTGATGTAGTCCGGCTTGTCGATTGGTGCGCTGCGCAGTAGTTCCTCAGGCGGTTCCAGCAACGTGGCCAACTGCGCAAGCCGGTCTTCAGTGGCGTGGCTGTTCAACTTGGCGCTGTCGGTTGTCAGCCCACCTTCGTTCAGCCCCCATACAGACAGTTTGATAAGGTCATCAAGAATGTCCGGCGAAATCAGCTGATTGCGTTCCACTTCACCGATGATCAGGTCGAGAGCCCGGGCGTGAGTCAGGGCCAGCGCTTGGGCATGGGAGACTTCACTTGGCTTGATGCATCGCTCGACAATCGTCTTTTCAACAACCTGAGCTATGTTCCTGGCAGGCCGCGAGGCAAACCGCGGACGGGTCACGGCATCCTTCGCTACTTGATAGGCCATGACACTGTTGTCACCGGCGAAGGTAATACTGATTTCGCAATCTGTGGTTAACGTGACGATCAGGTTGTGATGGTGAAAACCCTGAGACCCGCAAAGCTCCCGGCACATGCGCATGACGTCCAGCCCGATCCAGGTGCCGACGCTTTTGGCAATGGCCGCGAGGATATGCAGCTCTTTGCGCTTGTCAGGCTGCCCCCACAGCGCCTCGAAGTGCGACAGAATCGACTGTTCCAACAATTTCAGTGCGAGGGCCTTCAGTTGTTCGACATACAGTCGTTGCCGGATCAGCGACTTGGCCAGCAGTGGTTCGCTGCCTGCTTCGGTTTTGACCAGTCGATGACAGGCAAAACGGTACGCCAAATGAGCACATAGCCCTGCGCCGCCACGAGCCGCGGACAGCAAAAAAACGCGCTCCTGAATGAACGTTTCCATGGCACAGGTCGCACGCCTTTCTTTGGCAACGTCGCTGGTAAATTGCCCTTGATCGGTGAACCGGGCGTGGCGATGCATCATTGCCTCCAGCGGCAGCTTCATTTCGCAGAAACGAATGCCGGCCACTTGATTGGCGTGGATCCCGCCTTTCGGATCGCAGGCCATGACCTTGACGCCGGTCCGCAGCGGACCATTTTCCTGGTCGCGGATCGGTACTCGGAACCAATGCAATCCCTCATCCTTGCCATCGACAGTCAAGCGCGCCAGCACCATGGCTACCTGTGCTGCGTACAGCGCATTGCCGATCCAGAATTTACTGGCAGCCGGCGAGGGCGTGTGCAGGATCAGGCACTGGTTCACCCGGTCGTGGGTGACGGTGGTTTGCAGATTGCGCACATCGGAGCCGCTGCTGATCTCGGTGCAGCAGAAGGCGTACACCTTGTTCATCTCAATGATTTCCGGCCGATATTGCGCAACTTGCTCTGCACTGCCCTGAGCGAACAACGCGTTGCCGGCAATCATGTGGTCGACGATCGCGGCGTACATCGCGTAGTCAAAGGCGCCGATGATGCCGAGGTAATGACACATCTGTCGGAAGTCTGACTGGCGGGCCTGACCGAGCCATATATCGTTGGAGATCAGGCCTGCCTCGACGATTTGGCGCATGCGATAGATGGTTAAATCCATGTAGTTGCGCAAAGTCAGATGATGCCGGGTCCGAGCGTCGAACTCGGGTTCTAGCAGCATTTTCAGCACTGGGTCGTTCATGAAATATCCCTCTCTCGGATTTCGAAAAAACGGTTTCGAAACCACCAGAGCCAGAGGGCCGGCGGAGCAGAGAACAACAGAATCGCGCGAGTACCCGGAGCATTCGCGAACAGCGATGCTCGCGAAGAGTTACGCGTTGTTTTCCTGCGGAGGTGCGGTTCTGTCAAAGCGCGAAGGCAGCGTCGCCACTCACCAACAGTGAGTGTTTCTCCATAGCCAGACTTCCTGTGTCATCGCTACTGGACTTTACGGCGAGCCAGAATTCGTAGTGAAAGGCAGACATCTCTGTGCGGTACCCGTTTGACTCTAGCCGCAGATGCCCAGCTGGCAAGCTAACGGCTCGACCATTGGTCGCCGTGTCGGGCTATGTGCAACGAGACAAGACCTCGCCGATACTGCGCCGCTTCGCATGCAACTCACTGGCATGAATCAACTGCTCGAGGTCTTCAGGAGTGACATCGTAGAAGGCCTCCATGTCGGCGAGTGCCCGTCGCAGATCTTCGGCGGTGATCGCCTGGCTGTCGGGCGCGGGCATGAGGGGGGCCGGTTCGGCGGGACGCTTGGGGTAACGAATGCGCGTCAGGTTGTTGTACGCCAACGCGCTGAGCAGCATCGTCGAGCCGCTGAGCATCACCGGGCCGAGGGCTTTCCAGTCCAGGGCGATGGTCGCCGGGTCGGCCAGTACCAACAGCAGTGCCAGTGCCCCCGCCGGTGGGTGCAGGCAACGCAGCCAGCACATCAGAATCAGCGCCATGCCCGCGGCGAGGCACGCGCTGCCAAGCGTTCGGCCCAGCACGTGAGCGACCAGCAGCGCGACCACCCCGGCGCTCAAGTAACCGCCGAGTATCGACCAGGGTTGCGCCAGCGCGCCGGAAGACACCGCAAACAGCAGCACCGCCGAGGCACCCAGCGGTCCGATCAGGTGCTGCGCGACTTCGATGCCGAATACCTGGGAGCAGACCCAGACGCTGAACATCGTCCCCATGGCCATGCCGATGGCGGCACGGCTCCATTCGGAGGGGCGGGTGTTGACGGCGGCGGGGAACCAGCGAGCGAGCATGACGAACATCGATCCTTTGATAAAAACCAGGGCAAAAAAAAGGCTTGTCCGGATACCCGGAAAGCCCTTGAAGTGGTTCCAACTATTGGGGGAGGAACGGCGCACAGTGTGCCGATCATTGCTGATGCTGACAAATTCATATTAACGCAGTTTCAATGCATTATTTTTGCAGTATCGCGACGCGTCGACCACTCATGAAACAGAGAAAACCGCCCATCGCCGTCAACGCGCTCAGGGCATAGAACATGGTGGGCGCGGGCGTGTGCATCAGCAGGAAGCCGCAGATCACCGGGCTCAGTGCGCCGCCGAGGGCCGCAAGATTCTGCGCGCCGTAGTAACTGCCGCGCAGTTCTTCCGGGGCCAGGGTGTCGACGAAGAGGAATTCGGCCGGGTAAATGATCATTTCGCCGAGGGTGAAAATGAACATTGCGATGCACCAGCTCACCAGGCTGTCGGCCAGGCTGAAACCGATCAAGCCGAGGATGAACAGGCTGCTGCCGCCGACAATCCAGTAACGCAATTGTTCGCGTTTGAGAAACCGGCCGATCTGGTATTGCAGCAGGATCACGCTGATGGCGTTGCAGGCGAGCAGGGCAGCCATGGTTTCCAGCGCGCGTTTGGAATCATGGGTCACCAGCAGGTATTGCGACAGGTACAAGGTAAAACGCCCGTGGACCACGGTGCTGAGCAGGCAGCCGCAGGTGAACATGATCAGCGTGCGGTCGTTTTTCAGGGTGACCAGGGTCTTGAGAAAGTTTTGCGGCTGACCGATGGCGGGTACCTGGGCCGGGTCTTTGGGAATCCCGCTCATCAGGAAAATGCTGAAGAACGCGATGCCGCCGGCGATCAGGAACGGGGCAATCGGGTACACGCCGGCGATCACCACGCCGAGCATCGGGCCGGTGGCGTAGCCGATGTTGGTCAGGGTGTAGCGCAGCGAAAAAGCCTTGGCGCGTTGGCCCATGGGCAGGTTGTCGCTGAGAATCGCCTTGGACCCGATCAGAAACAGCGCCGAGGCGGTTTCGGTGATCACCAGGGTCGCGGTGGTCAGGTAGAGGTTTTCGGCAAAGGTCAGCAGCACGAAGCCGATGGCGCTGGAGAGCATGGCCAGGATCAACAGCCGCCGTTTTTCCAGGCGATCAATGATGTAACCACCATAGAGCGCGAGCAGGGTGGCGATGAACACCGCAATGCCGAGCAACAAGCCGACGTCTTGCTGGTTGAGGCCGAGCTTGGTGCTCAGGAACAGCGTGAGCAACGGACTGGTGATGGCGCGGCTGACGACAATGGTCAGCGAGCAGATCATCAGCCGGCGGATAACGAGGGAGTAAGTGGCCACGATGGGGCAAATGTCCTTATTCAGATTCTGTGGTGCTTGGCGTGATACCGGGTTGCTGCCATTCGCGGGCAAGCCTCGCTCCTACACGGTTTGCGAGTCGACACCAAACCTGGAGCGAGCGGGCGGCGATCCGACTTGCCCGCGAAGAGATCGGACCAGGCAACACAAGACTCAACTCAGCCACCGATCAAGCGCCCTAACCGATTCCAGCTCTTCCAGCCGCCACAACTGCTCCAGCAGCTCTTTTGCCTGCTGGCGCGGCATCACCCGCCCGGCCAGGCTGAAGAATTTCTCCTCCAGCGCCGCATCACTCAGCGGATTGCCCGGCGCGCCCAACGGCACCTCAACGCACAGGCTTGCTTGCCGACCGTCCACGGTCCGCACGCTGACGACAGGCTCGCCATCCTCGGACAGTTGCGGGTCGACTTCAAGGCGAATACGCGACATCCAGTGCACAATCCGCGGGTGGCGGCGCTGTTCATCGTCGTAGGCTTCCAATCGGCAATGCCCATGGAGCAACCGGGCCGCTAGGGCATAACGCAGGCTCATCTGCGCCGCTGGCAACGTGCTGACGTCCTGAGCGCCACACATGTCCTGAAGGAATCCGCACAGCGACACCTGAATATCCTCGACCTGATCGACGCTGATCTGCAATTGACCGAGCAACAGGCCCAATGCATCGATCGCCGAATGGGTCCCTCGGCAGGCCGCATAAGGCTTGATCGAGCAGCGGGCGAGTTTCCAGACCCGGCCCAGTTCAGCGTCCAACGCCTCGGGCACGGCGGTGTCCGCCGCGAGGGTCTTGAGGAAACCGCCCCAGACATCATCGAACAGTTTTGTCGGCCCGGTGATGCCTTGTTGAGCAAACCGCGCAGCCAGCAATCCACCTTCGGCGGCGCGTCCGCTGTGGAGTCTTTTGCTTTGCGAGCCGTCATGAATAAACGCCCACAAACCACCGCTGAAACTGCCGGCGATGCCCAGTGCCGACAAGGTTTGTTGTGCATCCAGCCCCAGAATCCGTGCACTGGCCGCCGCCGCGCCAAACACTCCGCACGTCGCCGTGGAGTGCCAGCCGGCGCCGTTATGGGCCGAGTAACTGCCGCAGGCTTCGAGCACCCGACGGCCGATTTCGTAGCCGATCACCACTGCTGTGATCAGTTCACGGCCGTCCACGGACGCTTCAGAAACCGATAACTCTGACATCGACAACGCCGCCATCACCGCTGGCAGCACCACCGCGCCGGAATGGTCGCAGCCGCCGGTGTCGTCCAGCTCCAGGGCATGCGCGGCGATACCGTTGAGCATGGCGGCTTGCGCCGCGCCGACTCGCTGACCAGCGCCCCAGACCAGCGTGCTGCCGGCTTCACCCTTGAACACCTGACGCGCCTGTTTCGCCACATCGCTGCCAGCCCCGGCCAGGGCTGCGCCGAAGGTGTCGAGAATGTGCCGCTTGGCTTGCTCCACCAATGCGGCGGGTAAATCTTCGAAGCGCGTATCGACGCAAAACTGCGCCAACCGGGCCATTCGCATAACCCCATCCTGATCGTTCATACGCCATAGTTCCGATAATGGCGTTCGTATACAGCCGCCGGATGATCCTCGGTCACCGGCGCCGCCGACTCTGCCCACCATTGGGCAACCTCGGCACCGGTGGCAATCCATACATCGTCATGCTGGCGGATGCTTTGCAGCAATTCACGCAACACGCCAATCCGCCCTGGCGTGGCGATGATTTCCGGGTGCAGCCGCAGCACATAACACAGCCCGAACCGGTGGAACCCGGCGAAGTCCATTTGCAGGTTCCCCAGCGTGTGGCTGTAAGAGGCGATGCGCGATTGCGCCGGCGGCACCGCCGGGCTGAGATTGAAGGCGAAGTAGGGTTCGTCCTCCAGTTCGTAGTGCAACGGCAACTCGATCACCTCGGGAGCCGTCGGGTGGGCGAAGGGTAAATCATCGCCGCGCCATGACGAGGACCAACGGATACCGTGCTCGCGCAACGCCTCGATGAAGCCCGGTGCGCCATTGCCGGCCGGGATGCGAAAGCCTGTCGGACGCTGGCCGGTCAACGCGTTCAAGGCCGCGCAGCCCTTGGCGATTTCGGCGCTTTGCTCGGCCAGGGTCAGGTTGTCGTAGTGCTGATGGCGATAGCCGGCGCAGGCAATCTCGTGCCCACCGGCCTGGATCGCCCGGAGGTGTTGCGGGTTTTCCTCGGCGACGATGCCGGGCACGAACCAGCTGCTGGAAACCCCCAGCTCTTCGAACAACCCAAGCAAACGCTCGACCCCGCGCTGGGTGCCGTAGCGCCACACCGACAAGGTCTTGTCGCGCCCGGCGACTTCCGGCGCCTGGGTAAGGATGCCGTGGATATCGTTGTAATCGACGGTCAGCACCACGGCGCAGCGATTGCCGTTGGGCCAGACAATGGAATCAGCCATGGTGATGCTCCTTCAGCCACCAGTGGGCGACATCGCGGCAGGTGGCGAACCACACGTCATCGCGTTGGCGCATGTGTTCGAAGAGCTTTTCCAGGAGCAGGATGCGCCCAGGTTTGCCGGTGATCTTGGGGTGGAACAGGGTGGTCAGGCACAGCCCTTCAGCCATGGCGCCATCGAACTCGCGGCACCAGTTATCGAGGGTCAGTTCGTAGCTGGCGGTTCGGTCCAGCCCGCAAGGGAAGTCCGGTGCGCGGGTGTAGGCGAGGGAGGCGTAGTCGTCCATTTCCCAGCGGCCGGGGATTTCCACCAGTGGTGTATCGAAGCCCGGCACCTTGACCAGGTAGGGCCGATCATCGCCGCGCATGCTGCTGGAATAGGTCACGCCGGCTTCCACCAGCATGGCCGGCGTTTCGGCCCGCCAGTCGCCCGATGGCGTGCGGAAACCTTCAGCGCGGATGTTCAGGTACTTCCAGAACACCTCGCGGGATTTGTGCATCACGTCCTTCTGCTGCTCCAGCGTCAGGGCGTAAAAAGATTCGTGTTTGTAGCCGTGATAGGCGACTTCATGCCCGCGCTCGACAATCGCCTGGCACTGTTTCGGCCAGTTCTCCACGACCCAGGCCGGGACGAAAAACGTGGTCGGGATGCGGAACTCATCCAGCAGATCGAGAATCCGCGGCAGCGCCCGATAGGGGCCGTAACCGCCGAAACCGAAATACTCGGGCTTGCGCCAGATCGAGCCGTTGAGCATGGCATCGCCAGTGGGGCCATCGAGGTCGAAGGCCAGGGCGAGGCAGGCCTGGTGCTGGTCGGGCCAGGTGGGTTGCAGCGAGGAGGACATCGTGGCGCTCCCTTCATCCATAGATAAAACACAGACCCTGTAGGAGCGAAGCTTGCTCGCGAAAGCGGTGTGTCATTCAACGTCAAAGTTGACTGGCAGGGCCTCTTCGCGGGCAAGCCTCGCTCCTACAGGGCAAGCATTACTTGCCGGCGTTAATGGTCACGGTCTTGATCGCGCCCAGTTCCAGGTCCCATTTCTTCAGGATCGCCTGGTAGCTGCCGTCATCGATCATGCTTTGCAACGCGACTTTCACCGCTTCGCTCAGCTCAGTTTTTTTCTTGCTCACACCCATGCCCGAGAACTGCTTGGAGATCGGCAGGCCCACGGTTTTGTACATGTCCTTTTCCTGGGTCTTGAGGTACGGCAGGGTTTCGCTGCCTTGCATGGCCGCGTCGATACGGCTCTGACGCAGTTGCGCACGGGCGTCGGCCGAGCCTTCGGTGCCGATCACGTTGATCGCGGGTTTGCCGGCGGCTTCGCAGTTTTCCTTGCTCCACGCGGCGATTTCCGCCGGGAAGGTGGTACGGCGGCTGGTGCCGACTTTCTTGCCGCACAAGTCGACGATCTCGTTGGTGTCCTTGTTTTTCTGCAAGGTGTAGAACTGCGGACCGCTGGTGAAGTAGTCGACAAAAGTCACGCTGGCCTGACGCTCGGCGGTGTCGGTCATGCCCGAGAGCACCATGTCTACGCGATCGGTCGTGAGCGCGTTGATCATTTGCTCGAAGCCGGTTTCCTGCCATTTGATCTTCACGCCCAGACGTTCGGCCAGGGCGTTGCCCAGGTCATAGTCAAGGCCTGTAAGGGTGTTGGTGGCCGGGTCCTTGAAATCCATCGGCGGATAGTTCGGCATGATCGCTACCACGATCTCGCCCTTGTCCTTGATGCTGGCCGGCAACTCGGCAGCGAAGGCGAAACCGGATGCCAGGACGCTGGCAAGTACTGCTGGGATGACTAGGTTCTTCATGGTCGTTCTCTTATGAGTGTTGTTAGGCGGCTCTTGTTTTCCAAGCACGGCCCTTAGGTTCGAACGGCAGAAATGAAGCTTTGGGTGCGTGGGTTTTGCGGACTTATTAGTATTTCTTCGGGGCTTCCAGCCTCCACGATCTGCCCGCCGTCCATGAACACCATGCGGTTGGAAACCTCGCGAGCGAAGCCCAGTTCATGGGTGACGACGATCATGGTCATGCCGGTTTGCGCCAGATCGCGCATCACCGACAGCACCTCTCCGACCAGTTCCGGGTCGAGTGCCGAAGTGGGTTCATCGAACAGCATCAGCTTGGGGCGCATGGCCAATGCACGGGCAATGGCGACACGTTGTTGCTGCCCACCCGACAATTCGATCGGGTAGCTGTTGCGCTTGTCGGCCAGGCCGACGCGAGCGAGCAGTTCCACGGCTTCTTCGTGCGCCTCTTTGGGCGAACGCTTGAGTACCTGGCACGGCCCTTCGATGATGTTTTGCAGCACAGTCATGTGCGGGAACAGGTTGAAACGCTGGAACACCATGCCG
The DNA here is from genome assembly GCF_058148225.1 of Pseudomonas sp. DF5. Lineage (NCBI taxonomy): Bacteria > Pseudomonadati > Pseudomonadota > Gammaproteobacteria > Pseudomonadales > Pseudomonadaceae > Pseudomonas > Pseudomonas sp. DF5. The sequence continues at coordinate 39,322 of NZ_JBYVYM010000029.1, forward strand.
GTGGCCAGGCGCTGACGGGCGATCTGCGACTCGTTGAGCTCGTGCAGTTTGTTGCCGACGATCCGGTAACCCACCAGTTCGCCGTCGACCCACAGGCCGCCCTTGTCGATTTTTTCCAGCTGATTGACGCAGCGCAGCAGGGTGCTTTTGCCGGAGCCGGACGGGCCGATGATGCACAGCACTTCGCCTTGCTCGACTTCGATGTTGATGTCCTTGAGCGCGTGGAAATGGTCGTAATACTTGTTCAGGCTCACGGCCTTGACGATGCTTCTCATATTGGGCTCCTCAAGAACGCTTGCCGGCGCCGCGAGCGAAACGACGCTCCAGACGGCTTTGACCGAAGGACAGGACGGTGACGGTGGCCAGGTACCAGATACCGGCGACGATCAGCAGCTCCATCACGCGGGCGTTGGCGTAGTAGATGTTCTGCGCGTTGTAGAGCAGTTCCGAGTACTGGATGACGCTCGCCAGGGAGGTCATTTTCACCATGCCGATGAATTCGTTACCGACCGGCGGAATGATGATCCGCATGGCCTGGGGCAGGATGATCCGGCGCAGCGCTTGCAAGCGCGGCATGCCGATCGACTTGGCGGCTTCGTACTGGCCGGTGTCCACCGACAACAGGCCGGCACGCACCACTTCGGCGGTATAGGCGCCCTGGTTGATGCTCAGGCCGAGGAGGGCGGCTACGAAGGGCGTCATCAGGCTCACGGTGTCCATTTCGAACAGGCCGGGGATGCCGATGGTGGGGAAGATCAGCGCCAGGTTGAACCACAGCAACAGCTGCAGGATCAGCGGCGTGCCACGGAACAGCCAGGTGTAGGTCAGCGCCACATAGCGCAGGATCGGGTTGGCCGACATGCGCATGATTGCCGTGATCACCCCGAAGACAATGCCCAGCGCCATCGCCAGCACCGCCATGACGATGGTGTTGAGCAAGCCCCACATGATCGCTTGCGACGTGAGGAATTGGCCGATGTACGACCATTCGATCTTGCCTTCGGCGAAGGCCCGTACCAGGCCAATAATCGCAATGACGATGACGCTGGCGAAGAAAATCCGCCCGTAGTAACGCCGTGGCACGTGTTGGTACTGGGTGATATCGAACTGGTTTTCCGCCAGTTTGCGCTCCGCCTGGAGTCGTTCTGCCTGTGTCTGGCTCATGTTGGTTCTCCGTGTTCTGGTCTTGATCCCTGTAGGAGCGATGCTTGCTCGCGAAAGCGGTGGGTCAGTGCAATCAGTTTTGACTGACACACCGCTTTCGCGAGCAAGCTTCGCTCCTACAGGTTTTGCGCTCTAATTCAGAGACGGAAGCCCTGATAGTTCTCGGTCCACGCTTGCTGCGCGACAAGGGCGGTTTTCAGTCGGCCGATCTGTTCGCGCACCTGTTGCGGTGCGGTGCCACCCCAGCCACTGCGGGCGGTAATAGCCGCTTCGAGGGTCAGGCTCTCGCGCACCTCAGGCGTCAGGCGCGGATCGATCTCGGCCAGCAGCGCCGGCGAGGCTTCCCACAGTTCGATGTCATGTTTCTCACAGGCCTGGACCAATGCGCCGGTGATTTCATGCGCTTCCTTGAACGGCACGCCGCGCACCGCCAACCAGTCGGCGACTTCGGTGGCGAGGGTGAAACCCAGCGGTGCCTGACGGCGCAGTTCTTCGACATTGACCTTCATGGTCGCGACCATCCCGGCCATGGCCGGCAGCACCAGCAGCAGAGTGTCGACGCTGTCGAGCACGCCGTTCTTGTCTTCGCTCAAGTCACGGTTGTAGGACAGCGGCAGGGATTTGAGCGTCGACAGCAGGCCGGTCAGGTTGCCGATCAAGCGGCCAGCCTTTCCCCGGGCCAGTTCGGCGATGTCCGGGTTTTTCTTCTGCGGCATGATCGAACTGCCGGTGGCGTAGGCATCGTCCAGTGCGACCCAGCGAAATTGCCGCGACGACCACAGGCAGAATTCTTCGGCGAGGCGGGAAATGTTGATCCCTAGCATGCTGGCGATAAACAGGAATTCGGCGACGTGATCGCGGCTGGCCACGGCGTCGATGGAGTTTTCGCACACGCCGCTGTAGCCCATTTCCTTGGCTGACTGCTGGGGCAGGCGAGCGATGGCGGAACCGGCCATGGCCGCTGCACCCAGTGGCGACAGCGAGGTGCGCGCGTCCCAGTCCACCAGGCGCTGCACATCGCGCAGCATCGATTGGGCGTGGGCCAGCAAGTGGTGAGCGAACACGATCGGCTGGGCTTGTTGCAAGTGAGTGAAACCCGGGCAGATGCTCTCGACGTGTTGCTCGGCCTGTTCCACCAGCGCTTGCTGCAAGGCCAGTACTTCAACGGTCAAGGTACGGACGTGATCACGCAGGAACAGCCGCAGGTCGTTGGCGGTCTGGTCGTTGCGCGAACGGCCGGCGCGCAGCTTGCCGCCCAGTGCGCCGAGGCGTTCGGTCAGCAGGCGCTCGATGAAGGTGTGCACGTCTTCGTCGTCCAGGGTCGGCGCGATGCTGCCGGCACGGAAGTCATCACCGATGCCCTGCAGCGCGTCGAGCATGGTCTGGGTTTCCTGCTCGCTCAGAAGGCCGGAGCGCTGCAACTCCCGGGCATGGGCCTTGGAACCGGCGAGGTCATATGGTGTAAGGCGAAAGTAGCGCTCGGGGCAACGGGACAGCGCCGCCAGAGCTTCAGACGGGCCGCTCTTGAAACGGGCACCCCAGAGACGGTCGGTGGTTTGAGACATTGTTGTTTTCCTCGTCGTTGCTCGGAAGTTAATAGTTAATCTGGTGTGATGCCGAAGAGCTTCGCGGGCAAGCCTCGCTCCTACAGGTCGAAAAAAATTCAACCGGGCGTTAGGTCAAAGCAGTGTTCAAGAGGGCAGTTGCTAAAGGGCGAGAGCTGATCGAAGTGTCAGATTTTAATAGTTCGAAATCAGTGAGTTGGCACTGATCGGCGGGATTTATTAACGGTTGCCAAGCCTTGTTTTCTGTGTTCATTATTATTAGTCGGCACTGTTTTTGTTGTTGGACACAGATTGTTGAATAGGGCACCAGAGGTAAATAAGCATTATGGAAACCCCACTTTCCAATTCCGGAAACCCGCCGCCAAAAACGCTGCAAAGGGCACCGCTGGCCCTCAGCGGTCTGGACTTCAAACTGCTCAAAGTATTCAAGGCGGTGGTCGAGGCTGGCGGTTTCAGTGCGGCGCAGAATGAGCTGAATGTGGGCCTGGCGGCCATCAGCAAGCAGATCTCCGACCTTGAGATTCGTATCGGCATGCGCCTGTGTACCCGGGGACGGGAAGGGTTTCACCTGACCGAAGAAGGGCGTCTGGTGTATCAGGCGTCGATCGACTTATTTACCTCGGTCGATAACTTTCGTGATCGGCTTAGTTCGGCGCAGAATGAACTTATTGGCGACCTTGGGGTGGGCGTCATTGACAATACAATCACGGACTCCAATTCTCCGTTAGTTGCGGCGCTTAGAAGAATAAATGAAGAGTCGCCGAAAGTAAGATTTCAACTTCAGGCGTCGCAGTTGGATGAAGTGGAAAGAGGCGTAGTTGAGGGGCGGTTAGTGGCTGGAATCGTGCCGGTTTATCAGAAAAGAGAAGAGTTCGATTACTTCCCGCTTTATGAAGAGCGCTCGTACGTGTATTGCGCCGTCGGTCATCCACTGTTCTCGGTGCCGGAGGCGGATATGGGCGGCAATGTGCTGCAGGATTACGAGTGCATCAACCACCGTTACGCAATCCATCGGGACAAACTGAATTTTGCCCGCTACGACAGCTTTTCCGCCTCGGCGACTCAAGTGGAAGCCGTGGCGCTGCTGGTCAAGACGGGCCGTTTCGTCGGTTTTCTGCCCGAGCATTACGCGGCAAACCTGGTGGCTCAGGGACAGTTTCGGGCGGTACGTCCGGACCTGATCAACATCGTCACGCCGTTCAACCTGATCCTGCGTCACAACACTGTGCGCAGTCCGTTGGTGAAGGCATTTGCCCAGGCGCTGGGGGTGGATTTGAAGGCGCCGGTTTAACCTCAAACGCAGGCGTTCAAGTGTGGTTAACAGTAACTAACGGACAATACATGGATACGCAGGAGCTACTGCAGGCTGCGATCTTTGATCTTGCTCTTCAGCAACATCGAAACCATCAAAAGATCGCAACCTGCGGCAGTTCCTACAAGGGAGGCGTGTGCAGCAATACGAAATCGTTTTTATCGAAACGTCCGCTCAATACCGGTGGCTGGGCACCCAGCGGAGTGCCTTGCAAGGCGTTGTAGTCGTTTCGGTCCATCATCAGCCAGGCCGGCCCCGAGAGGGCTTCCAGCTCCTGAATCGATTCGGTGAACACCGGTTGAAAGTCCTGCTCGATATTGACCATGAACTTGATCGCCTTGGCGTCTTTGCCCATGCCGTGCAGCACCAACGGCGCCGGAGCTTTTTGAATCTCTGTGAACGTGGCTCGGCTGAAGGCTTGCGTATCGTAAAGCTGACGTTCGACCGGTTCATATACCAGGATATAAACCGACCACAGCGCGAGGACTGCGCAACAGGCCAGCACCTCGGCTCGCCAGCGAGCGCGAAACCAAGCCGCCAGCGTGATGACTTGCAGAGCCGCAAGCACGATCAATACCGGCACAAAGGCAGGAGGTTGTGCTGGCAGACGCCGCTGAATGATCAGCAATGCGACAATCAACACTCCCGGTATCACCAACCACAGCCCCTGCATCAGACCCCGCAACCAGCCGAACACTCGACCCTGCGCCACCTGAAACGGGTATGCCGCGATGATCGCTGCCATGGGCAACATCGGCAGCAGGTAACGGGCCTTTTTCGCCTGGGGAATCGATAAGCCAATCATCACAATCAACCCGGCCGCCGTGCAGTATTGCAACAAGCGCAATGCCGGACCTGCCTGCCGTGGATTCGTCAGCCAGACCGCGGCCAATACCAGCAGTGCCAATGGATAAGCGAGCGCATAGTTGCCAAACGAAGCGGTGAAGTAATACAGCGAACCACTGACGCCTTCACTGCCGTCCATGCGCCCCATGAACTGCATGCGCACCACGTCATGCATGAAGGCCGTTCCACCACTGGCTTCGGCCAGCCACAGCAGCGCGCCGACGCACACCACCAACAACACCGCCGCCAACAGGCCAAAACCGAACAACCGTGACCAATGGCGATTGAGCAGGTAGTAGCTGCACAGCATACCGGTGGGGATCACCAGCCCGATCGGCCCGCGAATCCCGAAGCCCAACAGCAGCAGCACAAAAATCAGCGGCCACCGACGGGGCATCGCGAAATGATCGGCGGCGTACCCAAGGTAGAACACCGAAAAGGCGACAGCCGCCAGCATCAGGTCCTGGGACACGGCACGGGTTTCAGTGACAAATGTACTGGTGAGCAACATCAACGCGATGCTCAGCAGCGCCCAGCGTGTGGAGCAGGGCGCGACCAACCGGTACATCAACGTGACGATCACCGCAGCGCCGATGGCAGTCGGCAACCACGCGGTGAGGCTATTGACCTGACCGAACGGCAGGGACAACAGCCAGATAAACACCGTAGACAGCGCCGAGTAATCGGCATAGGGCTGGCCATAGGTGGTCGGGAAAAACGACGGCCCGTGGCGCAGCATCTCCTGGGCGAACAGCACGAACCGCGAATCGAAACCGATTGCTGTTTGCTGATAGACCCCCGCGATGAACAGCATGAACGTCAGCAGCCCGAACCCTAAGGACTGCCGACGAATGCCGGGTGATACCGTACTCACGCGACGACTGAGGCCGCTGGCCATTGTTGAAGGGGAATCGGCAATTTGCGGGATTCACCTCGGCCCATCGGGAAATACAGGAAGCCGCTGCGGGCCAGGCGCTCGGCGTCGTACAGGTTACGTCCGTCGAAAATCACCGGTGCATTCAGGCGTTGCTGGATCAGGTCGAAGTCCGGCGCCTTGAACTGCTGCCATTCGGTGCAGATGATCAACGCGTCGGCGCCCGCAAGGACTGATTCCGGCGTGCCCATGAGCATCAGCTTCGGTTCGTCAGGATAAAGCTGTTGGGTTTCCTGCATGGCTTCCGGGTCGAACGCCCGTACATTGGCCCCCGCAGCCCACAGCGACTCCAGTAGCACCCGGCTCGGCGCATCGCGCATGTCATCGGTGTTGGGCTTGAAGGCCAGGCCCCAAACGGCGAAGGTCTTGTCGCGCAAATCACCCTTGTAGAACGCGTTGATGCGTTCGAACAGTTTGTGTTTCTGCCGCTCGTTGATGGCCTCCACAGCTTGCAGCAGGTCGCTGTTGCAATGGGCTTCTTCGGCACTGTGGATCAGAGCGCGCATGTCCTTGGGGAAACACGAGCCGCCGTAACCGCAGCCGGGATAGATGAAGTGGTAACCGATGCGCGAATCGGCACCGATGCCCAGCCGTACCGATTCGATATCGGCACCCAGGTGTTCGGCCAGTTCGGCGATCTGGTTGATGAAGCTGATTTTGGTCGCCAGCATGCAGTTGGCGGCGTATTTGGTCAGCTCGGCGCTGCGCAGGTCCATGAACATGACGCGGTCATGGTTGCGGTTGAACGGTGCATACAGGTCGCGCATCACCTCGCGCACTTCATCGCCTTCACAGCCGATGATGATGCGGTCCGGACGGCGGCAATCGGCCACGGCCGAACCTTCTTTCAAAAACTCCGGGTTGGAAACGATATCGAACTGCAACTGACGGCCGGCCTTGAGCAGGTACTCGTCGATATGAGCGCGCAGCGTATCGCCGGTGCCCACCGGCACCGTGGATTTTTCCACCAGAATCACCGGCTGTTCACGATGGCGCGCCACTGCTTCGCCCACGGACAACACGTATTGCAGATCCGCCGAACCATCCTCCCGGGACGGCGTGCCGACGGCGATGAACAGCACCTGGCCATGTTGCACCGCGAATTTTTCGTCCGAGGTGAACTGCAGCCGCTTGGCGTCCAGGCTTTCACGCACCAGGCTGGCCAGCCCCGGCTCGAAGATGCTGACGTGGCCTTGTTGCAGCAACGCAACTTTTTTCTCGTCAATGTCCATACACACTACATCGTGGCCGACTTCGGCCAGGACGGCGGCTTGCACCAGACCAACGTAACCGCTACCAAATACACTGATTTTCATGATGCACTCCTAAGTTCGGGCGCGCGAGCAGGTCGAGAATTAATAGTGATAACACCGAGGATGACCAGCGCCACTCCCAGGGTTTTTGAAAGACTGAAGGATTCGTTGAACAGCGGCAGGCTGGCGGCCAGCACATACACCAGCGCGTAGCTGATGCTCAGCAGCGAATAGGCACGACCCAGGGGCACATCCCGCAGGGCGGCGAGCCAGGTGAGCATCGACACGGCATAGGCGAGGATGGCGGCCAGCACGACAATCACCGCGGACACATCGACGCTGCCGCTGCTCAAGGCCGCCAACCATTGTTCGGGATGCGGCAAGCGAGTCATGCTCCAGCGCATGCCCAGCTGCGCAGCGGTGCCCAGCACCACGCTGCCCATGGCGAAGGCGATTCCGCGACGCAGGCTCATGCGTGTTGCCCCAGCAGCGCCACGCCACCAATCACCAGCGCCACGCCCAGCCAGTGACGGCGGTCGATGACTTCGTGAAAGACGAAACGGGCGACCAGTGTAATCAGCACGAAATTCAGGCTGAGCATGGGATAGGCGATACCGACTTCGAGGCGCTGCAACACCAGCAGCCAGACCAGCAAACCCAGCCCCAGGGAGGCGAGCGCCAGCCACAGCCACGGCGAGCGCAGTTTTTCGCCCCAGCCAGAGGCCTTGCCGCGCCAGCTTTCCACGGCGTACTTCTGGGCGATCTGGCCCAGGCAGGTCAGCAGGCACGCAGCCAGTAGCAGCAACAGACTCATGACGCATCCTGAGGGAAGATCAGAATCACCAGATTGCCTTGTTCGTAACGTTTGCCATCCTTGGGCAGCAGTTCGATTTCTTGCAGTTCATCATCCCCTTTGACTCGCATTACAACACCGACCGAACCACTCTGGCGCGCTTCGCGCATCCACTGCTGCACGTGCTCGAGATCGACCCGCTGCTGCATTGCATCGGGATCAGGGTAGGCGAGGCCATATTTCAATTCGCCAATCGTGTTGTACAACGCTACCTCAGGGCGCTTCAAGCGCCAGGCCAGGGCCGAGGCAGCGCCCAGGTCGTTGCTCAACAGCTTGTCGGTTTGCGCCAGTTCCGGGGCGTGCTGGAGGATGAACTGGTCGGGCATCTTGTTCGCCACCACCGAATCCGGCATGCCGGCCGGCAGCACGCCGATCAGCAGCAAACTGCCGAAGGCCGGTGCCGCCCAGCATTGCAAGGGACGGAAGGCCTGCAACAGGTTGGCCATGATCCAGCCGATCAGCCCGATGAACACCAATACCAGGTTGTGCAGTTCGTGGGTGTACAGCGGTTTTTTCAGTTGCAGGTAGACCAGTGCGATCAGGACGACCAGGCCCAGCGTCATGTTCAGCAGGCCATTGATCCCCAGTACCCGGCCCTGCTCCAGCTTCAGTCGGTCCGCCAGGGCATTGCCCAGCAGCAACGCCAGAGGCAGCAGGCAGGGCATGATGTAGGTCGGCAGCTTGCCGTTGCTCAGGCTGAAAAACAGCAAGGGCATCAGCAACCACAGCAGCAGGAAAGCGATGTTGGACTGACGCCGGGTCTGCCAGGCCTGTTTCAGCGCCGACGGCAGCAACGCCGCCCATGGCAGACTGAACGCAACCAGCAGCGGCAGGTAGAACCACCATGGCGCATCGTGTTGAGCGTCATCCCCGGCGAAGCGGCGAATGTGTTCGTGCCAGAAGAAGAACCGCCAGTAATCGGGTTCCTGCGCGTGCACCGCCAAGGCCCACGGCAGACTCACCGCAATGGCCACGGCAATCGCCACCGGGCCGTAAGTCAGCAATTCCCGCCAGCGTTTCTGCCAGAGCACCCAGGGCAGGGCGATCAACACCGGCAGCGCCCAGGCGAGGAAGCCCTTGGTCATGAAACCCATGCCACAAGCCAGCCCCAGCACCGTCCAGCCGAGCAGACGCTGGCCACGGCTGTCGCTATCCAGCGCAAACCACAAAGCCACCAGGCTTAGATTGACCCAGAAGGTGAATTGCGGATCGAGGTTGGCGTAGCCGGCTTGCCCGGCAACGATCGTAAAGCTCATGTACAACAACGCGCAGGCAAAACTCTTGCGCGGCTCGTTCCACAGCCGATGAGCGATCAGATAACACAGCAACATGCTCAGCCCGGTGCTCAGCACCGAGGCAATGCGCACACCAAACAGGTTATCGCCAAACAGCGCCTGGCCAATGGCGATCATCCAGTAGCCCGCGATGGGCTTTTCGAAGTAACGCAGGCTCAAGAAGTGCGGCGACACCCAGTTACCGCTCAGGAGCATGTCCTGGCTGATCTGGGCATATCGGGTTTCATCGGGAATCCATAAGCCGTGAGAGCCCAGCGGCAACAAGTACGCCAGCAACAGAACACCCAGTAACAACGGCAATGTCCAAGGTTTGCTCATGCGCCCTGGACCCCTAGCCATCCTTCACGCCCTTCAAGGGTGCCGCGTACAACCCGGCCCTTGGGCAAGATGACAGGGGTTTCGGGGAGCAACTTGCCCAAGGGTTGGAAATGAATATCACGTTGGCGAGCATCGGCCAGTAGCTGGCGAAAATCGTTGGCCATCAGAATCCCTTCTACTTCGGCATGAATAGTGTAGACATTGAGTTTTTGCGGGGAGAACCGCTCGAGAATAAAAGTGTTGAAGTCTTTGGCTGCAATGGTCGGACCGACCACCTCGTCGAAGGTCGGCAGGTCCACCGGAATTTGCGGTGCGCCCAGACTACCATCGGCCAGCATCGGCTGGAACAGGCTCTGGCCTCGACAATCGCTGTTGTAGCGAAAGCCGAAACCTTGCTTGGCCTCGATCACACGCTCGTCCGCCCGCCAACCGGCGGACGCCGAGCATTCGACCTTTTGCCCAAGGATGTCACTGAGGCTGTCGACGCCACGGCGGATTTGCTCGATCAATTGCGCCTGGCTCCAGCGTCCGGCATTAGCCTGCCAGCCGTGGTGATCCCAGGCGTGAAGGCCGACTTCATGCCCGGCCGCCTGGGCCTGACGCATCAAGTGCCCGAGGTCGCGACCGATCGGTTTGCCCGGCCACGCAGTGCCGGCCAACAAAATATCCCAGCCATACAGGCCGGCAGCGTTGGAACGAAGCATCTTCCAGAGAAACTGCGGACGGATAAGGCGCCACAAGTGGCGCCCCATGTTGTCTGGCCCGACGCTGAAGAAAAACGTCGCCTTGACCTGTGCTTCATCGAGCATTTCGAGTAACCGCGGCACCCCTTCACGGGTGCCTCGGTAGGTGTCGACATCGATTCGAAGGCCTGCCTGCATCAACGTTTTTTGTCCGCGATTTCGAGCATGGCCTCGCGCAGGAAGAAGTCCAGCGTGTTGCCGATGGTTTCCTTCATCTCCACGGTCGGTGCCCAGTCAAGCAGACGCTTGGCGTTGGCGATGCTCGGTTTGCGGTGAGACACGTCTTGATAGCCAGTGCCGTAGAAGGCCTTGCTTTCGATATCGCGGAAACCGGCGAATGGCGGGAAGTTATCGCGCAACGGGTGAGCCTCGAACTGACGCAGCAGTTCTTCGCCCAACTGACGAATGCTGGCTTCGTTGTCCGGGTTGCCGATGTTGATGATCTGGCCGTTGCAGACATCGTTGTCGTTGTCGATGATCCGCGCCAGGGCTTCGACGCCATCGGCGATGTCGGTGAAGCAGCGTTTTTGCTCGCCACCGTCGAACAGGCGGATCGGCGTGCCTTCCACCAGGTTCAGGATCAGCTGGGTGATGGCCCGGGAACTGCCGATGCGTGCCGAGTCCAGACGGTCCAGGCGTGGTCCCATCCAGTTGAAAGGGCGGAACAGGGTGAAGTTCAAGCCTTTCTGGCCATAGGCCCAGATCACTCGGTCAAGCAGCTGCTTGGAGATCGAGTAGATCCAGCGCTGCTTGTTGATCGGCCCAACCACCAGGTTGGAGCTGTCTTCGTCGAAATTGGCGTCCTGGCACATGCCATAGACTTCGGAGGTCGACGGGAAGATCACGCGCTTGTTGTATTTGACGCAGTAGCGAACCAGTTTCAGGTTCTCTTCGAAATCCAGCTCGAACACACGCAGTGGATTGCGGGTGTATTCGATCGGCGTGGCGATCGCCACCAGCGGCAGAACCACGTCGCATTTCTTGATGTGGTATTCGATCCATTCCGAGTGGATGCTGATATCGCCTTCGACGAAGTGGAAACGCGGATGACTGCGCAGGCGCTCGATGGCATCCGAGCCGATGTCCAGGCCGTACACTTCATAACGCTCGTCACGCAGCAGGCGCTCGGACAGGTGATTACCGATAAAGCCGTTGACGCCGAGGATCAGCACTCGGGTGCGACGCGGTGCACGGCCCGATTCGGCGCCACGCAGCACGGAGCCATCGACCAGACCCAGCTCGTTGGCCAGTTGTGGGCCGCTCAGGTAAAGGCCATTTTCGTTGCGCTGGCCGGCGTTGATCACCAGCGAGTCTTCGCCACAGGCAATTCGCAGCGGATCGACGCTGATGACCCGGCCAGGTGCCTGGCCTTCGTTGCCCTTGACGACGTCCGCGCTCCAGACAATCAACTTGTGCTCGCCCACGGCGCAGAAAGCACCCGGGTAAGGCTGGGTCACGGCGCGGACCAGATTGAACAATTCTTCGGCCGGCTTGCTCCAGACCAGTTTGCCGTCCGCCGGGGTGCGACGACCAAACACTGTGGCTTTGGATTCGTCCTGCGGGGTTTCGCTGATTTTGCCTTGAAGCAGAGCTGGCAGGGTGTCGCGCAGCAGCTCGCTGGCGGCCTGGCGCAATTTTCCGTGCAGGGTCAGCGCCGTGTCGGTGCGCTCGATTGCCACCCGTTGTTGGGTGATGATGGCGCCGGCATCGGCACGTTTGACCATGCGGTGCAGGGTCACGCCGGTTTCGGTTTCACCGTTGACCAGTACCCAGTTGGCCGGTGCGCGCCCACGGTAACGAGGCAGCAACGAACCATGCAGGTTGAAGGCGCCTTTGCTGGCTGTCGCCAACAGGGGTTCGCTCAGCAGATTGCGGTAGTAGAACGAAAACAGGTAATCGGGGTTGAGCTTGCTGATGCGCTCGATCCACAGCGGGTGGTTGGCGTCTTCCGGGGCGTGCACCGGGATGCCTTGGCGGGCGCACAGTTGCGCAACCGAGCCATAGAATGCATTTTCCTTCGGGTCGTCGGGATGGGTGAACACCGCTGCAATCTCGAAACCGCTGGCAAGCAACGTTTCAATGCCGGCGCAGCCAATATCGTGATACGCGAAGACAACAGCTTTTGCACTCATGAGAGAACCTGATCTGAAGAAGTGGAAGTGAGACCGTCAACGGTGACAACGGGGACAGGAGCAGAGGGGGTGCTACGTAAAACCTTTTCGATGAAGAACCGTGGACGTGCCCGGACGTCGCTGTACATGCGGCCCAGGTACTCGCCCAACAGGCCCATGCCGATGAATTGCCCACCGGTGAAAACGAATAGCACGGCAAACAGGACGAACGTACCGCCGCCCGCCCAGCCAGCGCCGAAAACCATGCGCAGCACAATCAGCGCGATGGCGAACAGCACGCCCAGGCCAGCCATGCCGAAGCCGACGATGCTCAGTAATCGCAGGGGCGTGGTCGTCATGCAGGTGATCAGATCGAACATCAGATTGATCAGGCGCATCGGGCTGTACTTGGATTCGCCATGTTCGCGTTCGGCGTGGGTCACCAGAATTTCCGTGGTGTGCCGGGCGAAGCTGTTGGCCAGGATCGGGATGAAAGTGCTGCGTTCGCGACAGGCGAGCATGGCGTCGACGATGGTCCGGCGGTAGGCACGCAGCATGCAGCCGTAATCGGTCATGGCAACGCCAGTGGAACGCTGAACGGCGAGATTGATGAGCTTCGACGGCCAGCGACGCAAGGCCGAGTCCTGACGGTTGTTGCGTACCGTGGCGACTACGTCATAGCCCAGTTCGGCCTGAGCCACCAGCCGCGGGATTTCTTCCGGCGGATTTTGCAGGTCGGCATCGAGGGTGATCACCACATCGCCCTTGCACTGTTCGAACCCGGCCATGATTGCCGCATGCTGGCCGTAGTTGCGGTTGAGAATGACCGCCACCACCGGGCTGTGATCACGACAGGCAGCTTCCTCGAGGATTTGCGCCGAGTTGTCGCGGCTGCCGTCATCGACCAATACAATTTCGTAGTCATGGTGCAGTTGCTGGCACGCTGCTTCGGTTCGCCTGAGCAACTCGGGCAGACTGTCTTCCTCGTTATAGACTGGGATGACGATTGATACACAACGGATCGGATAAGGTTTCACAGGCTTGCATCCAGTGTTTTTTCAATGGCGCCGACGACACGATCGACATCATCGGTGGTCATGTCGGGGAACAACGGGATCGAACACAGCCGCGCTGAGTTCCATTCAGTGTTGGGCAGGTAGATGTTGGGGAACCGCTGGCGATAGTAAGTGTGCAGGTGGGTTGCGATGAAGTGAATACCGGTTCCGATGTTCTGTTCCTGCAACGCTTTCATGAACGCCTCGCGGTCCAGGCCGCAACGTTCAGCGTCGATGCGCAGGATGAACAGGTGCCAGGCGTGTTGTTGTGCATGCGACGGAATGGCCAGCGGTTCTACAGGGAGACCTTCGAGGCGTTGCAGGTAGGTCTGCGCCAGCTCCGTGCGCTTGGCATTGATCGCGTCCAGGCGTTCCAGCTGTACCAGGGCGATGGCGGCATTGATGTCGGCCAGGTTGTACTTGAAGCCGGGTTCGATCACCTGGGCCTGGGGCTTGCGGCCGTGGGTGAGGCGGTCGTAGGCGTCGACGCCCAGGCCATGAAACTTGAGCATGCGTACCCGATTGGCCAGGGCTTCATCGTCGCTGACGAACATCGCGCCCTCGGCGCAGGTCATGTTCTTGATCGCGTGGAACGAGAAGATCGCGGTGCCTTGGGCGCCGACATGCCGACCTTTATAGAAAGTGCCCGCCGCGTGAGCCGCGTCTTCGATGACGGGGATACCATGTTTGTCGGCCAGAGCGTAGAGCGGATCGAGGTCGAATGCCGCGCCGGCGTAATGCACCGGAATGATTGCCTTGGTGCGAGGCGTGATCGCCGCTTCGATGCTCGCCACGTCACACATCAATGTGTCGCGGTCAACGTCGACGAAAACCGGCGTCGCACCGAGCAGGCAGATCATGTTGGCGGTCGACACCCAGGTCTGCGACGGTGTAATGACTTCGTCACCGGGACCGATACCCAAGGCCAACAAAGTAATGTGCATGCCACCGGTGGCCGAGGACAATGCGACGGCATGCCGGCAGCCGACATAGTTGGCGAAGTGTTCTTCCAGTTGCTGGTTTTTCGGCCCGGTAGTGATCCAGCCAGAGCGCAGTACTTGCTCTACCGCAGCAATTTCTTCGTCGCCGATACTCGGGCGAGAGAAGGGGAGAAACGCCTGACTCATGGGCACCTCGGAACTGAAAAAAATTAGACTATCAGGCTTGAATGTTGGATCCAACATCAGCGTAGACGCTAAAACAAAAGCGGCATCAAGCAGTTGCCAGTAATTTGTGACAAATTACATCGGTTGACTTTACTTGTCATGCCCGGCGGATTGGACGCCATCAAGACGCCATCTCCGGTCCGTTGAGGGTAAGCGCGATTTTGTGAAAGGAACATGAAAAACCGGTAGGTGATTCGTTTTATTTCAAGCCCATACAGGCACTGTTCAGGCTTCTACCGGCTCATCGCATTTTTTGTGGGGAAAGGCGTACAGAAGTGTCCGCCTTGATGGACTTGCACTGCACTGCTTAGTTGTTTTTTTGAATTGTTATATTCAGGGCGATTTCGTTTCTCGCCCATTACCGAGTCATAAGCTTAAGGTTCGCTCAGTACATGAGCATGGCCGATGGTCGACACATGAACTTCGCTGCCAGCGGGTGGCGCGTGCATGCCGGAACTGCGCACCAGTAATGAACGCCCCGGACGCTCATCAGCGCTCAACGTCTGCAATTCAACGGTCAACGTGCAGGTATTACCACCGAAATCGCATTCGGTGACCACTCCACGACAGCCGTCCGAATGCGCGAGGCCGAGGGGCGCGCTGATCAGCTGGAGTTGCTCGGGGCGCAGCATGATTTGCGCTGATTTGTTGTTTCTGTGGTTGTTGACTGGAATACGACCCAGATCACAGTGGGCCCAACCCGCTTCAATTCTGGCCGGCATGACCACGGCATCCCCCAGAAACAGGGCGGTTTGTTCATCGGCAGGATAGCGGTAAAGGTCCAGCGGATGTCCGGATTGTACTAGCCGGCCCTGACGCATCACCGCCAACTGATCGGCGAATGACAACGCTTCACTTTGGTCGTGTGTCACCAGAATGGTCGTGACGCCGGCGTCAGCCAGAAGCCGTGCGACCAATTTGCGCATGGCGGCGCGCAAACCGGTATCGAGCGCCGAGAACGGCTCGTCCAGCAACATCAGCCGTGGTTGTTGCGCCAGGGCCCGGGCCAGCGCGACACGCTGTTGCTGGCCGCCGGAGAGTTCATGCGGCCAACGATTGGCCATGTTCGAATCCAGTGCCACGCTGTCCATCAACTCGGCGATGCGTTCCTGTCTGGCCACGCCTTTGGCCGCAAGCCCGAAACCGATGTTGGCGGCTACGGTCATGTGCGGGAACAGTGCACCATCCTGCGGAACATAGCCGATCAAGCGTTGATGCGCGGGAACCTCGCGGGTGCCGTCGACCAGCATCTGACCATTGAGCGCAAGGCTGCCAGAGTCCGGAAATTCGAAACCGGCGATCATTCGCAGCAAGGTGGTCTTGCCCGAACCGGACGGGCCGACGATAACCGTACGGCTTCCCGTCGGCACCGACAGGCTGATGTTCTCCAGGGCTCGCTGAGAACCGTAGGACTTGCAGATCGAGTGGAGTTCAAGAGCGTTCATCGGCCAGCCGTGCGTTTGGATTGGTGGTAAAGAAGTCCGGTTAACGGAAGCGACAGCAGAATCATGAGCAAGGCATAGGGCGCAGCGGCGGCATAGTCGATTTCACTGGTCATTGCCCAGAAACCGGTAGCCAGGGTGCGCGTGCCATTGGGGGCGAGCAGCAGGGTAGCGGTCAACTCGTTGGTGACTGCCAGAAACACCAGCGCAGCACCAGCGGCGGCACCGGGTGCGGCCAGACGCAGAGTAATCAGCCACAATGCCCGACCGGGCGACCGGCCGAGGCTGCGCGCCATGTTTTCCAGCTCCACCGGCGCCTGGGCGATGCCCGCGCGCAAACTCACCAGGGCGCGGGGCAAAAACATCAGTAAATACGCTAGCAGTACCGTGATGGTGGTCTGGTAAATCGGCCGGGCAAAATGAATCGTCAGGGTCACCAATGCCAGCGCAACGACAATCCCCGGCAACGCGCTGGTAATGTAGTTGCAGCTTTCCAGCACACGTTGCAACGGGCCCGGTGAGCGAATCGACAGCCAGGCGATCGGGATGGCCGCGCATGTGGTAATGAGCGCGCCGGCGGCCCCGAGCATCAGCGTCTGCTCCAGCGCCGGCAACAATTCGCCCAGGTTCCAGACTTGCGTGCCACCGGCGATCAGCCACTTGCCAAGGGTGATCAACGGCACACCGAGTGCCAGCACGCAGGTCATGCCTTGCAGCGTGAGCGCGAGCAGGGTGGTGCGCCCATTCAAGCGCACGGTCCTTTGTTCGCGCGCGCTTCCCGACCCGACCCGGGCGTAGCGCGCCGTGCCGCGAGCAGCCGACTCGGCCGTCAGCATGGCCAGGCAGCAGAGCGCGAGGACGCCGGCCAGCATATTGGCGGCAGGCCCGTTGAAGGTGGACTTGAACTGATCGAAGATCGCCGTGGTGAAGGTGTCGAAGCGAATCATCGCGTACAGGCCATACTCGGCCAGCAGGTGCAGCCCCACCAGCAAGGCACCGCCGCAGATGGCCAGGCGCAATTGCGGCAGCACCACGCGAAAGAACACCGCCCAGGGCTTGAGTCCCAACGATTCGGAGACATCTTCGATGGCCGGATCGAGCCGGCGCAAAGTCGCCGCTATCGGCAGGTAAAGAAACGGGAAATAGGCGATGACCGACACCAGAACGCCGGCAAACAGCCCATGAATCGGTGGCACCAGACTGACCCACGCATAGCTGTGCACGAATGCCGGCACCGCCAGCGGCGCCGTCGCCAGCAGCGACCACCAGCGCCGCCCCGGCAAGTTGGTGCGTTCCGTCAACCAGGCCAGCGCCAGCCCTAGTGCGATGCACAAGGGAATGGTGAATAACACCAGCAGCACGGTGTTGATCAGCAACTCGCCGACGCGTGGGCGCCATACCAGCGTCACAAGCGTCACCCAGCCGGTTTGCACCGATACGCCGATGACGAAAGCAATCGGCAGTAACGCCAGTAACGACACCAGCACCGACAGACTAATCACCCAGGCGCCGCCGCGCCCTGCGAAGACGCCGCGAGAGCGTGTGCGCAAGTTTACAGAGGACGCCGCAGCGACCTCTGCCGGTAGAGTTTCAGGCAGCAATTAGAGCAACCCGGCCTGGGTCATCAGCTCAACCGCTTTTTTGCTGTCGAGTTTCGAGACATCGACAGTCGGGGCGTCGAGTTGCTGCAGCGGCACCAGTTTCGGATTGGACTCTGCGTCCTTGCCCACGGCGTATTCAAACGAGTTGCCGGTCTTGAGGATCGCCTGGCCGTCTTTGCCGGTAATCCATTTCAGGAATGCCTGGGCCTGTTCCTTGTGTTGACTGGAGGCCAGGACGCCGCCACCGGACAGACTGACAAAGGCCCCTGGATCCTTGTGTTTGAAGTACTTCAGCGAAGTGTTCTTGCTGTTCTCGCCGGTCTTGGACTGATCGACGAAGCTGTAATAGTGATAGATCACGCCGCTGTCGATCTGCCCGGCATTGACAGCCTTGAGCACGGCGCTGTTGCCCCGGTAGGCGGTGAAGTTGGTTTTCATGGCTTTCAACCAATCGAGAGTGGCAGCTTCACCCTTGAGTTCCAGTACGGCAGCGACGATAGCCTGGAAGTCGGCACCGGCGGGCGATGCGGCCCAGCGGCCTTTCCAGTTCGGTGCGGCGAGGTCCATCAGCGATTTTGGCAAGTCCGCTTCGGCCAGCTTGCTCGGGTTGTAGACGAACACCGTGGAGCGTGCGGCAATCCCTACCCATTTGCCATGCGCCGGACGATAGGCCGCGCCCACTTGCTCCAGCGTGCTCGGCGCAACCGGAGCAAACAGCCCCGCATTGTCGACCAGCACCATCGCCGGGGAGTTTTCGGTCAGGAACACATCGGCCGGGGAGGCTGCACCTTCTTGCACGATCTGATTGCCCATCTCGGTGTCGTCGCCATTGCGCACGGTCACTTTGATGCCGGTTTCCTTGGTGAAGCCTTCGATCCAGGATTTGGTCAGGCTTTCGTGTTGAGCGTTGTAGACCACGATACCCTCCGTCTGCGCAGCGGCATACACGTGACCAGCACTAAGGAACGCAGTGGTCAGCAATGCGTTTTTAAGGAACGAAGGGATGCGGGAAATCATTCTGTCGACGGCTCCTGTTTTTTAGTCAACACGTGCAGATTCGATAGCGGAACAATGCGAATCATTTGCATGTTTAAGTCGCCGCGAATGTAGAGCGCTAAATGAGAAAAAAACGTCAAAAAAATCGTAAATACATGTCATTTCACTGTCGACGTAAACCCGAACCGACGCCGTAGTGGGTAAAAAGCGTGCGCTGACATTTATTCGCCCCGGGGAATATACGCCACACTCTGGTCTTCACGGCCGTGGAATAGGCGCTCGCCGTTAGTGGGCGCGGTCGTGATGACCTGATGGTCGGCACTCAGGTAGTCCAGCGGTACCGCATCACCGTTGCGGTACTGGGTGATAACGATGGTGCGTTGCGGGTTCCAGTGCTGGCCGCTGGTGTTGTCCAGCCAGGTCATCAGCGCGGCGGTATCGCCGGTGCGAGGAAAGTCCTGGGTTTGCTGCACGTAATAGAAGGGGGCGCCGCCGGTTTGCAGGTACATCGGCACTTTGTTGTCCACCTCGATCATCACCATGCGCCATGTATTGAGCGGTGCGCGTTTGCTGGCCTCAAGCCTGACCGTCTCACCGAACTGAACCACGCCGCCACCGCCGTTGGTCCAGGGATAGAACACACCGAGTATCGCCATCAACAACACAGCGGTCAGGCCGAAACCGATTTTCAATCGGCGACTACCGAACCTGTCTGTGGCGTTGCGTTCGGCCATTCGCCGGGTGATCCACCAGGCGCCCAGCAACTGGGCGAAGGGCACCAGGGGCAACACGTAGTAACTGCGTCGACTGCCGCTGGCGGTGAAAAACAGCATCAACAGACCCAACCCCCAAACCAGCCAGCGCGTATTGGGCTCGACGCTGCGCCAGTGGCGCAGCGCATACCACAACGCCAGCAACCAGCAAGGCGCCCATGGCAGGGTGTAGATCGGGAGGTAAAGCAGGTAGGTGTAGATCGGTCCGATATGGTCGAAGGGCTGGAAAAAACGCACGACGTTTTCCCGCAGCACCAGACCCAGGCCGCTTTCGCCATAAGTTGGCGCGCCGTAGAGTTGCGACAACAGGAAGGGCGTCATGTAAAACGCCCCGGCGATGACCAGGGCTGCGCACAGCCGCAGATTGAGGTGGTGTTTCCAGCGACCTTCCTGCACCACGTGCGGCAACAACAGCAAGCCCGGCAGAATGAAGCCGATCAGGCCTTTGAACAACGAAGTCAGGGACAGCAGCAGGAAAAACACCAGGTAACGGCTGAAGCGCGTGTCTTGCGGCCCGCGCCAATACCACCAGACCGCCGCCAGCACACCGCAGACAGTGAGGATGTCGGCGGTGGCGACCCGTGCCCAGAACACGAAATAGAAGGTGGTCGCCAGCATCCAGCCGGCGATCAACCCGGTGCCTTTGCGCATCAGCTGTTCGCCGATCAAGTACACCAGCCAGACGCTCAGCCAGGCAGCTACCACCGAAGACAAGCGTAATGACCAGTGTCCCAAACCGCCGGTCAACCAGGCCGTGGCCGTGATCAGCCAGTAGGAGGGCAGCGGTTTGTCGTAATACGGCCCGCCCTTGAGGTAGGGATCGAAATAGTCACCACTCTGCAGCATTTGCAACGCGATGTTGGCCCAGCGGGTTTCAGGCCCCCACAACTCCCGCGAACCCAGGCCCAACAACAAAATCAGCGCAGACGCGCCGAGCAGGAGCGCCAATGCGCCCCTGTCACTAGCCCGAAGGTTCATGGCGGGTTTCCTGTAGGAAGAACGGCCTCAGGGGTGGCTCTGCGGGAATATCAGAATCTCCAGGTGGCCGCGCTGATAGCGTTTGCCATCGATGGGCAACATCTCGACCTCCTGCATTTCCGCGACACTGTTAACCCGCATCACCACGCCGACCGCGCCTTTTTTGCGGGCCTCGGTCATCCATTGCCCGACGTTGTCCAGGGTGACTTTACGTGACGCCATGGCGGGATCGTCGAGGCCATATTTCAGCTCGCCGACTGTGTTGAACAGATCGACCTGAGGCCGCTTCAGGCGCCACGACAAGGCTGAAGCCGCGCCCAGATCGTTGCTAAGCAACGATGTCGTCTGACTCAAGGCCTCCAGATGCTCGGCGATGAACTGGTCAGGCATTTGGCTATTGACGATCTGTGCCGGCATCGCTGCCGGCAACAACGCAACCAGCAGCCAGATACCGAATGCCGGCATGGCCCAGAGCACCAGCGGTCGCATGACCTGCAGGGAATTGGCGATGATCCAGCCGAGCAATACGATGAACGCCAGGGACAGGGCGAACATTTCGGTGTTTTCGTAGACTTCTTTGGTGGCTTGCAGATAAAGCAGGGCAATCAGGGCGCAGGTGGCGATAACGACGTTGAGCACGCCGTTGATGCGAATGATCCGGCCTCGCCCTTGATCCAACAGCTCCATCACTGCGTGTCCCATCAGCAACGCCAGAGGCAACAGACACGGCATGATGTAGGTCGGCAGTTTGCCGCTACTGAGGCTGAAGAATGCCAGCGGCAACAACATCCAGAGCAACAGGAAACCGATCACGGGCTGGCGCTTTTGCTGCCACGCCTGGACGAATGTCGTTGGCAACAAGGCAGCCCACGGCAGGCTTGAGGCGACCAGCAGCGGCAAATAGAACCACCACGGCCGCGCGTGTTGCGCATCTTCGCCAGCGAAACGGCGGATGTGTTCGTGCCAGAAGAAAAACCGCCAGAAGTCCGGTTCCTGATGATGAATGGCAAGCACCCACGGCAGGCAGACCACCGTCGCCACGACCATCGCCAGCGGCCCGTAGCGCAACAACTCTCCCAAGCGTCGCTGCCAGATCATGTAGGGCAGGGCGATCAACACCGGCAACAACCAGGCGAGAAACCCCTTGGTCATGAAACCCATGCCACAGGCAAAACCCAACAGCGCCCAGGCGCCGAGTTTGCCGCGGGAAGAATGACTATCGATGGCAAACCACAGTGCGACCAGGCTCAAGTTCACCCAGAGCGTGAATTGCGGATCGAGGTTGGCGTATCCGGCTTGCCCGGCGATCAGGCCGAAGCTCATGTAGAGCAAGGTGCAGATGAAGCTTTTACGCGGGTCATTCCAGAATCGGCGGGCAATCAGGTACGTCAGCCAGACGCTCAACCCGGTGCTCAGTGCCGAAGCGATACGCACACCAAACAGGTTGTCGCCAAACACCGCTTGACTGATGGCGATCATCCAGTAACCGGCGATGGGTTTTTCGAAGTAGCGGATACCCATGAAGTGCGGGGACACCCAGTTACCGCTCAGCAACATTTCCTGACTGATCTGGCCATAACGGGTTTCATCGGGAATCCATAGACCATGGGTGACTAGCGGCAGCAGGTAGAAAACCACGTACGCCAGCAGCAAGCCGGGCACGATCCAGCGTTCGGTGATGGGCAGCGCACGCGCGGTGCCACGCAATAAAGAGCCGTCGGGGTGGGGCAACAAGTTATTGGACGTCATGACTCGACCTTGGCGCAGAAGGATGTTGTTCCGCTAGGTGCACGCGTGTACTAGCGGAACTTCTTACATAAAGCAACACAATAGCGATATGAACTACAGAAGTTGCGTCAGCCATCTAAGGGTTACGGACTAGTTATAGTCTGCCCGAGCAAAAACGCTTTCTCGGCTTCGACTTTTTTTGCCGCGATTATTGTTTCAAGGCTTTGCCGCGCAACAGCGTCTGCCAGTCAGTGGCATTCACGATGCCGAGCACCTGAGGTTGCCCATCGCTGGTAATACGCACGAACAAGGCACTGCCATACTTACTGGTCGTCGCGTGCTCGAAACCGGTCTGGGCTTCGAAATCACTGATGCAACCGCTGTGCGTGACCAACACCAGGTTTCGATGGGCTTGCTTGTGCGCCACCACATCGTTACGCAAGGTTTTGCCGCAGCTGACCAGCCATTCCTGGGTCATCGCGTCTTTGCCGAACATGTAACGCGAGGTTTGCGCCGTGCGGGTGGCCGGGCTGCTCAGCACGTCGGTCTGGGTCATGCCCAACTGCATAAAGCCTTGGCCCACTGTTGTGGCGGCGTCACTGCCGACTCGGGTAATGCCGTCGGCGGGGCCAAGGCACGGATTGCTGGACTGGTCGCAGCGTTCCGTATGGCGAACCAGTACCACCACTTCACCGGCTTGCCAACGATCGATCAGGCTGTTGGTCGCGTCGGACCCGGCGGTCGCCAGATTGACCGGAGATCTGGGCCACAAGACAAACCCGGTGACGAGTGCAGCGATAACCAGAGCGGCGGCTGCCGCGACCAGTTTACCGAGCCGCGATGTAATGATTCGTGCTGTTGGCAGTTTGCGCGATAGATGATTAACCACGTTTTGTTTACCCGTCGGTACGCAATAGAGAACAACTTTCAAATACAACCCTGCGTAACAACGCTTGAAGGGCGATGGAAAGACACTAGTTCAAGGCAGGTGTCGGAGTGGTGAAAGGAATGTGAAAATTTTGCGTAGAAAGATTTCAATACTTATTTAGTTGGTTGTTGCAGCGCTTGTCTTGTTAACGGCAAGGCCCGGGGCTGGGTTTTTCACTGATCCAGCGGATTTGTACCCATCAGAATTGGCGGGTGGAACTCGATAGCCTCCAGCCCAGCGGTTGTCGTTTCACCCTTGAGCTGGAAGGCGCCTGATGACTGTTATTTGGCTGGCGGACAGCTTTTCGATGTACCGGTGGTGGCCTGGCTGATGGTGGCAGCCAAGCGCTTCACATTGTTTTGATGAGCCACCACCAACTCATCGATGCTCGCGCCGGACGGTGTCTGCAAGGTGCTGCGGCAGGTGACCGATGCCGCATCGCCTTCGCCGAAAGTGCGCAGACGCCATTTGACATCGATCAATGCGTACTGACCGGGTATCGAATCGAAACGCTGAACTTCCAGTCGCAACGACACTTTGCGCCGGGGGTTACTGTTGACCAGTTGATCGACCAGGGCGCTGCGCAATTCATCCGACAGGCTCGCGCCCCACCATTGCGTTTCGAGGATTGCCAGGCCGGCGTTGCCTTGACGAATGACGATCTGTGGACGGTCGACCTGAGGCGGCACCGTGATGCTTTCGATCTGGATGTCCGAGCCGCTGCTTGCACCGCCTGGTTGAGTCGGGGTCAGGGTGTGGAATTGAATCGGTTCACTGCGGCAAGCGGCGAGCAACAACAACGCAGTGACCAGCGTGATCTTCAGCGAAAAAGCCATGGTATAGCTCCTGTGGTCAGTTGCGCGGTGGCCCTTGCAGATCCATCGGCGCGGCATTGTCGGGGCGGCCGCGAATCAGCGATTCCGGATGGCGACCCATGTAGTCCGAGAGTTCACGCAACGAGCGCGACATGCGTCCAAGTTCGTCCAGGGTCTGGCTCAGTTGTTCCCTTTGCGGCGAATCTTCGGCGAGGGTCGAACTGGCCGACTGCAAGGTCTTGCTGACGTCCGACAGGGTGGTCTGCACGCCGGGCAGGGTCTTGGCGTTGAACTGTGAGAGGCTTTTGCGCAGCTCGACAAGGTTGCTGTCGAGGTTGCCGGCTATGCGTTCGATAGGCAGCTGGTTGATTTTGTTGACCATGCTTTCCAGTTTTTCCTGCAACTGCTCAAGGCTGCCGGGAATGGTTGGAATAGAGATGGGACGGGCAGCCGGATCGAACGCGACTTTCTCCGCCTTGGGATAGAAGTCGAGCGCAATGTAAAGCTGACCGGTCAACAGATTGCCGCTACGGGCCTGAGCTCGCAGGCCGTTTTCGATGAAGGAGCCTAGCAGGCGCACGGTTGCAGATTCGTCATTGGGGTCATGCTTCAAGGCCTCGAGCATTTTGATGTGAGCCTTACCAAGACGTTGCGGGTAGATCACGATGCCGACATTGACTGGAAAGCTGCGTTTTTTCGCGTCGAAGTCCAGATTGACTGCCACCACCCGGCCGATCTCCACACCAAGAAACTCCACCGGTGCATCAACCTTGAGCCCGCGCAACGCCTGATCGAAACGCAAGCTCAGGAACTGCGCCTTGCCGTTGGGCGGGGCGAGGGCGGTGTGCTCATCCTCGAACAGGTCGAAGGCTTTATCCTCGATGGCCACTTGATCGTTGGGACTGTATTCCGGCGCGCGAAAGGCGACGCCGCCGACCAACAAGGCCGACAGGGATTCGGTCTTCACCGAAAAACCGTTGGCGCCGACATTCACATCAATACCGCTGGCGTTCCAGAACCGGGTGTTCTCGGTGACGAAGGCGTCATTGGGTGAATGCACGAAGATTTCGATGTTCACCCCTTTGCCATCGGCATCCAGTGCATACGCCACCACTTGCCCGACCGGGATCTTGCGGTAGTAGACCGGGGAGCCGATGTCCAGCGAGCCGAGGTCCTGAGTGTGCAACATGAAGCGTTTGCCCGGCTCGCCATAGGTAATGGGCGGAGGGTTTTCCAGTCCGGTAAAGTGTTTGGAGCGGGCATTGGCCTGGCCGATGTCAGCGCCAATGTAATCGCCGGACAGCAGGGTATCGATGCCCGAGACACCGCCGGCACCGATTCGTGGCCGCACGACCCAGAACTGCGAGTCTTCCCGGGTGAAGCTTTCAGCCTGTTTGTCGAGCTGGATCGTGGCGTCGACGCGTTTCTGGTCGCCGCTCAGTTTCACCTCCGAGACGTGGCCGATGACCACGTTGCGGTATTTGACCTCGGTCTTGTTGGCCACGAGGCCGCTACCGGTCTTGAACGTGATGGTGATGCTCGGGCCTTCCTGCAGCCAGCTGTGCACCACCAGGGAAATCCCCACCAACACCGCTACGATCGGCACGATCCATACCAGCGAAACGCTGAAGCGACGAGTCTTGATCGCGGCCTGGCCAGGGGCTTGCGGACCGTCAGTGGCTTGGGACTTCATCCATGGGCTCCTCATCTTGTGGGTTTTGCAGCGCTCTATCCCGCTCGTTATCCCAGATCAGCCGCGGGTCGAAACTCATCGCCGACAGCATGGTGAACACCACCACCAGACCAAAGAACAGAATGCCCGGGCGCGGTTCGATATCGCCCAGGGCCTGGAATTTCACCAATGCGGCCACCAGCGCGACGACAATTACGTCGAGCATCGACCAGTAACCGATCAGCTCGACGAAACGGTAAAGCTTCGAGCGTTCCTTGCGCGCCCAGAAGCTGCCGCGTTGCACCGTGATCAGCAGCAGGGAGAGAGCAACGAACTTGATGCCCGGCACCGCGATGCTGGCAATGAAAATGATCAGCGCAATGTCCCACGCACCGTGTGCCCAGAACTCCAGCACACCGCTCATGATCGTGCTGTCGGAGCCGTTGCCGAACAGACTGGTGTTCATTACCGGCAGCAGATTGGCCGGGATATAAAACACCAGTGAGGCCAGCAGATAGGCCCATGTCCGGGTCAGTGAGTCAGGTTTGCGGGCATGCAACGGCGCACCGCAGCGTTCGCATTCGTGAGGTTGCTCGGTCATGTCGCAGGCCATGCCACAACTGTGGCACAGGCACAGGTTGAGTTCGCTGGCGAGCGGTGGCCTGTTCATAGGGTGTCCCACAGATCACGTACATCGCGCCCGGCGATGCGGATCAGCAACAGGCTGAGGACCGCCAGGGCAAACATGCCGATACCCGGCAGCACATCCAGCAACCCGGCGAGCTTGAACACCGCGACCATGGCTCCCAGCAAGCAGACTTCCAGCATGCTCCAGGGCCTGAGGGTTTCCAGCCAGCGCATGCACAGCTTGAAGCCTGGTGAACGTCGGGAGGTGAGGGCGAAGCTCAATACCCAGATCAACAGGAGCAGTTGGAACATCGGCGCGATGATGATGGAAATCGCCGCCACCAGCGCAATGAAAGTGATCGGCCCCTGGCTCAGCGCCACCACCGAATCCCACAGCGTCGCGCTGTTCTTCATGCCCTTGAGGCTGATGGTCATGACCGGATAGAAATTCGAGAAAGTCCACAGCACGGCTGCCGTGAAACTCAGCGCCAGACGCTGCTGCACCGACAAGCCGTTGTAACGCGCAAGCACACCACCGCAACGGGTGCACAGGGCCTTTTGATGTTTGGCGAGCGTGACTTTTTCATACACGCAGTCGCAGTGCTCGCAGATGATCAATGAAGCAGTCGTCGCCATGGGCAGCACTCGCCGGGAGGCAGAAAAGTCAGAGCACTCCCTCAATATAGAAGTGACTTGCGATTGAGCAAATTAAATGGCTGATCAGGAGGAAGGAGAAGGACGATCATTCCCACGCTCTGTGTGGGAATGATCGCAGTTAACAGAGTTTCAGCCGAGCAATTCGCGCAGGCGATACCAAAACATGCCGAGGGCCAGCAGCGGTGAGCGCAGGGCTCGTCCGCCGGGAAAGGTCATATGCGGCACGGCGCTGAACACGTCCAGCCCCCGGCTGTGCCCGGCATGAATCGCTTCGGCCAGCAGCCGGGCGCACCAGTGGGTCACGTTCAGGCCATGGCCGGAGTAACCCTGGGCGTAGAACACGTTCGGGTACTGGCTCAAGCGTCCGGCCTGGGGGAAGCGGTTGGCGGTGATGCCGATCTTGCCGCCCCATTGATAGTCGATGCGCACATCCGCCAATTGCGGGAAGACCTTGAGCATTTTCGGCCGCATATAGGCGCCGATGTCCACGGGGTCGCGCCCGGAATAATGGCAGGCACCGCCGAACAACAAGCGTCGATCCGCCGAGAGCCGGTAGTAGTCGAGACCGACCTTCTGGTCGCACAGCGCCAGGTTCCGCGGGATCAATTGCGCGGCCAACGCAGGCGGCAAAGGTTCGGTGGCGATGATGTAACTGCCCGCCGGCAGTACCTTGCCGCTCAGGCGCGGCTCGATTTCTTCCAGATGCGCGTTACAGGCCAGCACCAGACTGCCGGCGCGTACCGTACCGCTGGCGCAGCGCACCTGCACGGTGCTGCCGTGGACCAATTCCAGCACCGGGCTCTGCTCGAAAATCCGTACCCCGAGGGATTGCGCCAGCCGCGCTTCGCCGAGCACCAGATTGAGAGGATGCAGGTGCCCCGAACCCATGTCGATCAGACCGCCGGCATAAACGTCCGAGCCCACCACATCCCGGCGGATATGCTCGGGGCCGACGAGGCGGGTTTCATGGGCGTACCCCAACTCGGCGAGGCTTTGCAGCTCAGCCTTGAACGCGGCGAACTGCGCCGGGGTATTGGCCAGTTCGCAGAAACCCCAGCGCAGGTCGCAATCGATGCCATGTTCACGGATGCGATTGCTCACCAGTTCCACGGACTCGATGCCCGCACGCTCCAGATAACGCACGCCTTCCTCGCCGACATAACGGGCGAACCCGCTGACGTCATGGCCGATGCCACGGATCAACTGGCCGCCGTTACGCCCGCTGGCTCCCCAGCCGATTCGCCGGCCCTCCAGCAGAGTCACCGAGAGCCCACGCTGCGCCAGTTCGATCGCGGTGTTGACACCGGTGAACCCGCCGCCGATCACACAGACATCGGCCTCAATATCCGAGTCCAGCGTGGGGTAGGGCGCCATTCCATTGGCTGACGCCGCGTAGTAGGAGCGGGCATGTTGGTTGTCGTGCTGATTCATTGGTTGGACTTCACTTTGCTCCAGGAACGGGTCATCAAACGCATGATCGCCTGGGGCGGGGTGGTGGAAATGTAGAGTTTGTCGAGGACGTCCTGGGGTGGGTAGACCTCTGGATTATTGACCAACTCAGCATCCATGTAGGCCTTGGCCGCCGGGTTGGGATTGGCGTAACCCACCGAGGCGCTGACCTTGGCGATCACTTGCGGGTCCAGCAGGTTGTTGATGAAGGCGTGGGCTTCTTTCGGGTTGCTGGCGTCGGCGGGAATTGCCAGCAGGTCGAACCACAGGTTGCTGCCTTCTTTCGGGATCGAGTAGGCGATGTTCACGCCGTTCTTCGCTTCCTTGGCGCGATTGGCCGCCTGGAACACGTCGCCGGAGTAACCGAAGGCCACGCAGATGTCGCCGTTGGCCAGGTCCGAGACGTACTTGGAGGAATGGAAGTAGGTGATGTAAGGCCGGATGCTCAAGAGTTTGGCTTCGGCTTTTTTAAAGTCCTCAGGGTTTTCGCTGCGTGGGTCCATGCCCATGTAGTTGAGGACTGCCGGGAATACTTCATCAGCCGAGTCCATCATCGACACGCCGCACTGGCTGAGTTTCTTCAGGTTCTCGGGTTCGAAAAACACGGCCCAGGAATCGATGTGATCAATGCCCAGCACTTGCTTGACCTTGTCGACGTTGTAGCCGATGCCGTTGGTGCCCCACAGATACGGTACGGAATGCGCGTTCTGCGGATCGTTTTTCTCCAGCAGCGTCAGCAGTTTCGGGTCGAGGTTTTTGAAGTTGGGCAGTTGCGAGCGATCCAGTTTGAGGAACGCGCCGGCCTTCACCTGCCGGGCGAGAAAGTGATTGGACGGCACCACCACGTCATAGCCGGTGCGGCCGGCGAGCAGTTTGCCTTCCAGGGTTTCGTTGGAGTCGAATACGTCGTAGATCACCTTGATCCCGGTTTTCGCCTGGAAGTCAGCGAGGGTGGTCTCGCCGATGTAATCGGTCCAGTTGTAGACGCTGACGCTCGGCTGAGCCTGCGCCCCGGCGCTGAACAACACCGCCAGCGCGACCGGAACCACGGATTTCAATAGACGCATATCGACACCTCTTCGGGTAATACCGATCAGTTAAGCCATTTCAGCCGCGACGCTCCTTGTAGCAGCTGGCGAAGCCTGCGTTCGGCTGCGTAGCAGTCGTAAAACCAGAAATTGCGGTCCGTCAGACAGACTGCGTCAGCTGGATTCACGACTGCTATGCAGCCGAACGCAGGCTTCGCCAGCTGCTACAGACCGCATTACGACTTGATTGACTGGCATTAACCTCTTCGGGTTGTTTGGATCGGGGTTAGACGCTGAGCAGCAGGAACTCGCGCTCCCAGGAGCTGATCACACGCTTGAAATTCTCGTGTTCGGCGCGCTTGACCGCGACATACCCCCGGACGAATTTGCTGCCCAGGTAGCGCTTGATGGTTTCGCACTCTTCCATGCGCGTGAGGGCGTCCTCGATGGTGATCGGCAGGCGCAGGTTGCGTCGCTCGTAGGCACGGCCCTGTACAGCGGCGCTCGGTTCGACCTTTTCGACCATGCCCAGGTAGCCGCACAACAGGCTCGCGGCGATCGCCAGGTAAGGGTTGGCGTCGGCGCCCGGCAAACGGTTTTCCACGCGCATGGCGTCGGGGCTCGAGGTCGGCACGCGCAGGCCGACGGTGCGGTTTTCTTCGCCCCATTCGACGTTGACCGGTGCCGAGGTGTCGGGCAGGAAGCGGCGGAACGAATTGACGTTGGGCGCGAACATCGGCAGCACTTTTGGGATGTACTTTTGCAGGCCGCCGATGTGGTGCAGGAACAGCTCGCTCATCTGCCCGTCGGCCTCGGCGAAAATCGGCTGACCAGTGGTGATGTCCACCACGCTTTGATGGATATGCATGGCACTGCCGGGCTCGTCACCGATGGGTTTGGCCATGAACGTCGCGGTGACGTTGTGCTTGAGCGCCGCCTCGCGCAGGGTACGTTTGAACACGGTGATCTGGTCCGCCAGGTCCAGCGCATCGCCATGACGGAAGTTGATTTCCATCTGCGCCGGGCCGTCTTCGTGGATCAGCGTGTCGAGGTCCAGGCCCTGGAGTTCGCACCAGTCGTAGACGTCTTCAAACAGTGGATCGAACTCGTTGGCGGCGTCGATGGAAAACGACTGGCGGCCACTTTCCGCCCGGCCCGAACGGCCCAATGGTGCCTTGAGCGGCAAGTCCGGGTCTTCGCAGCGCTGGGTCAGGTAGAACTCCATTTCCGGCGCGACAATCGGCTGCCAGCCTTTGTCGGTGTAAAGCTGCAGCACTTTCTTCAGCACGTTGCGCGGCGACAGTTCGATGGGGTTGCCGAATTTGTCGAAGGTGTCGTGGATCACGATGGCGGTGGGTTCGATGGCCCATGGCACCACGTAAACCGCGTCGGCGACGGGCTTGCAGACCATGTCGATGTCGGCCGGGTCGAGCAGGTCGTAGTAGATGTCGTCGTCGACAAAGTCCCCGGTTACCGTTTGCAACAGCACACTTTCCGGCAGGCGCATGCCTCGCTCATGCAGGAACTTGTTGGTGGGTGCGATCTTGCCGCGAGCAATGCCGGTCAAGTCGCTGACCACACACTCGACCTCGGTAATCTTGTGATCTTTCAGCCACGTGAACAGCTGATCGAAAGGGACATTCATAAAGACCTCATTGTGGGTTTGATTGACGCCGGGGAAGGCGGCTTCATCCACCGGACACTTCCCCTGTGGCGCGTTGACGACTATCTTGGGCGAGCCTCGGCGTTCCATCTATCCACTTTCAGCAGCACCAAAACGCACCAAACGAGTGCGTAAGGTCACCCCATGACAACGTGCAAACCGCTACAGGTTCAAGCCTTCGACACCGCCGACGTGGCCGAGCAGATCCGCGCCACACCGGGTTGGGTGCAGCACTATCAGCAGATGTCGCCGGGGCATTTCGCCGGGCGGGTACGCTATCTGGACTTGCAAGGCGTGGAGATTTACGAGGAACAGATGAACACCCGCGTGGAGCAGAATTTCAGCGCTCCCGAAGGTTCGCTGGCGTTCTGTTTCGATCGCAGCGACAACTCGCTTTACGTGTTGAACGGCGAAAGCCGCAACATCTGGATCACCCCGGAGAACTATCAGGAAATCGCCGTGGTGTTCGGGCCGCAATTCGTTCAACGCCATGGCCTGGACGTGGCGCGGCTCGAAGGCTTGTTCATGTCGCCGCTCAATTGCGGGCAGAACGCGCTGTTCAGCCGCTGGTTGAGCGGCACGTTGACGCGGCTGGCGCAGACGCTGGACCCGCCGAGCAAAGAGGCATTGACCCAACAGTTGCTGGAGGACTGTTTGTTTATCCTCGACAACGCTTGTGTGTGCCTGGACCGCGCAGGCCTGCAGCGTCGGGCCGAAGAGCGAACGGTCATGAAGCGTGTCGCCGAATGGGCCGCCGATACCCCGGAAGAAACCCTCAATTTGCTCGAACTGTCCCAGGTGGCCGGGGTTTCGTTGCGTCAGTTACAGCACGCATTCAAGGCGTACACCGGAATGACACCCACACATTGGTTGCGCTTGCGTCGGCTCAATAGCGCGCGCCGTGAATTGCTCAGCCGAACAGACAGGGAAACGACCGTCGCGCAAGTGGCGATGCACTGGTCGTTCTGGCATTTGGGGCGATTTTCCAGCAGCTATCGAGCGTTGTTCCAGGAGCTTCCCAGCCAGACGCTCGCAAGGGCTGGTTATCCGGTAACCCGCTGACTTTCACTGATCGGGCTGACTGAAGCCCGGCGTTCGCTGCCGCTGTTCGATGAGATGAACCATCAGGTCGGCATAAAGCGTGAGGGCGATAAACAGTCCCATGCGCACGGCGAAGGCGGTATAGACGTCTTTCCCGGCAAGACTGTCCTGAACCGATTGGCCAAGCAGAATGATCAGCGTGACCAGGGTGTTGAGCCAGAACCCCGGGGTTTGCCGAGTCGGACTCAGGGCATAGAGCTTGCGCGCCAACAGCAAGCCGAACAGCAGCATCCACAGAAAGAACATCCACAGGTGCACGAACAGACTGAGCGCGGTCCAGAACATTATCGCCAGCAGCCCGCCCATCAAGGTCGAACCGAGCAGTTCGCGACTGGCATTGCGCGTCGTTACCGTCGAACTCTGCTGACCAAGACTGACCGCTTTCAAAATGATCGGCAGATAACTGGCCGGGTCGATCAGCGCCAGCAGGAACGCCGGTATGACGATCAGGGTGGCACGCAGCGCAATCCTCGCCACTTCCTGCGCCGGCAGAGTGCTGGCGGCGGGTGGGGAGGGTGCATTGGGCGGGTCGGGAAACAGCCAGTGACTGATCGCCACAACGATGACGGCGAGGATCAAACCTTTGACCAAAGCACCGATGACCATGATCGCCAGATCGAACTCGGCAACGCCGGCCGAGGAAATCATCGTCAGGCCGATGATCAGAAAGGTCATGACCAAGGCGTTGCCACCGCGCAACCCGAAACCAAAGGCCAGGAACAGACTGACACCGATCAGCAGCACGCCGCTGAGAGGGTAATAACGCAAGACCGGAATCAGCAACAGGCCGATGCCGGTGGTCAACATCGCGACCACCGCCAGTATCAGCCCGGCCTTGAATGGCAGCGGCTTGTTAAGCGTGGCCAACAGCAACACGGCGAGCACCGGTGCAAGGAAGGGGATCGGCAGTGCCAGGCCGAAACTGACCGCCAGGCACAGCGCCGTGCCCGTGGCGAGACGCAGTGCGCGTTGCACACGCGGCGCACGTTTAGTAGGCATAAGACAGCCAGCTCATCAGCCACACGAACAAGCGTCCAAGGGGATTGAGCGGATTGTTCTGCGTCGGGAAAGCCATGACTTCGGCCTGGCCGCCGGCACGCACGGCACGACTGTCACGCAGGACTTTCGTCGCCTCTTCGGAAAACTCGATGATCACCGGAAAGCGTTGCGCCGGGCGCAGCCAGTCGCGACTGTTTTGCACCGTGGGCAAGGTGCCCGGTGCGGGCGTTTGCCCCACACTGACGCCGTAACCGACGCTGCGCACCCTTCCTTCGAAAATTTCCCCCGGCAGAGCGTCCAGCACGATGGACACCGGGGTTCCGGGTTTGACCCGACCCAGGTTGTTCTCGGTCATGTCCGCACTGATCCACATGTCATGAATGGCAATCAAGGTCATGACTGGCGTGCCGACCGCGGCGAATTGCCCGACGTCGGTGCGCAGGTCAGTAATCAAACCCGCCGAGCGCGCGCGAACCTGAGTGTTGGCCATGTCGAGTTCGGCTTTTGACAATGCCGTGGCGGCACTGCGCAACAGCGCGTTGTCTTCCTCGCTGCCGCCTTCCTGCTCGCGGGCACGCTGGACTTCGGCACGGGCCGCAGCGACCTGGCTGACAGCCTGTTCACGGCTGGCCCGCGACGCTTCAAGCAGGCGCACGGAAATGGTTCCGCGGTCTTGGCGGTACAAGCTTTCAAGGCGGTCGTTATCTTGCCGGGCCTTGAGTTCATTGGCTTGGGCCGCCCGCAATGAAGCTTGCGCTGAGGCGATGCCGGCGGTGCTGGCACCGATCTGGCGGCGAGTAGACTCAAGGTCAGCCCGTGCGCGGTCGGCGGCTATTTGATAGGGCTGCTGATCGACCTCGAACAGCACATCGCCGGCCTTGACGTCCTGGTTGTTGCGCACGTTCACGCGGATCACCCGACCCGCCACTTCCGCGGCCACTGGAATCACAAAGGCACCGACCCTGGCCTGTTGCGTATACGGCGTGAAACGGTCAGCCGACAAGTACCAGGCCAGGCTCAGGACGATCAGCAGCATCACCCATTTGATGCCCTTCTTTGCGGGATCGGCAGCCGGTTCGGGCGCCTTGGGCGAGGGCGCTTCAGTGGTGGGCGGTGAGGGTTCACTCATCGGCTTTGACCTTGTCTGGCATGGAAGAGGGGGCTCGCGAAGGGGCCGGTTCATTCAGCAGGTTGCCCCAGTCGGTGCGGTGTTCCATTTGTTGGCGTGTGTCTGGGTCGACAGTCGGCTGGGCGCTGTACCAGCCACCGCCAAGGGCTTTGTACAGGGCGATCAGGTTGCTCACGGCATTACTGCGGCTGATCAGGTAATTGTCCTGTTGTTCGAGCAATGCGCGCTGGGCATCGAGCACGCGCTGGAAGTCCGAGTAACCCTCGCGGTATTGGCTGTTGGCCAGGCTCAGCGAGCGCTTGGCGGCGGCCTGCGCTTCAAGCAGGATGCGCTCGCGTTCCAGCGATTTGCTCAAGCCGCTGGCGGCGTCATCGGCTTCGCGCGCGGCCTGGCGGACTTTGTCGCGATAAACCTCGATCAGTTGTTGCAACCGCGCATCCTGTACCCGCACGTTGTTGCTGATCTGGCCGTGATCAAACAGGTTCCAGCGCAAACTGGGGCCACCGATCAGGTCCAGGCTGTTGGAAGTGCCACTCAATGAGTCGGTCGACCAGACGATGCTGCCGAGCAAGGTCAGCGACGGATAGAAATCGGTTTCTGCCACGCCGATCAGTGCCGATTGGGCGGCGACGTTGAGTTCGGCGGCGCGTACGTCCGGACGACGCAACAGCAGGTTGGCGGGTACGTCTTGCAGTACGGCCCGATCGATCAGCGGAATCAGCCCCTGGTTTTCCAGCAGTTGGGGCAAGGCGCTGGGCGGTTGTCCGATCAGCACGGCCAACGCGTTGCGGGTGCTCAGCACTTGCCCTTCAAATACCGGAATGCTGCTCAAGGTGCCGAGGTACTGAGTCTTGGCCTGCTGCACGTCGAGCTCGGCGCTCTGGCCGCTGTTGAACAGTTTTTCGGTGATTTCAAAGTTGCGCTTTTGCTGTACGGCGTTTTCTCGGGCGACGCGTAAACGCGCTTCGGTGGTGCGCAATGAGAAGTAAGTGTCGGCCACTTGAGCGCGTAGCAGTACCAGTACGTCTTCATAATTGGCTTGAGCCGCGAAGTAACTGGCATCGGACGATTCGATGGCTCGACTGAAGCGCCCCCAGAAATCCAGCTCCCAACCGACATCAAAGCCCACGTTGTGTTGCCAGAAATGGCTGTCTTGCGGGTTATTGCCGCCGTATTGCCGACGGTTGATGTACAAGCTCTCGGCGCTGGCCTGTTGCAGTTGCGGATAGCGTCCGCTTTGGGCAATCCCCAACCGGGCACGGGCTTCGATCACGCGAAGGCCGGCAATCTTCAGATTGGAATTGCGCGCATCCGCTTCGGCGATCAACCCGTCGAGGACCGGGTCGGCAAACACTTGCCACCACTGGCGCACATCGGGATTGGGGCGTCTTTGGCTGGCCTGTTCAAGCGCAGGACTGCTCCAGAGTTTTGTCCAGGCCTCGCCCGGGGCTTGAAAATCCGGCCCCAGACGCACGCAGCCGCCAAGAGCGAAGGCGCTCAGTAGAAGCAGCCGACCCAAGCGCGTCAGCATCGCAGCACTGCAAGTAGGTCACGGGAAAACGTCATCCTAGCGTCCCCAATATTGAATGCCCTGACTGTGCGGGCTTGAACCGGTTCCGCTTAGGTTAGTACAGCCAAGACAAACACAAGGTCATGTTTGACAAACAGGGCACCGAGCAACTGCTACGCTTCTGAAAGTTATTCATTCGGGCCATACAATGAAGGGTACGAAACCATGAGCAGCCCCCAGGACAACACTGCACCCAGCTCTGCCGGTTGGCGCTTCAAACTGGGCATCGTGATTATCTGTTTGATACTGGGATCCTGGCTGTTGGTGCCACTCGCCGCCGCCGCGGATGTGCCCGGCCCAAAAATTGCGGCGCTGACCGGCATCCTGTTTATCAGTAACAAGATCATGTTGATCCTCGCCATTGCCGTCATGGGCAAGTCCGGCTTTCAGCAACTCAAGCGCAGCGTGTTTGGCTACGTCTCCACGCTCGCACCAGCGGATCTGGAAGTAGGCCCGGCACGCCATCGAATTGGCCTGGTGATGTTTTGCCTGCCGCTGATCTCATCATTTCTCGAACCCTACGTGGACACGCTGTGGCCGGGATTGAGACCGAACCTCTGGCAGGTCCAGGCGCTGGGCGATGCCATGTTGATCGGCAGCTTTTTCGTACTGGGGGGGAATTTCTGGGACAAGGTGCGTGCGTTGTTTATCCGCACCGCACGCGTGGTGAATACAAGTACGGTGTGATTGCTTCTAACGGGAGATGATCCCGTGATCGATGGCGTACTTTACGAGGGCAGCGGGTTTGTCGATGTTGAGCTTGCGACGGATACTCAGGCGATGGGTTTCCACCGTCCGGACACTGATATCCAGCTCGCGAGCCATTTCCTTGTTGTTCAACCCTTGAGCCATTTTGTACAGCACCTGGCTCTCGCGCGGAGTCAGTTCATTATCGGTGCTTTTATCAGCGATGAGCCGTTGCGCGATTTCGGCGCTGTAGAACGTCCCGCCACTGACAATGGCTTCAATGGCCGCAATGATTTCCCGTGAAGGGGCGTTCTTCAGTACATAGCCGCTGGCGCCCGAACGAACGGATTCACTGACGTATTCGTAGTTGTCGTACATGCTCAGCACCAACACCTTGAGCGACGGGTATTGGTTGCGTAACAGCCGGGTCAGCTCGAGTCCGTTGATGTCCTTCAGGCTGATGTCCACCAGCAGCAGATCCGGCTGGCAGCGCCCGACCATTTCAATGGCGTCGGCGCCATTCTCGGCTTCGCCCACCACTTCCAGCGGCGCCATGACCGCCAGCAACGACTTGATCCCGTCACGGACCAGTGAGTGATCGTCGACCAGGGCGACGCGGATCGGGTAGGGCAGGTTCATCGCAGGCATTCACTCTAATTGTTATGGGTGGAGTCAGCGTTCTGTACCGGGTGGTTTCATCGGCAGCACTACGTCCAGCTCACTTTTCCCCGGCATCGAGATCAGTTCGAATCGACCGCCAAAATGCTCGACCCGCTCACGGATATTACGCAGGCCAATGCCGGCCTGGCGACGTTCGACCTGGGCGACATTGAAGCCGATGCCATCGTCGATCACCGTCAACCGTACGGACTTTTCGCAGCCGTGCAGGGTAATGATGACGTGTTTTGCCTGGGCGTGGCGTTCGATGTTGGTCAGGCCTTCTTGCACAATGCGAAACAACGAGGCAGCGGCGCCATCGGCCAGGTGACAGTCGAATTCGTTATCGTTGAAGGTTACAACAAGACCGCTACGTTGCTCGAACTCGGCGGCGAGTTGACCGATTGCCGCTGGCAGGCCGAGGGTGTCGAGCAATGATGAGCGCAGGTCGTGGGAGAGGCTGCGAACCTCACCGATCGCTTCCCCCAGGCGCTCGGTTGCGTCTCTTAAAATGCTCAAGCCTTTGTCTTGGCCATTCTCCAGCACATGGCTGGCCAGTTCGAACTGAAACTTGATAGAGACCAGTAACTGGCTGATGCCATCGTGCAGCTCTCGGGAAACCCGTGACCGTTCTTCCTCCTGCAAGCTGACGATGCGCTGGGTCAGGCGCTGCAGCTTTTTGTCGGCCAGGCGATGTTCGCTGACGTTCAGCGTCATGCCGCTGGCGAACACAAACAGCACCGCCACGAGGGCCACCACGGCAATCGCCAGCATGGTGGTGCGGATGCCTTGAGCCACCTCGGCTCGTGCTTGCTGGGTGGCGCGTTCAACGTCTTCCAGGTAGATACCGGTGCCGAGCATCCAGCCCCAACGATCGAGCATCACCACGTAAGCCAGTTTGTCAGTGACTTGGCCGGAGGAGGGCTTGTTCCAGGCGTAACGTTGAAAGCCTTCACCCGACGCGGCACTTTTGAGCAACGCCTGGATCACCGGCAGGCCGTGAGGGTCTTTCATGTCCCACAGGTATTGGCCCACCAACTCCGACTGGCGCGCGTGCATCAGGCTGCGGCCCTCGCGGTCGTAGACGAAGAAGTAGCCATTGATGCCAAAGCTGAGCTTGCGCAGTTCTTCCAGCACTTGTTGCTGTGCGTGTTCGTCACCGCGACCGTCGTCGTACAGCGGCGCGATCAGGCTTTGCGCCATTTCTACGTAGTTTTTCAGTTCTGCGCGCTTGCTGGCCAGAATGCTGTCTTCGATCAGTTGCGCCTGTTGATCACCCAGTTGGCGGTTCAGGGAAATCACCAGCGCGCAGATGACCGCGATCGCCAACACCAACGGCAGAATCCCGAGCGCGACGATTTTGTGTTTGAGCTGCATCTCTACTCCTGGCCAGACCGAGGGAGGGCGAAGGCCCGGCATCATATGCCAAAGATACGCGCCTGCGGTCGTGATGAAATGCAAAACCTAAGGGAGTGAGCTGTGGCGAGGGGGCTTGCCACAGCCACAGGTGTTGCATCAGCGCCATCTACGTAGAACTACGTAGGCGCCACGTACGTAGTAACGCGGATTTATTTGTCGACAGCATGGGTGGATATTGGGCCCGCTCCGCAAAGCGGACACAATTATAATAATTACCGCCGCAGTCACTGACTGTCGGCAGGAGACACGCTATGCCCCGTCTGGCTAAACACCTCGCCTGGTTTGCCGTGGCTGTCTTGGGAGCGTTTGCGCTAAGTGTCGTGGCCCTGCGCCGCGGCGAAGCGATCAACGCCCTCTGGATCGTAGTCGCAGCCGTCGCTATCTATCTCGTCGCATACCGCTATTACAGCCTGTTCATCGCCACCAAGGTGATGCAACTCGACCCCAATCGAGCCACTCCCGCCGTACTCAACAACGATGGTCTGGACTACGTGCCGACCAACAAACACGTACTCTTCGGTCACCACTTCGCAGCCATCGCCGGCGCGGGGCCGCTGGTCGGTCCGGTGTTGGCGGCGCAGATGGGGTATCTGCCCGGTACGCTGTGGCTGATTGCCGGCGTGGTGTTGGCCGGTGCGGTTCAGGACTTCATGGTCCTGTTCATGTCCACCCGCCGCAACGGTCGCTCACTGGGCGACATGGTCCGTGAAGAAATGGGCCGCATCCCCGGCACCATCGCGCTGTTTGGCTGCTTCCTGATCATGATCATCATCCTCGCGGTGCTGGCGCTGATCGTGGTCAAGGCCCTGGCCGAAAGCCCTTGGGGCATCTTTACCGTGATGGCGACCATTCCGATCGCGATGTTCATGGGCGTCTACATGCGCTACATCCGCCCGGGCCGCATCGGTGAAATCTCGGTGATCGGCGTGGCGTTGCTGCTGGGCTCGATCTGGCTGGGCGGGCAGATTGCCGCTGATCCGGTCTGGGCCAAGGCCTTTACCTTCACCGGACTGCAAATTACCTGGATGCTGATCGGCTACGGTTTCGTGGCCGCCGTGTTGCCGGTATGGCTGATTCTCGCGCCGCGCGATTACCTGTCCACGTTCCTGAAGATCGGCACCATCGTTGCGCTGGCGATCGGCATTCTGGTCACCATGCCCGAGCTGAAAATGCCGGCATTGACCCAGTTCATCGACGGCACCGGGCCGGTGTGGAAGGGTGGGTTGTTCCCGTTCCTGTTCATCACCATCGCCTGTGGCGCGGTCTCGGGTTTTCACGCATTGATTGCTTCCGGCACCACGCCGAAGCTGCTTGCCAGTGAAGGCCATGCCCGTTACATCGGTTACGGCGGCATGCTGATGGAGTCCTTCGTGGCGATCATGGCAATGGTTGCCGCTTCGGTGATCGAGCCAGGCGTTTACTTCGCCATGAACAGCCCGGCGGCCCTTGTTGGCGCGGATGCTGTTTCGGTTGCGCAGACAGTCAGCAGCTGGGGTTTCGCGATTACCCCGGAAGCCCTGCAAGCGGTAGCCAAGGACATCGGTGAAACCACCATCCTGGCCCGTGCCGGCGGTGCGCCAACCCTGGCGGTGGGTATCGCGCAGATCCTGCACCACGTGCTGCCAGGTGAAAACACCATGGCGTTCTGGTACCACTTCGCGATCCTGTTTGAAGCGCTGTTCATCCTGACTGCGGTGGATGCCGGTACCCGTGCCGGGCGTTTCATGCTGCAGGACTTGCTCGGTTCCTTCGTGCCGGCGCTGAAACGCACCGAATCCTGGACCGCCAACCTGATCGCCACCGCCGGTTGCGTGGCGATGTGGGGCTACCTGCTGTATCAAGGTGTGATCGACCCGTTGGGCGGGATCAACACCTTGTGGCCACTGTTCGGTATCTCCAACCAGATGCTGGCTGGTATCGCGTTGATGCTGGCAACCGTCGTGCTGATCAAGATGAAACGCCAACGCTATGTGTGGGTAACCATGCTGCCCGCCGTGTGGCTGCTGATCTGCACCACCACCGCCGGTTTCATCAAACTGTTCGACGCCAACCCGGCCATCGGCTTCCTCGCGCTGGCCAAGAAGTACAGCGATGCCCTGGCCAACGGTCAGGTGCTCGCACCAGCCAAGAGCATCGAGCAGATGCAGCATGTGATCTACAACGCCTACACCAACGCAACGCTGACGGTGTTGTTCCTGCTCGTGGTGTTCAGCATCCTGTTCTTTGCGCTCAAGGTCGGTATCGCCGCCTGGGGCACCAAAGAACGCACGGATAAAGAAGCGCCATTCCATGCACTGCCGGATGCTTGATCGAGGAGGGCACCATGTTCAATGACCTGAGTCGCCTCGGCAAATACCTCGGTCAGGCCGCGCGCCTGATGGTCGGCATGCCCGACTACGACAACTACGTCGAGCATATGCAAACCGAACACCCGGACAAGCCGGTGATGAGCTACGAGATGTTCTTCCGCGAACGTCAGGAAGCCCGTTACGGCGGCAAGGCAGGGCCGAAGTGTTGCTGACCTGACAGCCAGGTTGATACAAACCCTGTGGGAGCGGCGGATCGCTGCACCGCCACTCCCACATTGATTTGCGCTTAACTGACTGGAATTTGCTGAATCCTGGCGTCCAACAGTTCATCGATCACCCCCATGAAGGCCTCGACCAGCAGACTGCGCCCTTGGGATCGCGTCAGTATCAGCAGTTGCGCGCAAGCTTCGGAGTCAGCCAGCGGGAGGTAGGTCACGCCCTTTTTTACCAACGTCTGGGTGCACTGGGGCACCAGCGCAACGCCTTGCCCGGCGGCCACCAGCGCAATGATCGAGGTGATCTGCCGTCCGGATGGGCCTAGGCGCAGGGGCAACCCGTTGCGTCGGTATAGTTGTTGAATGGATTCGTTGAGCCCCGAGCCGTAATCGACCGGAAACAAAATCAACGGGTACGCGCTGAGCTGGGCGAGGGTGACCTCGGCGTGGCTGGCCAACGGGTTGTCACTGGAAAGGGCCGCCACTAAGGGTTCTTCACCCAGGGACTGTACCCGGACCTCGGTTTGTCCGTTTTGAGGCAGCAACCGGCTCATACCAATATCGATACGACCATCGGCGACTTGTGACCATAGACTGCTGGACGCACCTTCCACCAGCGTCAGTTGAACCTCTGGAAAGCGTTGGGCAAAAGCTTGAATGGCCTGGCTGAACAGGTCTGACAGGGCAATCGAGCTGGCGTAGCCCAACACGAGTTGCCCGGCCGAGCCAGCGGCCAGCTTGCCGGCGATGATTTCGGTCAGGTCGGCCTGCTCCAGCATGGCGCGCGCATAAGGCAGAAAATGCCGGCCATGGGCCGTGAGCGACACCGTGCGGCTGGTACGGTCAAACAGACGAAACCCCAGCTCGGCTTCCAGAGCGGAGATCTGCCGGGTCAACGGCGGCTGGGCGAGGTGCAGACGCAGTGCCGCGCGACCAAAGTGCAGCTCTTCGGCGACCGTCAAAAAGTAACGTAACTTGCGTAGATCCAGCATCCTGTTCCTTGGGTATTGATCGGTCCGAATTCGGTATTGGTCTTCGGCAGCCCGCGTATTCTATAAAGGCCTCCTGTCATAAAACGAGAGGCCTCATGAATTCGCGTCTGCAGAGTGCTCGCATCGCCTTGTTTTTGTGTGGTTGCGCGGCCTTCCTCAACCTGTATTCAACCCAGAGCATCCTTCAGGAATTTGCCCTGAGTTTTCAGGTGAGCGCCCGGCAGGCGGGATGGAGCATCACGGTGACCACCCTGGCGGTCGCCATCACCGCGCCCTTTGTCAGCCGTCTTACCCGTCGCTTTGAACAACGCTCGGTGATTGTCGGCGCGGCATTGCTATTGGCGGTGCCGGCACTGCTGACAGCCCATGCCGACAGCTTTAGCGAGCTGTTGGTCTGGCGCTTTGTCGAAGGCATGTTGATTCCGGTGGTATTCGCCACCAGCGTAGCCTACATCGGCGACCGCTGGAGCGGTGGCACTGTCACGGTGGTCACCAGCCTCTACGTGGCCGGTACCGTACTGGGTGGGTTTGCCGGGCGCTTCGTGACCGGGCTCATGACCGAATATGTGGGCTGGCGTGAGGCCTTTGAACTGCTGGCAGCAATGAGCGTGTTCGTCGGCGTGGCCATCCACTTTCTGCTGCCGGCCAATCCGGTGTTGGCTACCAAAAATTCGCCACTGCGTTTGCAAGCCCTTCGCGATCTGTGCCGCAAACCCTTGCTGGCGGCGTATGGCGTGGGCTTTTGTGTGTTGTTTTCGCAAGTCGCGACCTTCACTTACGCCGGACTGTACCTCAGCCAGACGCCTTTCAATCTCGGCGCTGCGGCCCTCGGGACGATCTATGCGGTGTTCCTGCTGGCACTGGTGGTGATCCCCATCGTCGGACGCTTGAGCAAATCGCGACCGCAATCCGAATTGCTGGTGGCCGCGGTGTTACTGGGCGTCTGTGGCTCGCTCCTGACACTGCTGCCCTCGCTGTGGCTGATCGTGCTGGGTCTGGCGCTGAGTTCAACCGGCGTGTTTCTGGCCCAGGCCTGCGCCAATGCCTTTATTACGGCCACGGCCCGACATAACAAAGCCGGGGCGGTGGGGCTGTACCTGACGGGTTATTACCTGGGCGGCAGTTTCGGCGCCGTTGGCCCCGCGATGATCTGGAATCGCTGGGGTTGGCAGGGGTGTGTGGCGCTGATCATCGGCTTCCAGTTGTTGTCGTTGCTGATCGCCTTGACCGGCTGGAAACCCCTTGAACCCGATACACCGGTCGCGCACGACCGTAACGGTTCCGAACGAACCGGTGAACCTGCCTGAATCATCATCCAATAAAGGAATATAAGAGGTGACCATGAGTAACGTACTGACCCGCCAGAGCCAGTTGTTGAAGATCGTCGAACCGGTGTTGAACGACATGCCTGCCAGTGTCTTGAAGCATGCGCTGTTCGAGGCGTTCTGGAGTGAAGAGGGTGCGCTTGTGGACATCGAAAATGCCTTTGAGACACTGACTTCGCGCCGCCATCCGCCAGCAGCCTTGCGTAAGTTTTTCGCCAGTTGCTCCAAGACCAACAACTCGACTTCTACTGTCGAGTAGATGGAGTACTAATGGAACGGACTGACTATTTAAAACTGCGTGTTGACGTGCAGCGGGAGCTAACTAGCGGGATTAACTCTGAGTTTCTGGATGTTGACGACCTTGTTAGTAGCGTGATGCGAATTTTTTTGCGCTCTTTGTCTGACGGTGAAGTAAAGCGTCAGCGTGCAAGTCGTACGTTAAAACCTTCAGGTGTAATCCTGAAATCACCTGGTGCTGGAAATCGTCTGGGAGATTTTCGCTGAGTATCTGCATCGCAAATCCGGCGGATGAAAGATTGTGCGCAA
This sequence comes from Pseudomonas sp. DF5, assembly GCF_058148225.1. Lineage (NCBI taxonomy): Bacteria > Pseudomonadati > Pseudomonadota > Gammaproteobacteria > Pseudomonadales > Pseudomonadaceae > Pseudomonas > Pseudomonas sp. DF5. The sequence continues at coordinate 83,243 of NZ_JBYVYM010000029.1, forward strand.
CTGTTGCAGTAATGGCGGAACCATGAACGATTTGAAAGACGAAGTATCTTCTTTGCAGGGGCCGCAATCGACCGATGCCTCTGTACGTCGACGATCTCTGCTGGCTGGCTGCGGCGCACACGCCGTGCATGATGGCCTGACCGACGTCATCTATGTGCTATTGCCGATCTGGCAGGCGCAGTTCGCCTTGAGCTACGCCCAAATCGGCTTGTTGCGTGGTGCTTACTCCGGGATGATGGCCGGTTTCCAGCTGTTGGCAAGCCGGGCCGCCAGGCGATGGGGGCGAGAGCGCTTGCTGGTGGGCGGGACCGCGCTCGCGGGGTTCGCTTACTTACTGGCAGGGCAGGCTGGCGGCTTGACGGTGTTGTTGTTGGCGCTGGTGTTGGGCGGATTGGGCGCTAGCACCCAACACCCACTGGCGTCTTCCTTGATCACCGATACGCACGAGGAGGGCGCGGGCGTCAAACAAGCATTGTCGCAGTACAACTTCTCCGGAGACATCGGCAAAACGTTGATACCAGGGTTGGTCGGCCTGTTACTGACGGTCATCAGCTGGCGCGCGAGCGTCACGCTGATAGGCCTGCTCGGTCTGGCCGCCGCCGGTCTGCTGTGGTGGCTGATTCCGGTGCGCGCGGTAACTTCATCCGGTCAGGGCAAGGCCTCCAGGGCAATCATGGGAAATGGCTCCGCCAGCGGGCTGCGGGCGCTCATCGTGACCGGCACACTGGACAGTGCAGTACGGATGGGGTTTCTCACCTTCTTGCCGTTCCTGCTGAAAGAGAAGGGGGCCGGGACGGCAGGCATAGGTCTGGCGCTGACAATGTTGTTTGTGGGCGGTGCATTCGGCAAGTTGCTGTGCGGCTATCTGGGCGCGCGCATCGGCATGATGAAAACCGTATGGCTGACCGAGTTCACCACCGCGGTGTTGATCATCATGTCGGTGTACCTGCCGCTGTTCGGCCTGATGGCGGTGTTGCCGCTGCTGGGGCTGGCGTTGAACGGAACATCGTCGGTGCTGTATGGCGCCGTGCCGGACCTGGCTGGCCCAGGCAAACGAGAGCACGCCTTCGCCGTGTTCTACACCGGCACCATCGGTGGCGGGGCGCTGGCACCGGTATTGTTTGGCAGCCTGGGCGACATCACAGGTATTCCTGCTGCTGTGATCATGTTGGCAGCCACACTGTTGTTGACACTGCCCTTGTCCTGGTATGTGCAACGAGGCCTGGACGCTGATGCCCACCTTTATCAGAACGCGGGTTGATCGACCGTTTGCAGGTTCGATCAAGAAGCCCCGAGTCGCCGTTCTTTAATCGTTTTCGCAGGTAAAAAAATGAATAACAGCGAGACCTCTGCAATCCGGTTTTCGTTATCCCGTCGCGCTCTTGATCTCAGCGCGCCAGGAACATCGAGCATGCGCAGTAAAGCGAATGCCCTGAAAGAAAGTGGTATCAAAGTGATTAACTTTGCAGCCGGCGAGTTATCGCTCGACGCCTGCCAGGAGATGAAGGCGGGTGCCATCGCAGCAATAGAAGGGGCGCGAAATCGTTATACGCCGCCCATAGGGCTGCCTCGGCTGCGTGAAAAGCTCGCAGAACATGTCAGTCAACGTTGCGGGGTTGAGTTTGCCGCCAATGAAGTGGCGGTGACCGCCGGGGCCAAGCAAGCGCTCTTCAACGCGTCAATGGTGCTGCTCAATCCTGGTGATGAGGTGATTATTCCTGTGCCTTACTGGGAAACATTTCCGACGCAAATTCTTCTTGCCGGTGCCATTCCCGTGTTTGTCGATACCCAACCCGATGACTACCGATTGACCTGCAAGGCGGTCGAAAGAGCACTCACCAGCCGCACTAAAATGATCGTGATCAACACGCCAAACAATCCGACCGGAACGGTCTATCAAAGAGAGCAGTTATTGGGGATCGCCCAACTCGCGTTTGATCATCAGCTTTGGGTGGTTTTCGACGAGTGCTATCGCAAATTGGTACGTCATCCCCACGTGCATCACAACATTCTGTCGCTATTTCCATTGCTGAAAAGACAGACGATTCTGGTTGATTCGTTCTCCAAGAGCCAGGCCGTAACAGGCTGGCGAGTGGGTTATGCCTGCGCACCGACAGAGGTGATCGGCGCCATGCATAACCTGCAGGGGCACACGACTTCCAACCCTAGCAGTCTCGCCCAGTATGCGGCGCTGAACACGTTGATCGCCGATTCTGCGCACTTTGGTGACGAGGTGAACAGGTTTCTCGACGAACAACTGCTGGTGGCGTGTACCGGCCTCGGTCATGTGGATGGCATCCGGTGCGCGCCACCGGAAGGGGCGTTTTATCTGTTTATCGATGTCTCCCGAAAGTTGGGTTGCCGTTACCTCGGAACGACAATCCGCGACGTCGATCATCTCTCCGATTTGCTATTGACCGAGGCACACATTGCGGTGGTTCCCGGCTCTGGCTGCGGCGATCCCCATAGCATTCGAATTTCGTACGCCGTTGAGCGTGAAGAGTTGATCGAAGGTTTGACGCGCTTTGGACAATTCATGTCGCAAGTCGTCACGGATTGATCGAGCGTGTTAGTGGTCATCGTTATTCATCTTGTCGTAGAGAAGCCCCATCAATAACAAGGAGAGCAACGCCATGGAGAAATCGAGCCAGAAGTTTATCGATTACGTCAATCAGGCACTGGTCGATGTCGAGGACAGAAATCTTGTTGAGGCCCTGCTGAGTGGTTTTCACAACAACCCTGACAAGTTGAATGCCTATTGCGAGACCTATGAGGACATGACATCCAGCAACTGGACAGCGTCTTCACTGTGTACGTTCTTTTGTGGCTGGAGGAGCCCGGACGGGGCAGCCCATGCGGTATCGAGCATTATCGTGCGGATACTTCAGGAATCCGAATCGTTGAACGACGACGCCAGGTTGAAGATGCTGGAGGCGGCGCGGCATTGCGGGGAGATCATCATCGAAGATGTAGGGCTTGGCGAAATGCATGGGCACCCACACCATTCAAAGTTGTATTACCGCATGGCATCCGCCATTTGTGGTTCTGACGACTGGCGCCTGCAGGACAAGTTTCTGGATCCTGTCACCAAAGAGTTTTCCACCTGGGTCGGGCAAAAAAGACCGCTGGCGCCGGACCTCACCGAAGCGCTGGAAATGATGGCCATGACCGAATTGTTCAACACCGGCGAATACAACTTGATGACTCCGATGTGGAAGCAGTGGCTTCGGGAAGTTCGCGGCTATCCATCGGGTGAAGCCAATCGAGTCGCTGCATTTCTCAGCGTTCATTGCGGAAGTGTAGAAGCCCGGCATTTCAGGCATGCGGCAGAGGCTTTGAGACTCTATGCCAGCGCTACCCATCAAGAGATCAACTATCGGCGTATCGAAAGTCTGTCCCTGGAGTACGTGGCCAAGGCCTGCGAACACCTTGGAAAGATGGCGTCTGTGTTGAAAAGCGAAGTGCCTGCCTGGGATTAATGTGATTTGACCGCTTATCAGTGATTTGTAGTGACAGTTACCGTCCGGGAGCCGCTCATTCAATTATAAAAATGGAGCGTAAATTCGCATGATCGACACTGACATCCGCCCAACCAGCCTGGCAACTCTGCTCGAGAGTAAGCGTTGCCTTCGCGTACTTGAAGCTCATAGTCCGATTTCAGCCTTGCTGGCACAACGAGCCAGACTCGAACTGGCGTCCGGGCAACATGTTTCATACGACGCCATTTGGTCGAGTTCGTTGACGGACTCGACACAGCGAGGTTTACCCGACATCGAAATTCTCTCTCCCAGTAACCGTCTGCACGGTATTCGCGAGATCTTTGATGTCTGCTCGTTGCCGTTGATATTCGATGGTGATACCGGCGGCAAACCGGAGCACTTTGCGATTCACATCAAAATGCTCGAGCGTGCCGGCGTCTCGGCGGTGGTCATCGAAGATAAATGCGGACTGAAGAAGAACTCGTTATTTGGTAATGCCGTCAGCCAGGAGCAAGACTCCATCGAAGAGTTCTGCGAGAAGATCCGCGTGGGTTGCGCCAGTCGAAGCCATCGGGACCTGATGATCATTGCGCGATGTGAAAGCCTGATTCTGGACCGGGGCATGGAGGATGCCATCGAGCGTTGTCTGGCGTATGTGGAGGCGGGCGCTGATGGAATCATGATTCACAGCCGGAAAAAGGACGGTCTGGAAATCCTCGAGTTTGCCCGGCTGTTTCGCCTGTACTGCGCACAGGTGCCGCTGATTTGCGTGCCGACGAGTTACGCCCACCTGCGATTTGACGAACTGGAGAAAGCGGGATTCAACGCGGTGATTTATGCCAATCACATGTTGCGCAGTGCGTACCTGGCGATGAGAGAGGTTGCCAATGGAATACTGGCCAATGGTCGAACGCTGGAGATGGAGCCTCGTTGTCTCGGGATCAATGAAATACTCGATCTGGTGCCTGGCACCCGATAGTTCAGTGGCTTCACCGAGGCGACGGCTCGCTTCGGTTGAGTACCAGGCTCTCCAGGGCACTCGATATTACTGGACGCTCATGGTGTGACCTGATAACCACGCTGCTGCATGCAACTGCTATAGGCGGAAGAAGTGGCGGTCGTATTCTGCTCTGCGGTTCGGCGGTCCTGACGACGATCCTGACGCTGCCGTGATCCGCCGACTGCCGCTCCTGCCACCGCCGCATTCTTGGCTTTGTTCTGCCGATATTCCTGTTTGACATCCTCATCAACCCGGTCGGCCACTTCGTCATACTGCCGACCTCGCGCGCCGGCGACCGCAGCGCCTGCTACGGCACCTGCAGCGGCACCACGGGCACGTCCACCCGATTGTGAGCTCGTCGTGCTGGTGCTGGTCGTGTTGCCGGCCTGAGCCTGGCATGAGGCAATGTCTTGCTGGACGATTTCGGGGGTCTGCCCCTTCAGCGGCGTTATGGTCTCGGCAGTCACGCAAAGGCTGGCCACGCAGAGCATCGTAGCGGTACACGATAAGAAAGACTTTTTCATAGAGACTCCACTGCTATCGAGGTGCTTTGGAGTGACGGCTTTCGCAAAATCGCTGATTAAAGCGGCGCGAATGACCCCATAAAAATATGTTCCGCTTCAGGGACGAGCTAATGGGGTGGGTACGTTAACCTTTAAACTTTAGCTCACCGTTTCCACTTGCTTCCCGCCTCTTATCAGATTCTCGAACCGGCTCGACTCAAAACATTTCTGTGTTGGCAAAACGACGACGATGATCGGCAGGACGCCCTCCATGATCGCTGATCATGTTCTAGACTCACCGGGGTCCTAATGGAGTTAAACGTCAAGAGCAGAAGGGCCGTCCGCGCGATTTGGATAAAGCCAATGAGCGATCTGCAAGCTGATAGCCGCCCCTTCAGGTTCTATCTATCGGTAGTCATCTACTGGCACTTGCGAGGTCTTTTCAATGGCAAAGGACAAGAAGAAAGCCCCAAAAAAATCCGTTGTAAGCCCGAAGCTCAACAACAAGGATTATCTTGAGCAGTTGCGTAAGTTGCATGTTGAACTGGTCAAGCTGCAGGAATGGGTAAAACACAAGGGCATCAAAGTCTGTATCGTCTTCGAGGGCCGCGACGGAGCCGGCAAGGGCGGGACAATCAAGGCGCTGACCGAGCGGGTGAGCCCGCGGGTTTTTCGAGTGGTGGCGTTACCTGCACCCACTGATCGAGAGAAGAGCCAGATGTACCTGCAGCGCTATTTGCCGCACCTGCCCGCGGCGGGCGAGGTGGTGATCTTCGATCGCAGTTGGTACAACCGTGCGGGCGTCGAACGCGTGATGGGCTTCTGCACCGACGAGCAGGTGACCGCTTTCCTGAAGGCGGTTCCCCTGGTGGAACGCGCAATCGTCGATTCGGGCATCATTCTTCTCAAGTACTGGCTGGAAGTCAGCGAGGAGGAGCAAACCCGCCGGCTCGAAGCACGGATCGAGGATGGACGCAAAATCTGGAAGCTGTCGCCAATGGATCTGAAGTCATACAGTCGCTGGTATGACTACTCACGAGCACGTGACGACATGTTCACGATGACCGACTCCGAGCATAGTCCATGGCTTGTGGCCAACTCGAATGACAAGCGGCGGGCTCGCCTCAATATCATCGCCGATTTACTCAGTCGCATTCCTTACAAGGATATACCGCGCGAGAAAGTGATATTGCCCAAACGCCAGAAGGCAGGTGGTTATCGCGAACCGGATTATCCGCTACGGCGAATTCCCGAAAAATTCTGATGGATTGCTGAGCGAATCTTTCGCCAAGGCTGCATTGCCATGAATCATTCGGATATTTTGCCTCCCGCCCCGGAACCGGGGCGGATTGCGCACCGCAAGTCGAGCAACGGCCAGTCCCTCTGGGACCGTTGGCTCCCGGGACTGCGTACATTGCGCGGATACCAGATGGTATGGTTGCGCCACGACCTCGTGGCCGGACTGGTGCTCACCACAATGCTGGTACCCGTTGGCATCGCCTATGCGGTGGCATCGGGAGTACCCGGTATCTATGGGCTCTACGCAACAATCGTTCCATTAATTGCTTATGCGCTGTTCGGTCCCAGCCGGATTCTGGTGCTCGGGCCGGACTCTTCGCTGGCTGCCGTCATCCTGGCCGTCGTCCTGCCACTGTCTGGTGGCGATCCGCATCGAGCGATCGCCCTCGCGGGCATGATGGCGATCGTCTCGGGGGTGGTGTGTATCCTGGCGGGCATCGCGCGTCTGGGCTTTATTACCGAGCTGTTGTCCAAACCGATCCGCTACGGCTACATGAACGGGATCGCGCTGGTGGTATTGATCAGCCAACTGCCAAAGTTTTTCGGTTTTTCAATCGAAACCGACGGGCCGCTGAGAAATTTATGGGCGATCGCTACGGCAGTGATGAATGGGAAAACCAATTGGGCCGCGTTCATGGTGGGCGCAGGCACTCTGGCGGTGATCCTGCTACTCAAGAGCAACAAACGCGTGCCGGGCATTCTGATCGCCGTGGCAGGCGCGACCATCGCCGTCGGTGTACTGGACCTTGCAGCGCGCGCCGGGGTGTCAGTCCTGGGATCGCTCCCGCAGGGGCTGCCGGCATTCGCCATTCCCTGGATCACGAGGGCTGATATCGTCCCCGTCCTGATCGGTGGTTGTGCGGTCGCCCTCGTTTCGTTTGCCGACACCAGTGTGCTCTCTCGTGTCTATGCGGCGCGGACTCGTACGTATGTGGACCCGAACCAGGAAATGGTCGGGCTCGGCTTCGCCAACCTCGCCGCCGGGCTTTTTCAGGGTTTTCCAATCAGCAGCAGTTCATCTCGCACTCCCGTGGCCGAGGCCGCAGGCGCCAAAACCCAACTGACCGGTGTCGTCGGTGCGATTGCCGTTGCCTTATTGCTGATGGTGGCGCCGAACCTGTTGCAGAACCTGCCCACCAGCGCATTGGCGGCAGTGGTGATCGCATCCGCCATCGGCCTGATCGAAGTGGCTGACCTGCGACGAATCTATCGCATCCAGCGCTGGGAATTCTGGCTGTCGATCGTCTGCACCATAGGCGTGGCCGTACTGGGCGCGATCGAGGGCATAGGCCTGGCCATCGTGATAGCCGTCATCGAGTTCCTGTGGGATGGCTGGCGCCCGTACTCGGCGGTTCTGGGCAGCCCGGAAGAGATCCGGGGTTACCACGACATCAAGCGCTATCCCGACGCACGCCTTATCCCAGGTCTGGTTTTGTTTCGCTGGGATGCACCTTTGTTTTTCGCCAATGCCGAGCTGTTCAATGACCGGGTACTGGACGCCGTGGCAGCATCGCCTACGCCCGTGCGTTGGCTTGTTGTAGCGTCGGAACCGGTCACCAGCGTGGACGTAACTTCTGCCGATATGCTGGCTGAACTCGATGAAACCTTGCGTGGGGCGGGTATCAAGTTGTGCGTGGCCGAGATGAAGGACCCGGTCAAGGACAAGCTGAAGCGATTCGGGCTTTTCGCTCGGCTTGGCGAAACGGCGTTTTTTCCAACGATAGACGATGCGGTCGAAAGTTATCTCGTGATTCACCCAGTGGATTAGCCTGCGCCAATGCGCTTCGCAGTCAGGATCTCCCGGGAAAGCAAAGCGCTCGTGGACGCTCGGCTTTCACAGGAGAATGGGTTTATTCAAAGTGTTCGGGGTTGACCGGATCACCCGATTTCATATCCAGTTGGACACGCACGTCTTCGAAAATCTTGTCGTAGTATTTGTGATTCGAACCGAGGCTGCTTTGCGCCTTGGAGATGCCGTACCGCTCAAGAATTTTCGTGATGTTGCTGGCAAAGTTGCAGGCTTCTTCCTTGGATAAATAGAACGATTCAGTCAATGGCTTGCCCTCGACCGAGCCTTGCAACTTGAAGAGCATCCCTTTGCCTTGCTTGGGATCCTTTGCCACTTCATAGAGGATGTGCAAATCGTAGCTAACATCGTTCTTGTGCAGTGCGTGGCGTTCGATGTGCAGATCCCCGGGGGTGAACGTTGCCATTACCGTCTCTCCTCACAAATAAGTAATCCCAGGCTTCTCGGTGCTGATACGGGTTCCGGCCGTGCCCTGGACGATTGCTTCAATATCCGCGAGTGAGCCGATCACCGCGACCTTTCCAGTATGGCGGGCGAACTCGCAGGCCGCCTGGACCTTTGGTCCCATGGAGCCGGCCGCGAAGCCGAGTTTTTCCATTTCATCCGGGTGGGCCTGGGCA
>NZ_JBYVYM010000030.1:0-84518 GCF_058148225.1 Pseudomonas sp. DF5
ACGTGGCGGAGAACACCACGGCAGTCACGACAGTGGTGGCGACCGATGCCGATCTACCAGCGCAGACGCTGAGCTACTCGATCCTGAATACGGCCGGAACGGACTTCAGCAAATTCTCGATCAGTTCGAGCGGGGTGCTGACGTTCAATTCGGCGCCCGACTACGAGAATCCCCAGGATGTCGGTGGGACCGCCGGCGACAATGCCTATGTTGTGGACGTTCAGGTGGCCGACGGCAATGGCGGAATCGATACTCAGACCATTACGGTAAACGTGCAGAACGTCGTCGAAACGCCAGTCGATACCGTGGCGCCGACCGTGACAGTGACAGGGACTGCCTTAGGAAGCTCGATGGGCTCAACGTCGACGGTCACATTCCAGTTCAGTGAGGTTGTGAGCGGCTTCAGTCTTTCTGACGTCTCAATGACTACAACAAGCGGAACGCCTCGCGGAACCTTCAGTAACTTTACCCAGGTTGATGGCGATACCTACACGGCAACCCTGACCAGAACCCAGGGCGGTAGCATAAAAGTCGACGTTGCCGCGAACAGCTACACCGACCTGGCGGGTAATGCTGGTGCGGCCGGGAGCAGTGCCAACCTTCCGGCAGGCGTTGCCGGCGAACCGATCAATCTAGCCCTCAACGCTCCGTTGGCCGATATCAGCGGCCCTGTAACGGTGTCCATCAGCGGGGTTCCCTCGGGGTGGGTGTTCAATGCAGGAACCGACAACGGCGACGGCACATGGACCGTGCACACCAACGATCCCGGCGCATTGACTGTGACAGCCCCAAGCGACTTCGTGGGGGCGTTGGTGCTTGATGTCAACATGAACTGGAGCAACAGCGACGGCAGCACCGCCAGTGCCTACGTGTTCAACAACGTCGAAGTCTATGCCCCAGGCGCGCCGATCTTCGCCTTGTCCGCTGATGACAACCTGAGCGGCTCGTCCGGTGCCGACACCTTCGTCTTCGCCCAACCGATCGGCAACAACCAGATCTTCAATTTCGATGCCACGGCGGACAAGATCGACTTGGTCGGCTTCACGGGCATCAACGGCTTTGCAGACTTGAGTATCACTAACGACGCCAACGGCAATGCATTGGTCAGCATCAGCACCGGCCAGACAGTTACCCTCAAAGGTGTCGATGCAGCGGACTTGAGCGAAGCGAACTTCCAGTTCGATGTCGACCCACTCACCAACAACACCGGGACCCTCACCATTGCCGACGGCGCGATCATGCCGTTCGGTGGCAGCATCAATAACAGCGGCACCATCGAGCTTGGCTCCGCCGGCAGCACGACCAGCCTTGAGATTCTGTTCCGTGGCGCGACATTGACCGGTGGCGGCCAGGTGCTGCTATCCGATAACGCGCAAAACGTAATTTTCGGCGGCAGTGCCGACACCGTACTGACCAACGTCGATAACCGTATTTCCGGCGCCGGTCAGTTGGGTGCCGGGCAGATGGTGCTGATCAATGCGGGGCTGATCATGGCCAGCGGGCTGAACAGCCTGGTGCTCGACACTGGCACCCACACCATCACCAACAGCGGGGTGCTGGAGTCCACAGGCCCAGGCGGCATGACGGTTGCCAGTGCAGTCGAAAACACCGGCCACTTGTGGGCCAACGGTGGCGACCTGCACCTGCTGGCCGATGTGACCGGCGATGGCAGCGCGACCATCGACGGTAACGCGACCCTGACCTTCTCCGGTGCTGCACACGGGTCCGTCGCCTTCCACGGCGAAGGCGCGGGCACGCTGGTGATTGCACAGGCCGAAACGGCGGGCTCGCTGGCCGGCATCCTCGGCCTTGAGAGCGATGACATGCTGACGTTCGGCAATCTCGCTTTCGGCGCCAACACCCAACTCAGCTACAACGCCAACGCCTCTGGCGCCGGCGGCCTGCTGACGGTGGACGACGGCGTGCACCGGGCCGAGGTGAACCTGCTGGGGCATTACTCGGCGGAAGACTTCCAGGTCACCGACGGCGGTCAGGCCGGCACCCAGGTCAGCTACCACGGTGAATCCAGCGGCACGCTGGTAGGCAGCATGCTCGCGGACACGATCAGTGGCGGCGATGGCAACGACATCATCGTGGGTCGTGGCGGCGAAGACACGCTCAGCGGTGGCGCGGGAGCCGACGTGTTTGCCTACTTCAACGTGAATGAAGGCGGCGACCATATCCTCGATTACAACTACGCCGAAGGGGACAAAATCGACCTCTCCGCACTGCTCAAGGCGAACTTTGTCGCCGGCACCAGCCAGGTGTCGGACTTTGTCCAAGTGGTGCAGACCGGCAGCGACATTACCGTGAAGGTGGATACCGATGGCGCAAGTAATGGCAAGAACTTCGTCGACGTGGCGGTGCTTGACCACGCTGGTACGCCTGGGCCAGATCTGGTGCGCACCTGGTTCGGGGATACGGACCATACACTGACGGCGTGATCGTGGGCAGGAGTTGAGCAGTTGATGATGGTGGAGACCAGGGAAGGTCGAACCATTATCTGACTACTCAACTCCTTCGCTCACACTGCCCCTGACCATTTGATACATCGGAGAATGCAACGCGTTAGATGAACCTCTGGGTTGCGTAGTTTAATGTGCACTACCCTGGAAAAGGATTTCATCGTGTACATCAAAGGACGCTACATCGTATCTGCCTGCGCACTGCTGTTTTTCCAGCACGCACTGGCAACCGGAATGGACTGCACAAAAGCGGCAAACGCTGTCGAAAATACAATTTGCGCGAACAAAGAACTGTATGAGCTGGATACGCAAATGGGTTCGGCCTATCGAAGGCTGATGAACGCCGCTTCACCAGCGCAAGTTGAACTGAAGCAATCCCAGCGCCATTGGTTGAAAGTGCGCAATGAATGCGTCGAAGACGTCGCCTGCCTGGACCAACACTATCGCGAACGCTTGCAGGCATTGCACGTGCAATGGGTCGACGCCATTGCCTATCAACCCGACAACGTCGATAGTCAGGCGATGGAGGATTTGCAACAACGCATCCAGGACCTTAGCAAGGACAATCCGGAATTTGCACTGGAGCGAGCACTCGACTCCATGGCGTTCGACAGCAGCACAACGTCATTCCCAGGCGACTTGGGTGAAGATGAGCAATCCGTCTTTCCCAAGACCATTCCCCAAGATGTTACAGAGGATGAGTGGAAGGCACTGAAAGCGTCCGACATCGGCAACGCCGCTGAGTCCGGGCAGACTTCATACACGCTGATGGATATGGATGGCGACGGACAGCGTGACCTCATCGTTGAAACCAATTCCGGCGGCACCGGGATGTTCAGTTACACGCAAACCTACCGTCGCAGTGAAGGTCGGTTCATCAGCAGGACATCCGAGCCTGCCAATGAATCCGGCCCACTTTTCTATACCAATGAACGCGGCGCCAACCAATCCGTGAACTGGATCAAGGCTCGCGGAAAAATCTACTTAGCCTACCGAAACGGTAGCTACGGCGTTGACCAGGTCTTTCTTCTCAATCCCCTGAAGATCAATAACAAAGTGCCTACACTGACCGTTCGCTATGGCTATCAACTGACAGTGCCCCACACTCAATATCTGGAGGACGGAACCACCGCTTTCGAACTGGAGCCAGCCCTGCAAAAGGTACTCGCGAAAGCCTTGATCGAAGTGAATGCAGATGAAGCCCTGGAGACTGGTCAACAGAAAACCCCGATCTGCCCCATTCCCCCTTCAGTAAAAGACAGTGATGACTATTACAGCTTCGGAGCGAGTTACTACGCAGTCGAACCCGTCGCCGATATGCCGGTGGTCATCGGCAACGAGTGCTTCATCGCAAGACTGGTCAATTGGTACGGGAGCTACGGCGACAAGAATGGACTGTTTGCACTGCTGACGTTGCGCAAACCGGGATCTGAAGATCAGGAACGCAGTTATTCGGTCAACGGACGTCGACATATCACACGAATGAGCACATCAATTGGCAAGGCCGAAGGTGGAGTTGAAGATTTTTAGTCAGCTTATCCACCGATAGATGGCCACAAAAAAAGCCCCACCAGATCACTCTGTGTGGGGCTTTCAAATATATGGTGTCCCAGGGCAGGTTCGAACTGCCAACCTTCCCCTTAGGAGGGGGATGCTCTATCCAATTGAGCTACTGAGACACAAGTCACGCGCAAGCAATGCGCGGGGATGGACGGCGTGCATGTTAACGGGCAGGCCCGCGTTTGTCATGTCGTCCGTAGGGCTTTTTAAGTGTAGGCAGACACCTCACAGAGGCGTGGCTTTGTTTACCGTGCAAATTGCATCACCGCAAAATGCCATCATTGCAAAATGCAATGTCGGCCTTTGGTGAAAATATCTTAAATCGTTGTTTTTAAAGAATTTAATAGCCGTTAAACTTTTGGCATGCGGGCTGCTTCGATTGTTCTCAAAGAATAAAGGAGATCAGCCCCATGAACAGCGCTCTTTTAGTCGCGAATGCAGTCGCCCTGGCGGTTCTGCTGGGTTTTCAGTTCTTCCCCGCAAACGATACTGCGATGGTTACCCAACGCACGCCTCATTACCTGCAGCTGCAAAAAGCGCCTCAATTGGCAGTCACGAGCGATCAACGCAGTTTTGTCAGCCAAGAGGTAAGCCAGGAGAGTCTTCAACTGCGCACGCAGTCTTTTGAACGCTTGGTATTTTGATTCACCCCATCAGGAGCACAGCATGTCCAAATCAGCCGCAGGCTTTTTCATCCTCGCTTTACTGAGTGGCATCCTTCATCTGTCTTTGGTCCAGGACAGAGTCATCACCCTGCCCTTGATTGCCTGCGGTGTGTTCAGTGTGCTTTTTGTGCTGGCCCTGATCGCCGGGCGCAAGATCAAATTCGATCCGGTTCTGCGCTGACACTCAGCAGCTCCAGAAGACTGGCGACAGTCACAGCCAAGTCGCCGGAGTTATCGAGTCGGCGGATTTGCGCATCACCAATCAAATCGTTTGAATCGTCAGCCGTGAACAGCATATTGCGGTGTAGTCTTGCTTCTATTTCTGCCGGGTTCTCACGCCCCCGCCGTAGCAGGCGCTCTCGCAGAACCTCTTCCTTGACCGTCAACAGCACCGGCAAAAGCGTGGGATAGCGCTGTAGCGCTTCTGCCAAGTGGCCGCGCGAACCATTGATCAGCACATCGCGACCATCCTTGAGCCATTGATCTATGCGCACAGGAATACCGTAATCCAGCCCGTTGGCCCGCCACGACAGCGCGAAATCCCCTTGGCTTCTGCGTCGCTCGAATTCTTCACGGGATACCTCGATGGCGTCTTCACCTACGGATTCAGCCGAGCGCGTGATAACCCGACGCACAACCTCACAATTACGCGCCCGCAGCGGTTTGCGAGCGGCTTCGATGAGGCTATCCTTGCCGGCCCCCGAAGGCCCCATTAAATAAATCAGCCTGCCATCCATCCTGAAATTATCCCATACCGTCCGTCTGCCCTAGTAAATCGGCCATTTGCCACTATCCTGTAAAAGGTAAGGAACAAGGATCGAATCCGCATAGCATGCACCTTCAGGCGTCTTCGGGCATTACCTGTCGGGCAAGAGGACGCGGTCAGCAATACGGACTCATGGAATGTTTTCAAACCAGTCCGCATTTCTGATAATAGGTGCTGGCATTAAGCCTTTACCCAGATCAATATTTGTCACAGAATTGACGCCAATGATCTGGCTAATTTGAGGCATGATGCGCGCCTCTATCAATTCAGGTTGAACATTTGGTCGTAGTGCTTGTCCTATCTGACATCCTGCGGCCAATCCCGAGAACCGCTCCCCTGAACTAACCGGTTAAATATATGCGCCCATTGAAACAGGCAATTTATTCCAGCCGTACGGCTGACAAGTTCGTCGTACGTCTGCCAGACGGAATGCGTGAACGCATTGCCGAAGTGGCTCGCAATCATCATCGCAGCATGAATTCCGAAATCATCGCGCGCCTTGAGCAGAGTCTTATTCAGGAAGGTGCGCTGGGCGAAGAATTGAGCATGCGCCTGGACAGCCCAGAGCTGTCATTGCACGAACGCGAACTACTGCAACGCTTCCGCCAACTCTCCCACCGTCAGCAAAACGCTCTGGTTTCGCTGATCGCCCATGACGCCGAAATGGCTGCAGACGCATCCTGATTCATCCCGAAAGCTCAAGCCAGCGTAATTGCTGGCTTTTTTTTGCCTGAAATTCGACCCCAAAAAAACCCGCCGATTGGGCGGGTTCTTTTGAGGTAGAAAGTCAGAGCAGAAAAATCGTCGCCAGCCCGAGGAAGATGAAAAAGCCACCACTGTCAGTCATGGCAGTGATCATCACACTCGCGCCCATTGCCGGGTCGCGCCCAAGCCGCGCCAGGGTCATCGGAATCAACACACCCATCAATGCCGCAAGCAACAGGTTAAGCGTCATGGCGGCGGTCATCACCACGCCCAGGGACCAACTGCCATAAAGCAGGTAGGACACCACACCAATCACCCCACCCCAGACCAGGCCATTGATCAAGGCAACCGCCAACTCCTTGCGCATCAACCTCGACGTATTGCCGGTACTGACCTGGTCCAGCGCCATGGCCCGAACGATCATGGTGATCGTCTGGTTACCCGAGTTGCCACCAATACCCGCCACAATCGGCATCAATGCAGCGAGCGCTACCAATTTCTCGATGGAGCCTTCGAACAGGCCGATCACCCGGGACGCAACAAACGCGGTGATCAGGTTTATCGCCAGCCAGGCCCAACGGTTACGCAGGGATTTCCACACTGACGCAAAAATATCTTCTTCTTCGCGCAGACCCGCCATGTTGAGAACTTCGTTTTCGCTCTCTTCACGAATCAGGTCGACCATTTCATCGATGGTCAGACGGCCGATCAGCTTGCCGTTCTTGTCGACCACCGGGGCCGAGATCAAGTCATAACGCTCGAACGCCTGAGCGGCCTCGTAAGCGTCTTCGTCCGGATGGAAGCTCACCGGATCGCTGGCCATCACTTCCGAGACCTGTTTATCCGGGTCATTGACCAAAAGGCGCTTGATCGGCAACACGCCCTTGAGCACGCCGTCGTAATCGACCACGAACAGTTTGTCGGTGTGGCTTGGCAACTCTTTGAGACGGCGCAGATAACGCAAAACCACTTCGAGACTGACATCCTCACGGATAGTCACCATCTCGAAGTCCATCAGCGCACCGACCTGCTCCTCGTCATAGGACAACGCGGAGCGGACGCGCTCACGCTGTTGAGCATCGAGGGTTTCCATCAGCTCGTGGACGACGTCTCGCGGCAGCTCGGAGGCCAGGTCAGCGAGTTCGTCGGCATCCATGTCCTTGGCCGCCGCCAGGAGCTCGTGATCGTCCATGTCGGCGATCAGGGTTTCACGAACCGAATCGGATACTTCAAGCAGAATGTCGCCGTCGCGGTCGGCCTTGACCAATTGCCAGACGGTCAGACGATCGTCCAGTGGCAAGGCTTCAAGGATGTAGGCAACGTCGGCGGAGTGCAGATCATCGAGCTTGCGTTGCAACTCGACGAGGTTTTGCCGGTGAACCAGGTTCTCGACCCGGTCGTGATGCGGACCTTCCTGGCGATGAGTCAGGTCTTCGACCACCCGCTGGCGATGCAGCAGCTCAACGACTTGAGCGAGGCGGTCCTGCAAGCTTTCTTGCGTTTTCTTTACTTCAACTTCAGACATAGGCGAACTCCACTCCCAGCAGCGGGGCACGCCGGAAGGATCAATCAGTCAATTCATGATTGTAAAAACGGGGTACTGAGTAACTACTGGGTAAGTCCATGGAGGTATTCCACAAGCCCCGGCGGGGCTGACGGGCGTAATGATAACACCGCCAGACGGTTTTAAACGTTAAAAAATTGCGGCTGAAACAAGCGCTTGCGAGACAAACCTGAGCGCTGTCCTGATCCATGGAACTGCGACGACTTATCCTGAAAAGAAAACACACCCTAGTCGAAAAATGCAGCGGCTACTCTTGATAAGGACCGTCAAGGAGGACGTCGAATGCCATGGAATGCTGATTATCTTTTACTTGCCGCCCTGCTCTGCCTGCCGCCCTGGGCGCTTGCTACGACCGTCCACCGGTGCGAAGCCCCTGATGGACGCATCACCTTCACGACCTTGAGCTGTACGACTGGAGAAAGCCTTTCGCTTCAAGACGTGCACACGTTCATGCCAGGCAGCACGACAGCTTTGATGCCAGAAGCCGAGGCTCGCGAAACATCAGGTATGAAAATCAAAAGGAGAGAGCCGACGATTGTTGGCCAATCCGAGGACAAATGCGGAAATCTGCTCAGCGCGAAGGAACGCCGCATCGCGATCATCAATCAACGAGTGGTTGCCGGCATGAGTCAGCAGGACGTCGAAAGCGCTCTTGGCAAGCCAGACAAGATCAGCACCCGAAACTCAGCCATGAGCTACCGCTACGACAACAAGCGAGGTCGCAGCGCTCACATCGAGTTCGATGAAAAAGGTTGTACTAAAGGAAAAGCCAAATCGCAGACGGCAAAAAGCCCGCGTTAAACGCGGGCTTTTTGGTGTTTGGTGCACTCGACAGGATTCGAACCTGTGACCGCTCGGTTCGTAGCCGAGTACTCTATCCAGCTGAGCTACGAGTGCATTTGTGTTTTTATACCAGATCACAACTGGTTGAAGCCAAGTTATCTACATTACTGCAAACAACTCTTAAATGGTGCACTCGACAGGATTCGAACCTGTGACCGCTCGGTTCGTAGCCGAGTACTCTATCCAGCTGAGCTACGAGTGCATTTGTTGCCGCGCATTATAGGCCGTTAAATCTTTTTGTAAAGCACTTTTTCTAGTAATTTCAACAACTTACAGAAGAAGCCAGATTACAACGTACTAAGCAAATAATGGCGGAGAACGGGGGATTCGAACCCCCGACACCCTTTTGAGGTGTACTCCCTTAGCAGGGGAGCGCCTTCGGCCACTCGGCCAGCTCTCCGCAACACGGGGCGTATATTAACCAGCTTTATCCCCGTTTGCAAACATAAAAAACGATAAAAATTAATGGCTTGGTTCTTCGTCCTTCTCTTTCTTGATACGCAGGTAAATTTCCTCACGATGCACCGCCACCTCTTTCGGGGCGTTGACACCAATACGCACTTGATTTCCTTTAACGCCGAGCACGGTCACGGTGATTTCGCCATCACCAATAATCAGGCTTTCTGCGCACCGACGAGTCAGAATCAGCATACCTTTCTCCTCACGCATTTCATTTCAGGGACAACAGTCTGCAAAAAAAAGGCATTCGACCTACAACCCAAAAGGTCGCAGCCCTACATGCCTGAGTATTGACTAGCGCGAGCAAAAGAACAGTTTTGGTACGCACCATTCAAAAAAACGAAGGGCGCGGTCAGACCGCGCCCTTCGGGGGAAACGCATTACTCGCCCTGTCGGGCCGGCGCGTCCAGTTCAAAAGCTGTGTGCAGGGCGCGCACAGCCAGTTCCAGGTACTTCTCTTCGATCACCACGGACACCTTGATTTCCGAAGTCGAGATCATCTGGATGTTGATGCTTTCTTTCGCCAGGGATTCGAACATGCGGCTGGCCACGCCTGCGTGGGAGCGCATGCCGACGCCAACGATCGAGACCTTGGCAATCTTGGTGTCGCCAACGACTTCACGGGCACCGATCTCGCGAGCGGTGTTTTCCAGCACCGATTGCGCCGCCTGGTAGTCGTTGCGGTGTACGGTGAAGGTGAAGTCGGTGGTGTTATCGTGCGCAACGTTCTGCACGATCATGTCGACTTCGATGTTCGCGGCACTGATCGGGCCGAGAATCTTGAACGCCACGCCCGGGGTGTCTGGCACGCCACGGATGGTCAGCTTGGCTTCATCGCGGTTGAAAGCGATGCCGGAAATGATCGGCTGTTCCATGGTTTCCTCTTCATCAATAGTAATGAGGGTGCCCGGACCCTCCTTGAAGCTGTGCAGTACGCGCAGCGGAACGTTGTACTTGCCGGCGAACTCAACCGCACGGATCTGCAACACCTTGGAACCGAGGCTGGCCATTTCCAGCATCTCTTCGAAGGTGATCTTGTCCAGACGCTGAGCCACGGACACCACACGCGGGTCGGTGGTGTAGACGCCGTCGACGTCGGTGTAGATCTGGCATTCGTCAGCCTTCAGGGCTGCCGCCAGTGCCACGCCAGTGGTGTCGGAACCACCACGACCGAGCGTGGTGATATTGCCGTGCTCGTCGACGCCCTGGAAACCGGCGACAACCACCACACGACCGGCCTTCAGGTCACCGCGAATCTTCTGGTCATCAATCTGCAAGATACGCGCTTTATTGTGCGCGCTATCCGTCAGAATCCGTACCTGGTTGCCGGTGTACGACACCGCTGGCACGCCACGCTTGATCAGCGCCATGGCCAACAGTGCAATCGTCACCTGCTCACCGGTGGAAACGATCACATCCAGTTCACGCGGAACCGGTTGGCCGTCGCCACTGATTTGCTTGGCCAGATCGATCAGACGGTTGGTTTCGCCGCTCATTGCAGACAGCACAACCACCAGGTCATCGCCCGCATCGCGGAATTTCTTAACCTTGTCGGCGACCTGCTCGATTCTCTCGACAGTGCCGACTGAGGTGCCTCCAAATTTCTGTACGATCAAAGCCATTTCAAAGCCGCCTCTGCCCATGAAGGGCGCCCAATAATCACTCAAACAGCGTTCTGGCCCGCCACTAGACCGCGGGCCATGCACACTGCCTTATAAACCCTGCTCTACAAATGGAACAGTCAGGGCCAATGCGGCATCCAGTGCGCCAGCGTCAGTACCACCGCCCTGCGCCATGTCTGGACGACCACCGCCCTTCCCGCCCACTGCCGCAGCAGCCTGCTTCATCAAATCACCGGCTTTGAGTTGGCCAGTCAGGTCTTTGGTCACGCCTGCAACCAGAACGACCTTTTCCTCATGGACACTGCCGAGCAGGATCACTGCGCGGCCGAGTTTGTTTTTCAGTTGATCGACCAGCGCCAGCAGCGCCTTGCCATCCTGACCGTCCAGACGCACGGCCAGCACTTTCACGCCTTTGACGTCCAGGGCAGAAGCCGACAGATCGTCGCCCGCCGCGCTGGCTGCCTTGGCCTGCAACTGCTCGAGTTGCTTCTCCAGCAGACGGTTGCGCTCCAGCACAGCCGACAGCTTGTCGATCAGGTTATCGCGGCTGCCCTTGACCAGGTTGGCCGCTTCCTTGAGTTGTTCTTCTGCAGCATTCAAGTAGGCCAGCGCCGCAGCACCGGTGACTGCCTCGATACGACGCACACCCGAAGCCACACCGCCTTCGCTGATGATTTTCAGCAGGCCGATGTCGCCGGTACGGGTGGCGTGAATACCGCCGCACAGCTCGACGGAGAAATCGCCCATGCTCAGTACGCGTACGCTGTCGCCGTACTTCTCGCCGAACAGCGCCATGGCGCCTTTCTGCTTGGCGGTTTCGATATCGGTTTCTTCGGTTTCAACCTCGGAGTTCTTGCGAATCTCGGCGTTGACGATATCTTCCAGCGCTTTCAGCTGCTCAGGCTTGATCGCCTCGAAGTGGCTGAAGTCAAAGCGCAGACGCTGACTGTCAACCAACGAACCTTTCTGCTGAACGTGCTCGCCCAGTACCTGGCGCAATGCGGCGTGCAACAAGTGAGTTGCCGAGTGGTTCAGCGACGTCGCGTGGCGCACTTCGGCATCGACGTGAGTCTCCACCGGAGCACCTACGATCAGGCTGCCCGACGCCAACACGCCGTGATGCAGGAAAGCGCCGCCGGTCTTGGTGGTGTCGCGTACGTCAAAGCGCGAAGCACCGGCCTGCAGGAAGCCGCAGTCGCCGATCTGACCACCCGACTCAGCATAGAACGGGGTCTGATTGAGGACGACGACGCCCTCTTCGCCCTCACTCAATACGTCGACCGATTGCCCTTCTTTATAGAGAGCGACCACTTTGGCCGAGCCCTTGGTGGCGTGGTAACCGGTGAACTCGGTGGCCACATCAACCTTGACCAGGCTGTTGTAGTCCATGCCGAAGGAGCTGGCGGAGCGGGCACGCACGCGCTGGGCTTCCATTTCGCGCTCGAAGCCTGCTTCGTCGATGGTCAGGCTGCGCTCACGGGCGATGTCGCCGGTCAGGTCCATCGGGAAACCGTAGGTGTCGTAAAGCTTGAACACCACGTCGCCCGGCACCACGTCGCCTTTGAGTTCGGCCAGATCCTGCTCGAGGATCTTCAGGCCCTGCTCCAGAGTCTTGGCGAATTGCTCTTCTTCGGCCTTCAGCACGCGTTCGATGTGCGCCTGCTGGGATTTCAGTTCCGGGAACGCTTCGCCCATCTCGGCGACCAGGGCCGCAACGATCTGGTAGAAGAAGCTGCCCTTGGCGCCCAGTTTGTTGCCGTGACGGCAAGCGCGACGAATGATCCGGCGCAGTACATAACCGCGGCCTTCGTTGGACGGCAGCACGCCATCGGCAATCAGGAAGCCGCAGGAACGGATGTGGTCAGCCACGACTTTCAGGGAAGCCTGATTGTCGTTGGTGCAACCGATGGCCTTGGCCGATGCGCTCAGCAGGCTCTGGAACAGGTCGATTTCATAGTTCGAGTGAACGTGCTGCAGCACGGCACTGATCCGCTCAAGCCCCATGCCGGTGTCTACCGACGGAGCTGGCAACGGGTGCAACACGCCATCGGCGGTGCGGTTGAACTGCATGAACACGTTGTTCCAGATTTCGATGTAACGGTCGCCGTCTTCTTCCGGCGAGCCCGGTGGGCCACCCCAGATGTCGGCGCCGTGATCGTAGAAGATCTCGGTGCAAGGACCGCACGGGCCGGTATCGCCCATGGTCCAGAAGTTGTCGGAAGCGTACGGCGCGCCCTTGTTGTCGCCGATGCGAACCATGCGCTCGGCCGGTACACCGACTTCTTTGGTCCAGATGTCGTAGGCCTCGTCATCGCTGGCGTAGACGGTCACCCAGAGCTTTTCTTTCGGCAGGTTCAGCCATTTGTCGGAGGTCAGGAACGTCCAGGCAAAGGTAATGGCGTCACGCTTGAAATAATCACCGAAGCTGAAGTTACCCAGCATTTCGAAGAAGGTGTGGTGACGGGCGGTATAACCGACGTTTTCCAGGTCGTTGTGCTTGCCGCCGGCGCGCACGCATTTCTGGCTGCTGACGGCGCGGGTGTACGCGCGTTTTTCCTGGCCCAGGAAGCAGTCCTTGAACTGGTTCATCCCCGCGTTAGTGAACAGCAGGGTTGGGTCGTTGCCCGGAATCAAAGAGCTGGAGGCTACACGGGTGTGGCCTTGCTCTTCGAAGAAGCGAAGGAAGGCTTCACGGATTTCTGCGCTTTTCATTAGGTTCTTCCACGGAGGCTGCGGCCAAAGGCCTGTTCGAAACGTCAACAGACGAAGCGACGGCAAAGGGCCGCATTATATCGGCCCTGCGCGCGGGGTACAGCGTGTTTATACGATAGAAACGGTCAATTGGACGCCTAACGCGATCAGTTGCGGGAAAACTCGACGAATGTCGCGACGACCTGCCCGATTTGCGCACGATTGACATCCATGTGCGTGACCATTCGCAAACGACCGGCAGCGCTGAGTTTGACCCCGCGTGTCGCGGCGAAGGCCTTGATCGCTTCGGCCTTGTCGCCCATTTTCACGTAAACCATGTTGGTCTGCACCGGCTCGACCTCATACCCTGCTGCGCGCAGGCCTTCGGCCAGCAGCTGTGCATTGGCATGGTCGTCGGCCAGGCGCTGAACATTATTATCCAGCGCATACAGCCCTGCCGCCGCGAGAATGCCGGCCTGGCGCATGCCGCCGCCGACCATCTTGCGCAATCGCCGCGCCTTGGCAATGAATTCCGACGAGCCGCATAGCACCGAACCAACCGGCGCACCCAGCCCTTTGGACAGACAGACCGACACCGAATCGAAATGCTGCGTGATCTCCCTGGCATCGACCCCCAGCTTGACCGCTGCGTTGTAGAGCCGCGCGCCATCCAGATGCAGCGCCAGGCCATGCTCACGCGTGAAGCGGCGAGCCTGGGCCAGATATTCCAGCGGCAGCACCTTGCCCTGCATGGTGTTTTCCAGTGCCAGTAAACGGGTGCGCGCGAAGTGGAAGTCGTCCGGCTTGATCGCGGCGGCGACTTGCGCCAGGTCCAGCGAACCATCGGCCTGCACTTCCAGCGGCTGAGGCTGGATCGAACCGAGCACCGCCGCACCACCCCCTTCGTACTTATAGGTGTGGGCCTGCTGACCGACAATGTACTCGTCACCGCGCTCGCAGTGGGCCATCAAGCCCAGCAGGTTGCTCATGGTCCCCGTCGGGACAAACAGTGCCGCAGCAAAACCCAGCCGTTCGGCCAGTTCCGCTTCCAGACGATTGACCGTCGGATCTTCGCCATAAACGTCGTCACCAGTGGCCGCATTGGCCATCGCGTCGAGCATCCCTGCGGTCGGTTGGGTGACGGTGTCGCTGCGAAGATCGATAACGCTCATGAATCTGGCCTCGGTAAACAGGGGAAAAATCCGTTTCGGAAACGGATTACTGCGGTCATGCCGACAATTAATCAAGCCTTGAACGAGGAAAAGACGCTGTATGCCTTCGGAAAACCCGATAGCAATCATCAGAAAGCAGCCATGCGCGCCCCGTAAATATGTGTTAAAAACGCAGCGCCGCCAAACATTCTGGCGGCAAAACGTTCTCAGGGCGGGGTGTAACTCCCCACCGGCGGTAATTGCGCGCAATGCGCATAGCCCGCGAGCGCTTGGCGACAGGCACGGCAATGGCTGTGATGGCGACAAGGTCAGCAGACCCGGTGTGATCCCGGGGCCGACGGTCATAGTCCGGATGAAGAGAGAACGGGATTGACACAAAAGGGCCGTCCGCAGGCATTCGTGCGAGCGTGCGCACCCTTGAATCCCATTCGATTCATAACGCCCTGTTTTTCACACAAACAGGAGTCAGAACATGCAACCCACCGCAATCGATAGCAAAAGCAAAAACCATCAGGGCGAGCGCGTCGCGTTCATCCAGGCCTGCTGGCACAAGGAAATCGTCGATCAGAGCCGTAAAGGCTTCGTCGCTGAAATGATTGCCCAGGGTTATCAGGAGTCGGACATCGATTTCTTCGAAGTCGGTGGCGCCTTTGAAATTCCGCTGCACGCCAAGTTGCTGGCCAAGTCCGGTCGTTATGCCGGCATCGTCGCCGCGGGCCTGGTGGTCGATGGCGGTATCTATCGCCACGAATTCGTCGCCCAGTCGGTGATCAGCGGCCTGATGCAGGTTCAGCTGGAAACCGAAGTGCCGGTGTTCTCGGTGGTTTTGACCCCGCACCACTTCCATGCCGGTGAAGAACATCAGAAGTTCTTCTTCGAGCATTTCGTGCATAAAGGTCAGGAAGCGGCGAAGACGTGTGCAGATACGCTGCACAAGACCCGTGCATTGCGCCGCAGCGAGCCTCGCGCGGTAGCTGTCTAAACACCGATAAAACCTGTGGGGGGCGGGCTTGTGTGGCGAGGGAGCTTGCCCCCGTTCGGCTGCGAAGCAGTCGTAAATCCAGATAACTTGGTTTGTCTGGACCCAAACCGGGGGCCGCTTCGCGACCCAACGGGGGCAAGCCCCCTCGCCACACAGGCCCGCTCCTACATTTGACGGGTGTTGTGCCTAGACCAGGTTTTCGTCGGTGGTCGGTACGATCAGGATGCCGGCGCGCAGGCCGTTCTTGACCCTGGGGTTCGGGAAGATGATCCGGGCGCCCTGCTCTTCGATGATCCAGCGGGTATTGGCAATATCCTCGGCCAGCACATAACCCACTTTCAATTCCGAAAAGTTTTCGATGTCCGCCGGCAGGTTCAGGCGGAAGTTATCGCTGTGCTTGATCACTTCCCGGGCCACGCTGAACAACTGCAACCCTGCCAGCCCTTCATCGGTCATTGGCGGCTCGTTGCCTTCGATGATCTGCTTCAGGCGGGTTTCCAGCAGGCTGACATTGACCCCTTCGTTCTGCCCGAACGGCCGGGCCTTGCCCAGCTCCAGGGTGAAGGACTCGGCATCGAGCTTGTCGTAGGTGTAGGAGCTGAAGACGATGGAGGGTTTGTTCTGCAACAGCACCGCTTCCATGCCGGCGGCGCGCAAGCGAGCCAGCTCCTGGCGTGAATGCTGACGGCCTTCTTTCCAGGGGTACAGGGCGAACTGCTCGATTTTCGAGCCACGGATCGCCGTGTGCAGATCGTAGTGCAGACGGTTACGGTCCGGCAAGCTGAAGAATGTCGCCGCCAGCCGCTCCAGCTCACAAGCGCGCAAAGCCTCGGAACCGCTGCTTTGTTCGTGACGGCCGTTGAACAGCCGATTGACGTCCTGCTCGATGAAACGCTCACCGCGACGGATAGCCTCGGGATTGCCGAACAGGAACAGAATACGGGCGCGCGGCTTCAAGTCACCGCGGGCGATGTCATGCAACAGGCGATCGAGCAGCTCGATCGGCGCTGTTTCGTTGCCATGGATACCGGCCGACAGCAGCAGGTCCAGGCCATTGTCGCGAGCTTCAGGTGGCCGGACTTCCAGCGCACCTTCGCTCAACCAGCGCATCCGTACGCCTTCGACTGTCAGTTGAGTCTTCTCCGCCGGTTCGCGGCCGGCGAGGGTCAGTTCAAGCAGTTTGCCGAGGGCGAGCATAGAGCGGTTTCCTTAGTGGTCGTGATTGCAATCCGGGCCGTGCACGTGTTCCTCATCATCGCCGAGGTCGGCCGGTTCCATCTCCAGTTGCAGACTTACCAGATTAGTCGCCAATGGGCGCAGAAGCAGGTTGGCGTATTCAGCGTCACCCTCTTCGACGTCCACGCCGATCAGCAGCTGGCCGCGGCCGTCCTGCTGGATCCACAGCTCTTTGCCTTGCCACATGACCGCGACGCGGGTGCAGGAAGTTTCCAGTTGCGTGCCGTCGGTGTCTTCAAGGATCAGCTGCAGGGTATCGCTCATGTATTTACGCTCTCATCTGGAGATATCAATTGATCTGAAATGGATAAACCGCGCCCAGTTTAAGGATTTGCGTCAGTTCATCCAGTGCCGTCCGGCACTCAAGCAACAATTGCGGGTCCGCCAGATCGTTTTCGGTCATGCGGTCGCGGTAGTGCTTGTCGACCCATTCGGTCAACGTGCCGTACAACGGAGCCGTCATGATAACCCCTTGGTTGACGGCCGCCAGTTCGGTTTCGTTGAGTGCGACGCGTAACCGCAGGCAAGCCGGGCCACCGCCGTTCTGCATGCTCTGTTTGAGATCGAACACCTTCACTTCGCGGATCAGGCCGCCAGAGCTGGTCAGGCCTTGCAGGTACTGCCAGACACGCTCGTTGCCACGGCATTCTTCCGGCACGATCAACAGCATGGAACCGTCAGGACGCGACAACAGTTGGCTATTGAACAGGTAGGAACGAACGGCGTCTTCCACGGTGACCGCGGAGCGCGGTACACAGATCGACTGAAATTTCCCACCGACTTTTGCGAGTTTGCCTTGCAGCTCAGCGAGCATCTGGTCGGTGTCGAGGAAGGCGTCCTCGTGATAGAACAGCACTTCGCCATTACCCACGGCGATCACGTCGTTATGGAACACGCCCTGATCGATCACCGAAGGGTTCTGCTGGGCATAGACCACGCCGTCGTCACTCAGACCGTGCAAACGCGCGACCGCCTGGGAGGCTTCGAGGGTCTGGCGCGCCGGGTACTTCTGCGGGGCTGGATAACGGGTGTCGAACGCGCTGCGACCGAACACGAAAAACTCGACGCCGGCTTCACCATAGTCACGGCAGAAACGGGTGTGGTTGGCCGCGCCTTCGTCACCGAACTGCGCCACGGCCGGCAACGCGGCGTGGTGAGCAAAGTGCTTCTGGTCGGCGAACATCGCGCCCAACACACGACTGGTGGTCGGGTGCTCGATGCTGCGGTGATATTTGCAGTTCAGGTTGGCAGCCGTGAAATGCACGCGGCCGTCGGCGGTGTCGGCGCTCGGGCTGACCGTGGCGGCGTTGGCCACCCACATGCTCGATGCCGAGCAACTGGCAACCAGCAGCGGCATTGCGTCCTTGGCGGCGCGCTCGATCACTTGCGCGTCGGTGCCACTGAAACCCAAGCGGCGCAGCGCGCCGACGTCCGGACGTTCCTGCGGTGCCAGCACGCCTTGCTGAAAGCCCATCTCCATCAGCGCTTTCATTTTTGCCAGGCCTTGCAGCGCAGCTTCCTTCGGGTTCGAGGATTGCTGGCTGTTGCTCTGGGAGGCAACGTTGCCGTAGGACAGGCCACCGTAGTTATGGGTCGGCCCCACTAGACCGTCAAAATTGACTTCATAGGATTTCATCAGCGAGGCTCCACGAGAATCTGTTTTTTTAGGCATCAGTAACTAACTGTTCAGTGCGACCGTGTCGCGGCCATCGCGGGCAAGCCCGCTCCCACAGGTTCAGCAGTGTTCACAGATTTTGTGTTCCACGCAGACCTTGTGGGAGCGGGCTTGCCCGCGATTAGGCGTTACGCCATTTTCACGCCAGGCGTCAGGGCCGCTGGCAACACCAGGCTCGGGGTTTCCAGCGAGGCCACCGGGTACGCGCAGTAATCCGCGGCGTAGTAGGCGCTGGCGCGGTGGTTGCCCGAGGCGCCGACGCCGCCGAATGGCGCGCTGCTCGCCGCACCGGTCAACTGCTTGTTCCAGTTGACGATACCAGCGCGGCTTTCCAGCCAGAACTGCTGATAACGCGCTTCGGAATCCGACAGCAAACCAGCCGCCAGGCCATAAGCGGTGTCGTTGGCTTCAGCGATCGCCGCTTCAAAATCAGCGTAACGGATCACTTGCAGCAGCGGACCGAACAGCTCTTCGTCCGGGCGATCGGCAACCGCTGTCACGTCCAGAATGCCAGGGGTCAGCAAGGCAGACTGAGCCTGGGGCTGAGTCATTTCCAAAAGCGCCACGGCGCCGTTGGCCAGCAGATGTTCTTGCGCGTCCATCAGGGCTTTCGCCGCGCCGAGGGAAATCACCGAGCCCATGAACGGCGCCGGTTGCTGATCGAACGCACCGACATCGATGGTCGAGCTGACTGCCACCAGACGTGCCAGCAGCGTATCGCCCCAGGCGCCTTGCGGCACCAGCAAGCGACGAGCACAGGTGCAACGCTGGCCGGCAGAAATGAACGCCGACTGAATAATGGTGTAAACGGCCGCATCGAGATCCGCAACCTGATCCACCACCAGCGGGTTGTTACCGCCCATTTCCAGCGCAAGGATCTTGTCCGGACGACCGGAAAATTGTTTGTGCAGATGATTGCCGGTACGGCTGGAACCGGTGAAGAACAGCCCGTCGATGCCAGGGTTCGCCGCCAGGGCGATACCGGTTTCGCGAGCGCCTTGCAGCAGGTTCAGCACGCCGGCCGGCAGACCGGCTTCGATCCAGCACTTGACCGTCAGCTCGGCGACTTTCGGCGTCAATTCGCTAGGTTTGAACAGCACACTGTTACCGGCCAACAGCGCCGGCACGATGTGACCGTTCGGCAAGTGACCGGGGAAGTTGTAAGGACCGAACACCGCCACCACGCCGTGCGGTTTATGACGCAATACAGCAGTGGCGTCGCCCAGTGGGCCGCTCTTCTCTCCGGTGCGTTCGCGGTAGCTCTGTACCGAGATGGCAATCTTGTTGACCATGCTGGTGACTTCAGTCGCCGCTTCCCACAGGGGTTTGCCGGTTTCTTCGCCGATGGTGCGAGCCAGTTCGTCCGCGTGATTCTTCAGCGCGGCAGCAAAGGCTTCCAGCACGCCGATGCGCTCTTCCAGGGTACGACGGGCCCAGCCCGGGAACGCCTGACGCGCGGCTTGCACGGCCGACTCGACCTGAGCGGCAGTGGCGCCCTCGCCGGCCCACAGCACTTGCTGGGTCACCGGGTTGACCGATTGAAAGGCTTCACCCTGGCCGGCCAGCCATTCACCGGCGATGTATAGCGAATTCATTATTTCGACTCCCGAGCTGCAGACAACGGAACGGCGCGTACTTGATCGCCAGCGTTGAGTTGAAGACGTTTGGCGGTCAGCGGATCAACCACCAACGTACCGGCGGCGAAGCGTGCTGGCGCAGCAGTGATCCGGCAGTCTTCGCGCTTGCGGTTATGGATCAGGAATGGCGTGGCGTCGTCACCCGGGGTGCCGATGGCCAGCACCAATGCCTGGCTGTCGCGCACCGCGCGGATCTTGGCGGTTTCGCACTCCACCGCAGGGCCGGCGTCGAAAATATCGACGTAGCCTTGGTAACTGAAACCTTCACTCTTGAGCATCGCCAGGGCCGGCTCGGTGTCCGGGTGAACCTGGCCGATCACGTTGCGCGCGTCTGGCGACAGGAAGCAGGTGTACAGCGGGAATTTCGGCATCAGTTCGGCGATGAACGCCTTGTTGCCTACGCCAGTGAGGTAATCGGCCTGGCTGAATTCCATCTTGAAGAAGTGCCGGCCCAGGCTTTCCCAGAACGGCGAACGGCCCGAGGCGTCGGACACGCCGCGCATCTCGGCGATGATCTTGTTGCCGAACAGTTGCGAGAACTCGGCGATGAACAGCAGCCGCGCCTTGGCCAGCATGCGGCCGTTGAGGCCACTGCGGTAATCGGCGTGCAGGAACAGCGAGCACAGTTCAGAGTTGCCGGTCAGGTCGTTGGCCAGAAACAGCGTCGGAATTTCGCGGTAGATGTTCAGCTCTTGCGAGGCGCTGACCGTCAGGCCCACCCGGAAGTTGTACCAAGGCTCACGCAGGCCGACGGCGCCGGCAATCGCGGAAATACCCACCACGCGCCCATTGTCGTCTTCGAGCACGAACAGGTAGTCCGCATCGCCCCGCCCGGCTTCGCCGCGGAAGGTTTTTTCGGCCCAGCCGACCCGATGGGCCAGACGCTCTTCGTTGGCCGGCAAAGTGGTCAAGCCGGTGCCGGTGCTGCGGGCCAGGTCGATCAGAGCGGGTAAATCGCTGCTGCGTACGGGACGAACGATCATGCTATCTCCTCAAACGGGCCGCAGACGCCACCCGTGAAACTTCGCTGCTTTCCAGACATTTCTTTCCAGGATTAAAGCAGGCGTTAAACCGCCACCAGGCGCACGCTGGCACCTTCACCGACGCCCAGGGCTTCGGCCGCTTCAAGATCCAGGGTCACGGGTTTGCCCGGCGCGTAATCGAGCTCAAGCAACACAGCGCGGTAATCCTGCAACTGGGCGTTGGCCACCAGATACTGACGACCGGCGCCTTTGACCGGCTCACCGATTTTCACCGGGACTACACGGCTCTGGGCGATCGAGCGGATCCCCGAGACACGGGCATGCAGGGTCGGGCCACCGTCGAAAATATCGATGTAGTGATCGGTCTCGAAGCCTTCGCGCATCAGGATGTCAAAGGTGATTTGCGCCCGAGGGTGCACCTGGCCCATCGCCTCTTGAGCGGAGTCCGGCAGCAACGGCACGTAGATCGGGTAATGCGGCATCAGCTCGGCGAGGAACGTACGGCTCTTCAAACCACACAGACGCTCGGCTTCGGCGTAGTTGAGGTCGAAGAAGTTGCGACCGATGGCATCCCAGAACGGCGAATCGCCATTCTCGTCGCTGTAGCCGACGATCTCGGTCACCACCGAGTCGGCAAAGCGCTCCGGATGGCTGGCCACGAACAACAGACGGCCACGGGAGTTGAGCTCCGCCCAAGGCGTGCCCACCAACTCCCTCTGCACGTAAAAACTGGTCAACAAGCTGTTGCCGGTCAGGTCGTGGCACTGGGAGAGCACGTGGATCTTGTTGTGAATCTTCAGCTCACGGGAGGCGTGCACGAACGTTTCGTTTCGAAAACTGTAGAACGGCTCGGAATAACCGGCCGAGGCAACGATGGCCGAACAGCCGACCAGTTTGCCGGTGGCGGTATCTTCGAGCACGAAGAAATAGCTCTCTTCACCGTTGAAGCTCACTTCGGCGGCGAACGAGGCTTCGCTTGCAGCGATCTTGTCGCTCAGGCGTTCAACGTCATCCGGCAAGGAAGTGACACCAATCGGGCTGTCCGCAGCCAGACGCTGTACCTCGCCCAGATCAGCCATTTGCGCGGGGCGCATCACCAGCATGGTGTCACTCCTTTCTCATCTAACACTTCAGGAAAAGTAACCGGGCTGTCATTGAAGACACAGAGGTCAGTGTGGGAGCGAGCTTGCTCGCGAAAGCGGTGTACCAGTCAACATCATTGCTGTCTGACCCACCGCTTTCGCGAGCAAGCCCGCTCCCACATTTGATCAGTCCCGGCATAACAATTGGGTTCGACGCCTGCATTGTCAGGCGTCGAAGGGTCTATCAGGCTTGCGTCAGCTTGGCCACGGCGCGTTCGAAGCGGTCCAGACCGGCATCGATATCGGCGTCTTCGACCACCAGACTTGGCGCAAAACGAATCACGTCCGGGCCGGCTTGCAGAATCATCAGGCCTTCACGCTCGGCGGCGTTGAAGATGTCCTTGGCCTTGCCTTTCCAGGCGTCGCTCAGCACACAACCGAGCAACAGGCCCAAGCCACGGACCTGAGTGAAGAGGCCGTATTTTTCGCCGATCTGCTCAAGACGGGTCTTGAACTTGTCGTGCTTGGCTTTGACGCCGTTCAGCACTTCGGGCGTGTTGATCACGTCGATCACCGCTTCAGCGACCGCGCACGCCAGCGGATTGCCGCCGTAGGTGGTGCCGTGGGTGCCGACGACCAGGTGTTTGGCCAGGTCTTCGGTGGTCAGCATCGCCGCGATCGGGAAACCGCCGCCCAGGCTTTTGGCGCTGGTCAGGATGTCCGGGGTCACACCGTAATGCATGTAGGCGAACAGCTCACCGCTGCGGCCCATGCCGGTCTGGACTTCGTCGAACACCAGCAGCGCGTTATGCGCATCGCACAGTTCACGAGCGCCTTGCAGGTAAGATTGCTCGGCCGGCAGCACGCCGCCTTCGCCCTGGATCGGCTCCAGAACCACCGCGCAGGTCTTGTCGGAAACAGCGGCTTTCAGCGCGGCCAGATCGTTGTAAGGCACGTGGGTGATGCCGGTGATCTTCGGACCGAAGCCGTCGGAGTACTTCGACTGGCCACCGACGTTCACGGTGAACAGGGTACGGCCGTGGAAGCTGTTGAGCGCGGCAACGATTTCGTACTTCTCGGTACCGAAACGGTCATGGGCCACGCGACGGGCCAGCTTGAAGGCGGCCTCGTTGGCTTCGGCGCCGGAGTTGCAGAAGAACACACGATCGGCAAACGTGGCGTCGACCAGCTTATGGGCCAGGCGCAAGGCCGGCTCATTGGTGAACACGTTGGACACGTGCCACAGCTTGTTCGCCTGTTCGGTCAATGCAGCGACCAGCGCCGGGTGCGCATGGCCCAATACGTTAACGGCAATCCCGCCGGCGAAGTCGATCAGCTCGCGGCCAGACTGGTCCCAGACACGGGAACCGGCGCCACGCACAGGAATGAAAGCGGCAGGCGCATAGTTGGGAACCATTACCTGGTCAAAATCGGCGCGTTCTACCGCAGCGTGCTCAACGGACATCGGAGTCTCCTGATGAGGAACACTCGCCTGAAACTGGCGAGCGATGAGGGGATTGTAAGGACAGTTTTCAGCCCGGCCTTGCCGCCAAGCGACAACTTCTTATAGCGCAAACACAGGTTTTGCCTGGGTTTACGGCAATGCGACAAATAGGGTCGCAAAGGCGCAGTTTAAACTGTCGACACAGGTTATAGGCAGGGTTGTCGGACGGCGCGGTAATTATGTACCGCACCGAACACATCGGTGTCTGTTTTGCTGGCGGCCAATCCAAACGCTAAGGGAATAGCGCATGAGCCGATACGAAAATGATCACCCTTCCACTGTCGCCGTCAGTGAATCCGCCACACAGCCGGACGATCACTACCATCACCTGTTCAATAATCTGCCGAGTTGGGTATTAGAAGCCTCGCCCGGTACACGTAGTGCCCTCAAACAAGCCTCGCTTGCAGTGCCGGACTGGCATGGCACCGCAACGCCTTCGCAATATGAATCACTGAAAAAGCTCAGCCAGGAACACTGGACCCAGCGAAATCGCCTGGATTCGACGCTGTCGAAACTGCAAAACGCACGAGACTTTGCCGCCCCCCTTTTGAGCGCAGCCCTGAAAACCCGGTTTGACCTGGAGCTGGACGTCAAAACCACTTTCCTGCGCCTCTACACGCCTCAAACAGTGCCCTTATTCGGGATCAAGACGGGTGCTGCGCGTACCTGGACCGTATCGCTGCTCGATGCCTGCCTTCATAATTTTCAGGAATCGGAAACCGCAGCGGATGCCTATGAGTCCGCCTCGACGTTCATCACCGAACCGTCACCCACAGGACAGTTCGAGACACTGCCAATGGTCAAGCAGAAACTCACTGTCGCAGCCTTTGCCCTGTTGTGCCGGGAACTGGATATCGGTGGCCAGTACAGCACTTACCTTAAAGACAATCTGGGGCTGACCAATCCGGTGGCCGCAGCGGTGTTGAAATCGAAGGTGATCGGCTCGCACAAAACCGCACTCAAGTCCGCACTGCAAATGGCGCACATCCGAGGGGACATTCCAGAGGACGCCCGTCTCTCGATCCTGCGCATTGTGGAAGGACGTTCGGGCGCGCGACTGGATGGTCAGCCGCTTTATTGTCATGACCTGACAATCATGTCCTCCTCACTGACCGGCATCGTCGTGTTCACGCCTAAGCTTGACCGGGCACGCAAGGCAACGCGGGTCATCGCCTACATCCCGGACGATCCGGAGCACCCTCTCAAGCAATATCCAGACACACTGGCGTTCCTCAACGAGCTAACCCGCAAGCTGCGCGCTCCCGCTTACCAAACGTTTTTCAGTCGCTTCGTCGACCACAAAGAAAGGGGACATTTTTTTGCTGATCTCAATCGTCGCCTCCAGAGCGTAACCTGGCACCCACACCAGCATGGCGACCCCATGCCGAGTTGGCGCGAAACGCCCATCGACAGGCCCAATCTCCGGTTTGCGATAACCCCGTTCAGAGCGGACCTGTGGAACCATCTCCATCAGCGGCAGTTGAACAAGATCCTCAACGACGCCAGCACGCTCGCCGTCTCCACCGCCTCTGCCGACCGAAACGCACGATGGGCATTGTGGGA
The DNA here is from genome assembly GCF_058148225.1 of Pseudomonas sp. DF5. NCBI lineage: Bacteria > Pseudomonadati > Pseudomonadota > Gammaproteobacteria > Pseudomonadales > Pseudomonadaceae > Pseudomonas > Pseudomonas sp. DF5. Next base: position 25,175 of record NZ_JBYVYM010000030.1, read on the forward strand.
TGCCTTCAGCAAAGTGGCCTCGACACTCCTTGAAATCGCGACATTTGTTGCATTGCCATTTGTTCCGCTTCTTGGGGAATTGATGCTGGCCTATATGGCCTACCAGTTACTCGACGAGACCTTCGAAGGCATCGTGGACCTGGCCATAGGGCTGAAAACAGAAGCGCTGGGGCACTTGATGACATTCGCCGAAACAGTGGTCCAGGTAGGCACCTTCGCGGTGGGCGGCGCCATCGCTGCCGGCGCCTTCAGTCGCCTGCTTTCGCGCGAAGCTGTTGGGCTTATCGCCCCATTCAAACCCATCACGACGCCTGAGGGGAAAATCCGCTACTGGAAGCCAAATCTCACACCTTACGAACAAACACTCAGTTTGCCCGAAGGATCAAAACCCGATCAGCTTGGCCTCTATCGTCACGCAGGCAAGACACTGCTGCGACTGGAAGAAAAACTGTATGCCGTGAAACCCGATCCTACGTCGGGTGCGTTTCAGATTGAGCATCCGAACCGGGCCGATGCCTATCAGCCGACTCTGCTGCATAACAACCATGGCGCCTGGTACACAGAGCTGGAGCAACCGCTGAACTGGGACCGGGAAAAGGTCATGCGTCGCCTCGGCCATAGTGTTGAACCGTTCAGCAGCGCCGAACGCGAGCAAATCCTGCGGATCAGCGGTTACCACGACAACGTAGTGCGTGAAACGCATGTCGAGCGGTATCGCCCGCCTTCGCTGCTGACCGACACAATCAAGCGCTTCAGGATCAATCGTGACATTGAAACCTTTATCGAACAGATTGGCAGCGACCAGCCCGAGCACTATCGAAAAGCCGATCCGGCCATGCAACATAAACTGCTGACCCGATACGACTCATGGCCTGCAGATACTCCTGTGCCGGCACCGGAAATCCAAACGCAAACACTCCGAAAGCAGACTAAGGATCTCGCCCTGAGGTACCGCAAATCGCTGTTCGAAATGCACTACCGCGCAGAGGAAAAAACGGATAGCCCGCAAGTTCAGCGACTGCTCGACGACGTGCAGGGACTACCGACCGATATTGCACAAGAACTGGTGAGTAATGCCACCGGCACCGAATTACGGCAGCTGCACAACAATCGCATGCCCCAACGCCTCAAGGACGCAGCAAATAAAGCCATGGAGGCCGTACGTGCAACCCGAGCCAGTGAAGGCCTTTATGCCGAGGCTCTGGAAACCACCGATACCCATCGGCTGGCCTTGCATAGCCTGAACTCATTACCTAACTGGCCTGCCGAGCTGCGTATCGAAGTGAGGGATTATTCCCATGACGGGACCGTGCGCGACAGCATTGGTCAGCCCGATGCGCCGACATTTAAAACGCTGGTGCGTGCCGAAGACGGGACCTACCAGATTCATCAGGACAGTGAATCGGTTCCCGGTGATTTCTATCAAGCACTCTTTCAGGCGTTGCCGGATGCACAACGCAATGCATTGAGCCCTTCGCCTCAAGACGCCCGGACATTCAAACAACGCATCGCCGAGCATGCGCTGGAGCAACCGGCATTACGCGCACTGTTCGCAAAAAAACCCCATCGCAAACCCTTCTATGACCCCTCCACCATGCGCCTGCCCGGTGGCACACAAGGCTATAGTCGAGCTAACCGCGAGACACCTACGCTTAACGACCGGGTTCGAGATGTTTACCCCAATCTGTCTCGAGAAGAATTACAGTCCGTAGTCCAGGCATTGCAGCATCACCCCGAGGGCGCTCGCGTTGAACTCTCACGCCAGATTAGAGAGCTGACCGGACTGCATCAGGACCTGGGCATCTGGATAAACGAGGTACCCACTGTTCATCCTGAAACCGGACGCCCTCTCAGTGAGCTGGATCAACAAGCCGAGAGAAACAATCGCAAGTTGCTGGCTCAGGAAATCCAGCGCAGCTGGCGACGACAGACCGAACGGGACTTCGATACACCGGATGGCACTAGCCGGTATACGCTCAAGTTTGCAGAGCCGATAATCGGTGACTTGCCATTAATCAACGCCAATTTCGCTCATGTGTCGCTGCTGTCCCTGGAAGGCAACCATACCGTGCAGGGTATTCCAGCGTTTCTACAGCGCTTCAGTGGATTACATCGCCTGGAGTTACGCCGTTTCTCCCTGGCCACCCTCCCCGACGCCATCCCCCGAATGAGCGACCTTCACGCCTTGGTTCTAAGCGATTGCGGCATCAGGATTGACGCGGTCACATGGTCGAAACTGACGTCTTTGAAGAAGCTGACCGCGCTGGATCTGTATAAGAATCCGTTTGAAACCGCACCCCACATCGACACAATGCGCGAACTGACCCACCTGGATCTGAGCGCCACCCATCTGTCCGAAATTCCGGCCGGTGCCCTGCAACACCCAAGACTCGAAACCCTCCTGCTGATGAACAACCGTATCAGCGAGCTGCCTGCCGAGTTGTTCAACAGCTCGCTGTACAACAAGCGCGGCATACACCTCACACACAATCCGGTTTCCAACAGAGCGCTAGAGCTGATCAAGCGACACCACTTCGATACCGCTTACAACCTGGCCGTCTATGCCCCCGAGGCGGACATTGATCGCGTCACTGCGCTATACCCCGGTATGGAGGTCGAGCAAGCGAGTGAGTTTGTCTACGAATTACCGGGCACGTTCGAAGAAGGCCGCACCTATCTGACGCGCCTTGAAGAAGAGTTTGCCCAATTGAGAAATGATTTGTCTGTCTGGACCGCCGACGTTCCGGACCGGCACCCCGTAACGGGCGACCCCTTCAACGCCAACCAACTGGCTGTCGAACAAGCCAACCGTGACCAATTCAAACAGCTTCTTGAGAGGTGCTGGCAGCATGAATCCGAACTGGATGATTTCAGCGATGCCCTTGAGCCCACGTTCGAGCTCACCGCCCCCTCCATCATCATCGGAGAGCTGCCGGCACTGAGCGCCGACTTCAGCCACGTGTCAGCGCTGGAACTTCGCAGTGCCAACGGCGCGACCCGTATCGGGCGCTTTCTGGAATCCTTCCCCAACCTCAAAAGCCTCAGGCTGCGCGACTGCAACCTGGGCGACATTCCTGAGGCGGTATTCAAGATGAGTCGACTGAGATCGTTGTCATTGCCCTATTGCCGCATCCGTTTGTCACCGGAGTCGACAAACGGATTAACAGGGATGGAACAGCTTGATTATCTCGATCTGGGCCACAACCCTCTGGGACAAACACTGGACCTGAGCCAGATGCCAAATCTGGCGACCGTCGTGCTTAACGACACCGGCCTCACTGAAATACCACATGGCCTGTTACAACTGACCGAACTGGACTGGGCAGACCTGAGCGAAAACGCAATCACCGAAGTCCCCAGTGACGTCCTGGAGATGCCATTGGACATCGCGGAGAACATTAGCCTGAGAGGCAATCAGCTTTCCGAGGAGAGCCTGTTACGGCTGATCGGCTACTTTGAACACACGGGTGCGGATTTCGGCGTGGAAGAAGTAATCAATCGAGGCGAAATGGAGGTTTCATCCTCCGATAGCTCAGCGATAGACGAGTAACACAGCCTTCAGCTCCGAGCGTGGAGCACTTGATCACCCGCGCTCGGACGGCACCGACGACAATTCGAACGGGCTGCTGCTACGTCGCTGGTTGCGGTCTTCCCGCGGTGTAGCACCGAAGAAGTTGCGGTAGGCGCTGGAGAAATGCGGCCCCGAAGAGAAACCACACGACAGGCCGATCTGGATGATCGACTTGCTGGTTTGCATCAACATCTGCCGAGCCTTGTTCAGACGCAGCTCCAGGTAATACTGGCTTGGCACACGGTTGAGGTATTGCTTGAAGATCCGCTCCAGCTGCCGACGCGATACGCACACGTGCTGGGCGATTTCGTCGGTGGTCAGCGGCTCTTCGATGTTGGCTTCCATCAGCAACACCGCCTGGGTGAGCTTCGGATGACTGGAACCCAAGCGGTTCTGCAAAGGAATACGCTGGCGCTCGCCGCCCTCGCGAATGCGTTCGACCACCAGTTCTTCCGACACCGCACCGGCCAGTTCGGCGCCGTGATCGCGGGCCAGCACCGCCAGCAACAGGTCGAGCACCGACATGCCGCCGCACGCGGTCAAGCGGTCACGATCCCAGTCGAACAGATGACTGGTGGCAATCACCTTCGGGAAACGCTCGGCGAAATCGTCCTGCCAGCGCCAATGCACGGCAGCGCGATAACCGTCGAGCAAACCCAACTGCGCCAACGGGTAAACACCAGCGGACAAACCGCCGATCACACAACCGGCGCGCACCAGCTGTTTCAGCGCACTGCTGAGCGGCGGCGCGAGAGAAGTCGGTGGTTCGTCGGCGAGCAGGAACAGTTTCTGAAAGTTTTCGAGCTTGCCGGCCCATGGCTCACCGGGCAATTGCCAGGCGCCGTCGGTCGGCGGTTCGGCCTGCAAAAACGACAATTCGTAAACAACGTCCGGGTGCACACGCTGGGCAACACGCAAGGCCTCCTCAGCCAGCGCAAGCGTCAGAGCTTTAGTGCTGGGCCAAATCAGGAAACCAATTCGATGGGCAGTCATGGCGGGCAATCCGAAACGAAAACAGTGTTAAAGCCAAAGGCGGCTGCAACCAAATTAGACCATCTGGCGCGCGGTGCGCAGCATGACCTAATTTGGTGCGTAACGGGAGCGATTACTTGAGGCTGCCCGAGAGGAATTGTTGCAAGCGTTCCGACTGCGGATTGACCAGCACTTCGCGCGGGTTGCCGCTTTCTTCGACGACGCCTTTGTGCAGGAAAACCAGCTGGTTCGACACTTCACGGGCAAAGCCCATTTCGTGCGTCACCACCACCATGGTCCGGCCTTCCTGTGCCAGGGCCTGCATGACTTTCAGCACGTCACCCACCAACTCCGGGTCGAGGGCCGAGGTCGGTTCGTCGAACAACATCACCTCAGGTTCCATCGCCAGCGCACGGGCAATCGCCACACGTTGCTGCTCGCCACCGGACATGTGCCCTGGGTAGGCGTCCTTGCGATGGGCCACACCGACCTTGTTCAGGTAGTGCTCGGCTTTCTCGCGGGCTTCAGCCTTGGACACACCCAGTACGTGAACCGGTGCTTCCATGATGTTTTCCAGCGCGGTCATGTGCGACCACAGGTTGAAATGCTGGAACACCATCGACAGGCGCGAACGCATGCGTTGCAGCTGTTTCGGGTCGGCGGCTTTCAGCGCGCCGTCCTTGTTGGCAACCAGCTTCAACTCTTCGTTGTTGAGCAGAATCTTGCCCGCGTGCGGCTGCTCGAGCAGGTTGATGCAGCGCAGAAAAGTACTTTTGCCGGAGCCACTGGAGCCGATGATGCTGATCACATCGCCAGCCGCCGCTTTCAGGGACACGCCCTTGAGCACTTCGTGACTGCCATAGCGTTTATGCAGGTCTTGGACTTCAAGTTTGTACATGCGGTCGGTTCTCACAAAAACAGTCAGTCAGTCGTTGAGCAAGCGCCCGTGACGCAGCGCTTCGCGCCCCGCCACCTTGGCCAGCCAGAAACCGGGTTGGGCGTAACGCAGCCGTTCAATGGCAAACAGCACCCCGGACGTACCAGCACACACCGTGCTGACCCGATCCGCCAGCGGATCGATCACTTCAAAAATCTCGTCGCCTGCTTCAACCCATTCACCGGGTTTACGCAGAAAACTCAGCACGCCAGGATGCGGCGCGAACAGCAATTCGGTGCCTTCGAACGGCATGCCTTCGCACGCGTCTTGCGCAGGCTTGGGCCATTCACCGCCGATCAAGCCTTGCTCGGCGAGGAACGCCAGAATGCCTTCGGCGTGAGCTTGCGCTTCAGCGCGACCGGTATCGGCCTGACCACCCAGTTCAATGGTCGTCGCCAGGCAGGCCAGTGGAATCTGCGCATCCGGGAACAGACGCGACAAACGCAGCCACGGCAGCGAGCACGCTTCGTCAAAGGAACTGCCGCCGGAATCTTCCGCCAGCAGACCGACCTTGACGTTCAAGTGCGCAGCCAGTGAACGCCAGTGCGACCAGTGTTGCGGCAAGGCGTACATGTGCAGCGCCGCTTCGCAATCGCAATGCAGATCCAGCACCACATCAGCGGTGCAGGCATGGCTGAGCAAAATGCGCTGCATGCCTTGCAACTGGCTGCTCGCCGCTGGCAACGCCGCCAGGTGATCGCTCATGGCCTGACGGATGAGTCGAATATTGGCATGCGGATCGTCACCCAGATGCCCATCGAGCTGGGCGGCCACCGGCGCGCTGAGTTCGACGAAGTCCCGGTTGAAGTTCTTGCCGCTGCCCGCTTCGAAACGCCCCTGATGATTGCCTTGCAGCAATTGACCCAGGCCCAATGGATTGGCCACCGGCACCAGTTCAATCACACCATTGAGCAAGCCCTGGGCTTCGAGTTCGGTCAGGCGCTTTTTCAGCTCCCACGCGGTGCGCATCCCCGGCAGTTCATCGGCGTGCAGGCTGGCCTGGATGTAGGCCTTGCGCTCGCCAGCGCCGAAGCGGAACACCGAGATCCGGCGTTCACTGCCCAGGTGGCTCCACGGCAAAGCATGATCGATGCGCTCCATATCAGTGCTTCCGCGGGGCCAGATAGCCCAACCAGCGGTGTTCGGCCAGTTTGAACAGCTTCACCAGAATGAACGTCAGGCACAGATAGAACAGGCCGGCGGTGATGTAGGCTTCGAACGGCAAGTAGAACTGAGCGTTGACCGTGCGCGCAGCACCGGTGATGTCGATCAGGGTCACGATCGACGCCAGACTGGTGGTCTGCAGCATCATGATCACTTCGTTGCTGTACTGCGGCAGTGCCCGGCGCAGGGCCGATGGCAGCAGGATCCGCTTGTACATCTTGATGCGAGACATGCCCATGGCCTTGGCCGCTTCGATCTCGCCGTTCGGCGTAGCACGCAGGCTGCCGGCGATGATTTCGGCGGTGTAGGCGCTGGTGTTGATCGCGAAGGCCAGGCACGCACAGAACGAGGCACTGGACAGCCATGGCCAGAGGAAGCTTTCACGCACGGTTTCGAATTGCGCCAGACCGTAGTAGATCAAGAACAGCTGCACCAGCATCGGCGTGCCGCGGATCACGTAGGTGAACAACCAGGCACTCATGTTGACCAGCGGCTGCTTGGAGACGCGCATCAACCCCAGCGGCAGTGCCGCCAGCAAGCCGAAGAACAGCGACAGCGCGAGCAGTTTGAGGGTAGTCACCAGCCCGCCGAAGTACAGCGGCAAGGCCTCCCAAATGACGTTGTAGTCGAAGATCATAGCTCAGCCGCCCTTACGCCTACCGAGTAGCGCTTCTCAAGATGACGCAATGCCAGCAACGAGACACTGGTGATCACCAGGTACATCGCCGCCACTGCGAGGAAGAAGGTGAAAGGCTCGCGGGTAGCATCTGCCGCCTGCTTGGCCTTGAACATCATGTCTTGCAGACCCACCACCGAAATCAGCGCGGTGGCCTTGGTCAGTACCAGCCAGTTGTTGGTGAAACCCGGAATCGCCAGGCGAATCATCTGCGGCACCAACACCCGGAAGAACACCTGAAAACTGCTCATGCCGTATGCCATGCCGGCTTCTGCCTGACCCTTGGGGATCGCCATGAACGCGCCACGGAAAGTTTCCGACAGGTACGCACCGAAGATGAAGCCCAGGGTGCCGATACCGGCGGCCAGTGGGTTCAGGTCGATGTAGTCGTCATAGCCGAGCATCGGCGCAACGCGGTTGAGCAGGTCCTGGCCGCCGTAGAAAATCAGCAGAATCAGCACCAGATCGGGAATACCGCGGATCACCGTGGAGTACAGATCGCCCAGCCAGGCCAGCCAGCGCACCGGCGACAGACGCAGCGCAACGCCGATCAGCCCCAGGACGATGGCCAGGGCCATGGACGACAAGGCGAGCTGAAGCGTCAGCCATGCGCCATCGAGGATGACAGCCCCGTAGCCTTTCAACATGATTCAGGTCCTCGAAAGTTGGGATGAAAAAATGGCGCAAACCTCAGAGATCCTGTTGCTTGCGCCATTTCGGACTTGTTGCGAAGACGATTACTTGCCGTAGATATCGAAGGCGAAGTACTTGTCCTGGATTTGCTTGTACTTGCCGTTCTCGCGAATGGCGGCGATCGCGGTGTTGATCTTGTCTTTCAGCGCGTCCCCCTTGCGAACCGCGATCCCTACGCCGTCGCCGAAGTATTTGACGTCGGTGAAGGCAGGGCCGACGAAGGCAAAGCCCTTGCCGGCGTCGGTTTTCAGGAAGCCATCATCCAGCAGGGTAGCGTCTGCCACGGTGCCGTCGAGGCGACCGGCGGCCACGTCGAGGTAGATTTCGTTCTGCGAACCGTAAGGCTTGATCTCGGCACCCAGCGGGGCCAGGACTTCGCGGGCGAAACGCTCGTGGATCGAACCACGTTGCACGCCGATGTTCTTGCCCTTCAGCTCAGACAGGTTCTCGCTGACCTGAGTGCCGGCCTTCATGACCAGGCGAGCCGGGGTGTTGTAGTACTTGTTGGTGAAGTCCACGGACTTCTTGCGGTCTTCGGTGATCGACATGGACGACAGGATCGCGTCGATCTTGCGCACTTTGAGTGCCGGGATCAGGCCGTCGAACTCTTGCTCGACCCACTGGCACTTGACCTTCATCTCTTCGCACAGGGCGTTGCCGATATCGTAGTCGAAACCCACGATGCTGCCGTCCGGTGCTTTGGAGGCGAACGGAGGGTAAGCCGCTTCGATACCGATTTTCAGAGGTTTTTCATCGGCGAATGTCGGCAGGGACAGCACGGACAGTGCCAGGGCGCCAAGCAGCACGAGTTTCTTCATCTTGGGACTCCATCGGTAAAGGGCAAAAACGGCAGAGTGAGCGACAGCCCAATATGCGAATGGTTAAACCAAAAAGCGGTGCTGCGTCCTAGGAACCGTGCGCTGATTTCAACGCAGGCAACGACGAGCGAGTGATTGGCATTCTAACGACAGGCCCGAAGCCGATATTTCTTCAATGCGACAACAAATTACAGAAGCACCGAGAATGCCGCTTGAGCACGTTGACAGCTCTTCAATTTCATGCAAGAGCAAAAGACAGTGAACCGATCTATGTTGCAAATTGCGGGCCTATTATTGGCAAACCCTTCTAATCCGGCAAGCGCAGCGTTGTGTCTTATTTTTCATGGCGATTGAGAAGCCCTGAAACGGGGCTTTGCGTTTCCCAATGCCTCGTTATCGGGCAGGCGGTTACACATTCAGTTACTTGAAGGGTGATGGGTAACAGTGGGAATTGGCCTACGGCTGACACCGATAATTATTGGCCGTTGTTTATGTTGCGCCTGACACGCCGCCATCGCGGGCAAGCCCGCTCCCACAGGTTTTTGGGAGGTGGTTCAGATTGCATGCACGCCACAAATCCTTGTGGGAGCGGGCTTGCCCGCGATGAGGCCCGGACTGCCGATACAAAAACATCAGGCAATAAAAAGCCCCACCAGGCTCAACACCTGGCAGGGCTTCGATGACTCAGGAATCAGCGCTTACGCGACGTTCATGGTCTTGTGCGTATCAATCAAATGCTGCACCACACCCGGATCCGCCAGGGTGGAGATATCGCCCAACCCGTCGTATTCCGCCGTGGCAATCTTGCGCAGAATGCGCCGCATGATTTTGCCCGAGCGGGTTTTCGGCAGCCCTGGCGCCCACTGAATCACATCCGGCGAAGCAATCGGGCCGATCTCTTTACGCACCCAGTTTTTCAGCTCCAGGCGCAGTTGCTCGCTCGGCTCTTCGCCCGCATTCAACGTGACGTAGACATAAATGCCCTGCCCTTTGATGTCGTGCGGCACACCCACCACCGCCGCTTCGGCGACTTTCGGGTGCGCAACCATCGCGCTTTCGATCTCGGCGGTGCCCATGCGGTGCCCGGAGACGTTGAGCACGTCATCCACGCGACCGGTGATCCAGTAGTAACCGTCTGCGTCACGACGCGCACCGTCACCGGTGAAGTACATGCCACGGAAGGTCTTGAAGTAAGTGTCGACAAAGCGGTCATGGTCGCGATACAGCGTGCGCGCCTGGCCTGGCCACGAATCGAGAATCACCAGGTTGCCCTCGGCAACGCCTTCGATGATGTTGCCCAGGTTGTCCACCAACGCCGGCACCACACCGAAGAACGGCCGCGCCGCCGAGCCTGGCTTGAGAGCGTGAGCCCCCGGCAACGGGCTCATCAGGGTCGCGCCAGTTTCGGTCTGCCACCAGGTGTCGACGATCGGGCAACGGGACTGGCCGACATTCTTGTAGTACCAATCCCAGGCTTCCGGGTTGATCGGCTCACCGACCGAACCCAACAGACGCAAGCTGCTGCCATCAGCGCCTTCAACAGCAGCGGTGCCCGACGCCATCATCGCGCGGATCGCAGTCGGCGCGGTGTAGAGAATGTTGACCTTGTGCTTGTCGACGATCTTCGCCACCCGGGTGATGTCCGGATAGTTCGGCACGCCTTCGAACAGCAGCGTGGTCGCGCCATTGGCCAGCGGGCCGTAGACAATATAAGTGTGGCCGGTGACCCAGCCGACGTCTGCGGTGCACCAGTAGATTTCGCCCGGACGGTAGTCGAATACACGCTCGTGAGTCATTGCCGCATACAGCAGGTAACCGCCGGTGGTGTGCTGCACGCCCTTCGGCTTGCCGGTGGAGCCGGAGGTATAAAGGATGAACAGCGCTTCTTCAGCGCCCATCTCCTTCGGCGCGCAGACACTGCCCGCCACTTTCATCAGGTCTTCGTACCAGATGTCGCGATGCTGGTTCCACTTGATGTTGCCACCGGTGCGCTTGCACACGATGACTTTCTGAATACTGTTGGTTTCCGGGTTGGTCAGCGCGTCGTCGACGTTGGACTTGAGCGGGATCTTCTTGCCGGCACGAATGCCTTCGTCGGCGGTGATCACCACTTTCGAGCGGCAGTCGATGATGCGACCGGCCAGGGCTTCCGGCGAGAAACCACCGAACACCACCGAGTGAATCGCACCGATCCGGGTGCAGGCCAGCATGGCGACCACGGCTTCGGGGATCATCGGCATATAGATGGTCACCACGTCGCCGCGATGCACATCCTGGCCGCGCAAGGCGTTGGCGAACTTGCAGACTTGTTCATGCAGTTCGCGGTAGGTGATGTTGCGGCTTTCGGCAGGGTCATCCCCTTCCCAAATAATCGCGACTTGATCGCCGCGCTCGGCCAGATGACGGTCGAGGCAGTTGTAGGAAACGTTCAGCGTGCCGTCGGCGAACCATTTGATGTCGACATGGTGATCGTCGAAGGACGTCTGCTTCACCGTGGTGAAAGGCTTGATCCAGTCAAGGCGCTTGGCTTGTTCGCGCCAGAAGCCGTCCGGGTTGACGACCGATTGCTGGTACATGGCCTTGTAAGTGGCCTCGTCAGTCAGCGTATTGGCTGCTACCTCGGGACGAACGGGATACAAAGAAGCCGCACTCATCTTTCTTACCTCGGTGGAATAGTTGTTTTTGTATGGCCCCAGTTGTAGCCGGGGCGGGCCTATAGAACCATTCGACGATGGTAGTAACAAGCCCCTACAAAATGTGGCTATACCGCAACGAAGCGCTCAAACCCAATGTTTTAGGGGGCTCGACGATTATTACCAAATCTGCCAAAGGTGTTTATCAAAAGCACAGCTATATGCCCGTCATGCCCAGGCCTAAAATCGGTCTCGCCAACACGGCAATGTGATTAACCCAGTTGCAGCCCCCACGAAGGCAGTTAATCCAAGACTCTCTACTAAAGCTCCACACGCAATCCTAAAAAGATTGCGTGACCCCATTCGACCTCAGAAAGGTAACTTTTAAATGAAAGCTTTATTGGTTCTGGCCCTCAGCAGTCTGTGCGCAACCGCCATGGCAGACGAGGCCCCGACTGATGCCGCAAAACAACAACCCGTCGTCGAGGAATACACCTACTCCACCCACCTGGACATCGCCAAAGTCATCTCGATGAGCGAAATCCCGAATGTCTGCGAAGTAGTACCGGCCAAAATGGTCTACGACGACTCCAAAGGCCAGCGACACATTCTGCGTTACAGCGTCATGGGTAACGGCTGCTCCAACGGCTGATCCGCCCCACTTTTACCCCCTAAGGCTCGACCCATCCTTTTTAAGAGACCGATGAAGTGCCGAGCCTTACATCGATTAACTTGATTGTTTTTAGCATTTATTTGCGCTTTTTAATCAAATTATCTGGCGTAGTATGAATTCCACACCAAGGCACACAACGCCAACGAACCTGGAGCCACTACCATGAAAACCAAACTGATCCTCGCCCTGACCCTTTCCGTCCTGGCCGCCAACACCTTCGCCGCCGATGGCTACGACCGCACTGGCTCGGCTGCTTTCAACGATGCGGCTGTCGCTTCTGACGGTTACGACCACACCGGTTCTGCCTCTTTCGCGGCTGACGGTTTTGATCGTACGGGCGCTGCCAAAGTCGCTGCCGATGGTTCTGATCACATGAGTGCTGCTCGTCTCAGCTGATGGCTGAACGCATCATTACAGCCCGGCCTCGGTCGGGCTTAGTCATTTCCGGTTAGAAAAACTGACGAAATACATTTTTAGCGCCCTTCCTGCCTTCAAACCCAGCACACGCTAGCCTCGCGTCACATTTCTTTCTCACCTCTTCCCGCAGCTGCGGAAATTTGAAAAAAATCGGTCCGATTTTTCGTCAAAAGTCTCTATACTCACGGCCGTTGATTTGGCCGTAGAATATTCCTATATAGGCCTCAACCCTCGGTAAGCCAAGCCCCATGCGGCTGGTAGGCGATCTCCTATCACAATGCGACTGGTCGGCTTGCTCCGTACAGAATTCATGTATTGCGTGCGTATAGTTTTACTACTGCAAGCTACATTTCCTTTAGATCCAACGCGGCCAGAACCGGCCGTGTGAAAAACCAACCTATCAGTTTTCACACGGGCAACTGGCCCTCACGCAGGAGACGACACGTCATGCTGAGCTGGGACGAATTCGACAAAGAAGATGACGGCGAAGTCGCTGTAAAAGGCGCCAATGCCGGCCACGCTTCTGAAGCCAACATGGACCGCCTCGACAGCGCCGGTGGTGCCGCCGCTCAAGAGGCCCGCGCCGTGACCGCGACGGACTCCGCCGCGATCGCCCGCGCCAAGGCTGCCCTGGACTCCCTCGACGTCGCCGAAGGCCTCGCCGAACTGGAAGGCGCCTCTGCCCGTGTAGCCGTCGATGAAAAGCGCATGATCAACTGCCGCGCCGACCTCAACCAGCTCGTGCCATTCAAATACGATTGGGCATGGCAGAAGTACCTGGACGGCTGCGCAAACCACTGGATGCCGCAAGAAGTCAACATGACCGCCGACATCGCCCTCTGGAAAAACCCGGAAGGCCTGACCGACGACGAGCGCCGCATCGTGATGCGCAACCTCGGCTTCTTCTCCACCGCCGACTCCCTGGTTGCCAACAACCTGGTCCTGGCCGTGTACCGCCTGATCACCAACCCGGAATGCCGCCAGTACATCCTGCGCCAGGCCTTCGAAGAGGCGATCCACACCCACGCCTACCAGTACTGCATCGAATCGTTGGCCATGGATGAAGGCGAGATCTTCAACATGTACCACGAGATCCCATCGGTCGCGAAAAAAGCCACCTGGGGCCTGAAATACACCCGTTCGATCTCCGATCCGAAGTTCGAAACCGGCACCGTCGAAACCGACAAAGAGCTGCTGCGCAACCTGATCGCCTACTACTGCGTTCTGGAAGGCATCTTCTTCTACTGCGGCTTCACCCAAATCCTCTCCATGGGCCGCCGCAACAAAATGACCGGCGTCGCCGAGCAGTTCCAATACATCCTGCGCGACGAATCCATGCACCTGAACTTCGGCATCGACGTGATCAACCAGATCAAAATCGAAAACCCGCACTTGTGGGATGCTGAGATGAAGGAAGAAGCGAGCCAGATGATTCTGCAGGGGACTCAGCTGGAGATTGAATACGCTCGGGACACCATGCCTCGCGGGGTATTGGGCATGAATGCGGCGATGATGGAGGACTACCTGAAGTTCATCGCTAACCGTCGTCTGTCGCAGATTGGGTTGAAGGAAGAGTATCCAGGGACTACTAACCCGTTCCCTTGGATGAGCGAGATTATGGACTTGAAGAAAGAGAAGAATTTCTTTGAGACTCGGGTTATTGAGTATCAGACTGGTGGGGCGTTGAGCTGGGATTGATTCCCAAGCTCGCCGTGATTTGACGATGTAAATCGAAAAATCGAATTGCAAGAGGCCCCGATCTGATCGGGGCCTTTTTATTGGGTAAGAAAATTCTCACTGATTCGACCCTCACTACCAAAACTCCTACAATAATTCCAGCACCGTCCGCATTGATGTCGTTTCAGAGCATCTCTAAGCTCTATAGCAGGTGCCTAAGAAACGCCCAACGTAGAAGCTAACTTCCTTTCCACAGTACGCGCGCTGATATCAGCGATATACGCGTAATCCTGTGAATGGGAGAAACAGCCTGTTGGGATTTCTTAGATCCTCTACGTCGGGTTCCGGCCCTCTTCCACTCATACGTAGAGGTAATGGATATGCCTGCAGAAACTCCACACCGATCGGTCATGCGTGATCCCTTTAGGCCGACGATCTTCACCCGCCACAACCTCCACCTCCATGCTCTCCTCCTTGAAAACCAGCCATGGTTCTGCGCCCGCGATATTGGCCGTTTGATGGGTGTCCATCTGAGTGATCGTATGGTCAGCAAACTGGATAAAGATCAGCGTTGCGTCTTGTGGATTGAGTATTTCCGGCAACCAGAAAAACAGCTGATGCTCAGTGAGTCCGGCGTGTATGCGCTGTTGGTGTATCACTACGTTCCAGGGAATCGGTTGCTGCGAGAATGGTTGACCCATCAGGTGGTGCCAGCCTTACGCGATGCAACCCCCTCGGAAAATTCGGATCGTCCGATGTTGAGTGTCTTAGATTGGCCGGAGATGTCGTTGAGTTTGCTTCATTGGCAGAATGAAAGTTGGATTCGGCTTCGGGACATGCCGTACCTGTTGAGCGATCAATCGCAGCGGCACGTTACAGTGGTTAGGCCTTGGTGGCGGAAGGTTGCGGAGGTGTTTCAGTCTTCGAAGCATTCGGTGGGTTAGAACGACGTGTATTTGTAGGATCGCTTGAGCGATGCGTCGGTCTTTTCTGTAGGAATTTTCGTAGACAGGTGTAATGGCCACTCAGTATCGTCCGAGGGTTTTCAACCCTCGGCGATTGTATGGATACTGGAAAGAACAACAGCGATTGGAGTGACGCGGAGATTCAGGCTGCGGTCGATGCCTATCTCAGCATGTTGTCACGCGAGCAAAACGGTCAGAGGGTCAATAAGGCGCATGAGAATCGTGTTCTACGTGAAGGCACCTTAGCGGGCCGCACCAAAGGTTCGGTTGAATTTCGGATGCAGAACATCTCTACCGTGTTGGTCGAACTCGGGCGAGATCGCATTGAGGGATACAAACCTGCCAAGAATGTCGGCGCGAATGTTGCGCGTAGCATTCGTGAAGCGCTGAACGCGCCGAATACTGTAACGCCGGAAGACTTTGCCCCGACCGCCGATGAAGCAACGCTAGAACAACGCGCTGCCAAACTTGAGAAGCGACAGTTCAAAGGCGAACCGAAGGGGATTTTGAAACCACAACAAGTGCCGAGCTCGGGCAACTCTTTTGTACGCGATCCTGAGGTTAGAGCCTGGGTGCGGAAAGAGGCCAAGGGTATCTGCGAGGGTTGCGGAAAACCGGCTCCGTTTGAAAAGGACGGCAAGCCGTTTCTTGAGGTTCATCACGTTAAGCATTTGGCGCAGGAAGGTTCGGATCGCCCGAGCAATGCCGTGGCGCTATGTCCGAATTGTCATCGACGTTGTCACCATTCGAGCGACCGGGATGAGTTCACAGCTTCACTGTTTCAGAAGGTGGAGCGGTTGAAGTTTGAGTGATTGGGCCTGGAAAACTTCATCGGCGCATGTACACAAAGGCGGCGAGTCGTAAGATTTGCGCTGCCGTCCTGAAAAAAAAGAAAACACCTAGAGTCATCCAGGACTCGTCCTACAGCCACGATTAGCCACGTTCGTTAATGTCGCGCAGCCCCTTTTCCGGGGCTGCCGATGGATGAACGAAAGGATGATCAGTGGCTGGCAACAAGGACATTCCGCGGATTAAGAATCCACCCTCCGGTGATGGGCATCACGTCACCTACCGCTACATGACTGCCACCGAATTGGCCGAGCGAGACGCCAGACAAAAAGCCTACGAGGCCATGCTGGCCAGGCAAGACGCCTTCGAACGCAGCCGTCAGGTCATAGCGGAAAAGCAGAGGCTCACTCAAGCAGGATGTGTCTTCGCCAAGTCCTGCAAGCTGCCGGACGCCATCATCGATTACTCGAATCCCTCAGGGATGGTGCCGACCGATAGCCTGAAAGACTACGGTGACCTGATTCTGCTGGGTGCTCGCGAAGCGGATGAATCAGGCGCAGTGCCACTGAAGAAGATCAGTGGCACTGCGATTCCCGTCGGTCTGGGCTCCCTCGCCTTGGCCGGCTCGGCATTCGCCGCTATCCCCGCCGCAGCCGCAGGCACCGTCGCAGCGGCGCTGGTTGGTCTCGTAGCTTTGGTCACACCCTCGAGTCTGGGCGACAGCTCGCTTTACACCGAAGACCAACTCCGTGCGCTCAAACAGGCCCGCACCCGCGTTCGCCTGCGGGTCGAGCAACAGACTGACGGCAGCCTAAAGGGATACGGTTTCTACACCGGCAAAAATCGCGACTGGGAAATGGTGGATGTCGCGCAGTTCACATTGCGTGGCAGCCAGCAGGTGGCTGACCTGGGTGACGGCATTGAACTGATCTGGACCCCGGCCGTGGATGGTTCCGACATCCTGGGCATTCCTGCGCTGGAGGCTGCCCCGCAAGCGCCGCATATCTGGGTTTACCCGCCAACGAAAGCGGCTGACAGCATCATCGTGAACCCGGTTTATCCGCCGGAGTACAAGGATTTCATCCTCGTGTTTCCGGCTGATTCAGGGATTAGACCGGTTTACATTGTTCTCAGCCAAATCGGTGATCATTCGTATTATGACCACCCGAAAACGCTTCCCGCATTTCCAGATACAACCCGAGTAAAGTCGAAGTCATCTGTTCAAGGGGGAGGAAAGAAACGCGCTCGTTGGGTTGACCGTAAGGGGCGAATTTATGAATGGGACTACAAAAGTAATGCTGTGGAAAAATACGACAAACTCGGAGTCCATTTAGGCGAATTCAACCACATCACAGGCGAACAAATAGAACCTGCGAAACCAGGCAGAAAAACCTCAAGAAATTAAGGATTACAGCATGCGCCACCTTTCAATAACTGGCTTTTATCCGGATGACAGACAGGACGACTCTTTGCAGTTTGAGCTGGATATCGAAGGAACTGAGCTCAATGAGAAAGTTGCCCATCTTATTGAATCGAAGCCACTAAACGAAGTGGAACCAGGAGAATTACTTTTAAGCGAGAGTCAGGTAATGACGCTGTCAGAACTTCTAGGCGTCAGTTTTCCTGAGGGTCTAGAGTACTTTATGGGCACTTGCGCCAAGCAATGAAATCCATTGTCACAATTAGTCAAATAAAGCCCTGACCAATCACACTGATCGGGCTTTTGCTCAAGAAAACCCAATACAAGGGAGGACTTCGGGATCGCAGGACGGATGCGAAGGGTAGAACAATTTACGAGTGGGATATTTTTCATGGTGAACTTGAAGCCCTGTCAAAATCCACCGACATCCGAATCTTCCCCTTTAATCGCCTAGGCTTGCGCGTCTGCGGTGAATCGACATGGGGCAGCAGGTCCAGATAAGGCTTGCCGGCCTTGGTGATCACCACCCTGCCGCCCTGCCATGCACGCGCACCTGCGGATTTTGCGTCATCACTCATTCGGTCGGGCTCTTGTCGCCATCCTTGGTCTTCGTTGCCGCTCGCAACGTAGCCACTCTACTAAGCTGCCCTGCGGACTTGCGTTTAGGATTGGCGCCGCGAACGGGCGCTTTGGAAACCGGCTTTTGCTGCCCAAGCGGCGGCGTGTAAAGGGTTGTGGCAATGGTCAGCCCCAGACGCAGCCCAAACTTCCTCAGGATGGCTTCGAGGGTGCTGACGGTCGGATTAGCCTTGTCCTTCTCGATCTGGTACAGAGCCTTGGTCGACATCTTGCACATGGCTGCAAAGGTTTCCTGGTCGAAACCGGTCACCTCTAGCCTTAGCCGACGAATAGCGGTGCCCAGGGTTTCGATCCCCGTCACATGCTGCATGACGATGTCGTCAATGATCTCCCTGCGCCGTTCGTTGGTGTTCTCTTTCATCGCAGCCCTCATTCAACCAGGCGTCCTAGCATGGCTTGCCACACAGTCGGAACTATAATGCCAACTATCGTGGCTCAACCCTCCACTTCCAGCAATATAATTCCGGTTATGCACGCGCGTGGTGAAGCGGCCTGCAATTGCAACGCCGTCATTCGTGTTCGGGCGGCGTTTTTTATTGGCAATATGGACTGGGGCTGCTTCGCTGCCCAGCGGGGGATAAATCCCCTCGCCACAGGATCAGCGTCGAGCTGAGCGTCTTTCAAAAGTAGCGTCTCAAGCCCTGCCCATTGACCGGTGCATTGCTACGGACTTTGCGCTGAGCCAAAAACAGTCAGTGCAACCCGCCCCGCCTCCCGCTATTAATACCCTTCCCCTCTCAAGGACCCGAGCCCACCATGAAATTCGACCTCGCCTACTGCCTCAGCCTCGACGACAAGCTGTCGATCTATGACGTGCGCGATCTGAATTTCGATGAAACCATGGATTTCGATTCCGCCAAGGAACACTTCCAGTGCCCCAACGATGCCTGTCGTTTGTCCTTCGATGCGGCCAACGTGCTGGGGACGTTCAACGCCAAGAATGTGAATTACGTGCGCACGCCGCACTTCAAGAACATGCCCAGCACGCGGCATGTGGCGGATTGTCCTTATGTCAGTCTGAAGACGCCGGCGTCGGGTCTGGAGGCGGACGGGGCGGAATCGGATGACAGTCGGGAGGAGCATTTTCCGTCGGAGTTGTTGCTGACTCGGCGTGAGTATGTGCGTAAGCCTGTGAGCCCGGCGGTGGCGGCGGATGTTTTGCGCGATGCCCCGACACTCACTTCAGCGAGCAGTAACGTCGAACATCCGAGCCGCGAGACGGCGCCGGACAAGACCAGCATCTTCGCCCATCCCGTTGAGTGTTTTGTGTCGAACTTCGCGGACAAGGAGCTGCTCAAGCGCATGCCGCTGAAGATTGGCGAGCACACGGCGCCTTATGGGTCGTTCTTCAAGAAGATCGAGTACCTGCAGGACAACAAGGGGCTGATTTACTGGGGCAAGATCAAGGAGATCAAGGATTACACCCAGAGCTTTCGCATCGATTTCGAACAGAAGGTCTGGTTCAAGCAACCGGACGAGGCGAAGAAGAAGCCTTATTCGGTGAACGTTTATCTGAGCAAGAAGCTGATCGACAACTACCGCAAGCGCAAGGCGTTTCTGGAGGAGATCAAGCACGCCGTCGACAGTGATGCCGAGTTGTATTGCTTCTTTTATGGCGTGACGCCGGAGTTGAAGCAGGTGCCGAGCAAGAAAAACCCCGAACAGACGTTCGGGGTGTTCAGTGCCAACATCGAGAACCTGGATCACTTCATTATTCGGGAAGCGCCGGGGTTGGCAGCAGGCTAAGGATTAGTTGTGAGGCAGTTCGAGTTTGACCGCGCCGGGGTTTTGCTTGACCACGGCGTACGGCAGCACTGACCAGCCCGGGTCATCGCAATTACGTTGTACGCGGGCGAAGTACGGTCCCAGGTACAGGCCTTTGGCGGTGAAGTGCCAGTTGGAATAACCCCAAACGCTTTCGTCGGTGTAGTCGCAGCTGTCCTCGTCCGCCGGCTTCTGCATTTCCTCGGGGTACAGCGCGGCGAATTGCTTGATCAGCCAGGGTACGAACACTTCGCGCTGATAGGTGAATCGTGCCTTGCTCTCTTCCTCGGTCAACGATGTATCGCTCGCGCCGTCGCGGTCGGCGTGCAGCAGCGGCTTGCCGTTGCCCACCCACAGCACGTCTTCCAGCGACAGGCTATGGCCGGTGTGAACGTCGAGGTTGATCGGCGAATTGCCAAAGTCCGGGTGAGCGCCGCCGCAGCTGTAGCTGGTGGAGATGTTCAGGCTGACCACATCGGGCGACAGGAATTGGGGGGCGACGCCTTGGTCGAACTCGGCAAATTCCCCACCTCCCAGCAAGCAGCCGTGGTAGTTGATGACTTCGCTCCAGAGCCGCTCCAACAATTGCTGATTGATCCGCTGCTGGTCAGCTTTCGGGTAGCCGGACTCGATGCTGAACATGGAGAGACCGGACGCGGGCTCCGTCCACCATTGCAGGTCGTAGCCCATGAAGGACTCTTTCTTGCCCGGTTTGAGTTTCAAGCCTTGCAGGCGCAGATATTCGTAAGGATCGCTTTTCGGCAGCGCGGCGATGAAGGGCAAGGCGTCTGCTGCCGGTGCCGGGAGCTTGGCCTCGGTCAATTGCATTTGCAGGATTTTGCCCTTGGGGCCTTTCCATTCGCCTTGCCAGCCGTTGGCCGTTTCTTGCAACTTCAGGGTTGGCTGGGGTTTGTCTTCACCGTAGCGGTTGTTGCCTTCGGTTAGCGTCAGGGTCTCTTCTTGCAGCGAGCCGCTCAGCTCCAGGTCGCGATGGTATTTCTCATAGAAGTAGCGGCCGGTGACTTCGTCCGGCTGGTTGGTGTTGAGTTCCAGCACGATCGGCATCTTGCCCAGGGTGCCGGTGAAGAGGCGATTGGTGTATTCGGCATCGGCAGTCGAACAGAACGCGAGTAATAACGTGGCGCAGGGTGCAAGGCGCAACAATCCTTTGAACATCAATACATCCTTGAAAAAAGTGAGCGTCTGCTCACGAAATATTGGCGCGGAGTATGGCGAATCAGCGTCCAAGAATCGATATGGTCCGATCAATCCTGATCAAGCTGATTCAACAGTTCAAAAGTTTCCCGTCTCACTTCTTTGCGCCGATCACGCGCAGCTTGTATGCCTGACTCGTCGAGGCCGCAGTACTGGCACAACCAATGGACCATCATTTCCTCATCCGGAAAGTAATAGTCCTTGTGCCCTTTACCGCCTCTCGGGGTGTCGTTCATATCAGCATCGAAACGGCCAGCCGAGAATTCGTCCGAAGGCAAAGATCCCCATTCGGCGGCGCAATCCTCAAAAATCCAGGCAATCTCGTTGATGTGCTTTTGCGCACCGCGATGACCGCGCTTGTAAAACGTGTACTGGCGGCAGCTTTCCTGGAAGCGCTCCATCATCGGCTCATCGTTAACCCACTGCAGGATATCGTTCTGCCCCGCATGGCGTATCAGGCCATTGATCCATCGCTCGGAAAACCGTTGAACAAAACCTTCCACGTCAGCCTTTTTAGCGTCAGCGAAGATCATGCAATAACGGGTTTTCACATGGATGACGAACAACACGTGCTTGCGTTGCACGGTAATGGCGTGGACCAGCCACTGTTCGGTTGAGTCACCCTGCTCGTCGTCCTCGATAACGGACGATGGAGGTTTCTCCACCGGGGTTATTTTCTTGCCCTTGTGGACGCGGCTGAAGAAGGTGCTGGCAGCTTCGGTGCAGTTGAAGATCAACATGCAGGGTCCTTTTATAAATTCTGTATGCGGCTGTCAGTCCTGTCCCACGATCTCGTCAACCCACTCAAGCTCATAGGGCTGGCGAACAACCTCCGAGATATAGTTCAGCGCTTGTTCGCTGAGAACTGATAACTCTGCTTCGGTCAGCAAGTCATGCATGACCATTAACCACAAGCCTCTGAGTGCACTGGAACGGGATTGGCTGTTATGGTCAAAAGCCTGAGCCATGTCCTTGTTTCGATCCTGAATCAACCCGTAGAGCATTCCATATCGAGCGTGGGCTGATAGCGCTCCGTGCTGGGCAATTGTCTTGGCATCGGCAAGAACACCTTGGCAAAATCTATCGAGCGCAATCTTGCGCAGTTCCTTGAATTTCTTCCAGTCGCTTTCGAGGATCGGCATGACGTTCTCCTGCGTGAGATCTTGAAATGCAAAAGTCTATTCTTGCGAATTAGCCCACTGATTCCAACCTTACCTGGCGCACATACTCAGCATCACCACCACCAGCAAACCAATATAAACCCGCGCATGCACCCGATCCGGTATCCGCCCGATCCACGGCGTGGCCAGCCGAATCCCCACCAGCGACCCAACCGTCAGCAGCGCAAACGCCAGCACATCCACATAACCGACAAACCACGGCCCCAGATCAAACTCGGTAAACCCCGCCATCGCCATATAGGTCAGCGTTCCGGCCACCGCAACGGGCAGGCTCAGCGGATTAGCCATGGATGTGGCTTGCGACATGCTAAGGCCACAACGTCTTAGCAACGGCACGGTCATGACGCTACCACCCACCCCAAGAAACGTGGCGATAGCGCCAATTCCCACACCGCCGCCAGACACTTCTGCCCCGCCCAATCGCCGTGGGACTTCGATGTAGGACTGTGTAAGAAAACCGCGTCTGAACAAGCAGTCCAGAATGGTCACACCCAGGTAAACGATGAAGGCAAAACGGATCAGCTCACCACTCGCCCACATCGCGGCAATAGCTCCGACGATCGCGCCCAGGCCGATGAACCCGCCCAACGGCCACAGGTAATGGCGAATGAGATTGCCCGCGTGATGATGTTTTCTGGTGGCGATCAGCGCATTGACGATCATCACGCAGGTCGAGGTGGCTACGGCAATGTGCATCGCCGATTGGCCGATGGGGTCGTCGGTGCCGTGGCTGGCCGTGAGCATGCGGTACAGCAAGGGCACGACGACGAAGCCGCCGCCGAAGCCGAATAGCACGGCGGTGACGCCGGTCATGCAGCCGAAGAGTGTCAGCAAGAGGTAGAAGAACATCGCGCATCGTCCGTGGGTTGGGAGTGGCGAACGATAGAGCGACGGAGCTTGGCCTGCTTCAGCAAGTCAGCCAATAATGTTTGCGTTTACGCCAATCGCTGGGTGCCGCTCGATGCGCAATGTTTCGATTGATCTGCTGGACGACACGCCACGGCCGGTGGTGGCCATCGGTACGGATTACCCCGATGGTCATCGGTTGCCGAGCCATACCCATCGGCGGGCGCAGTTGTTGTATGGCGCCACGGGGGTGATGCAGGTGAGCACGCTCGACGGCAATTGGGTGGTGCCGCCGCAGCGAGCGGTGTGGATTCCGCCGGGGGTGGCGCATGAGGTGTTGATGCTGGGGGTGAGCACTCGCAGTGTGTATATCGAACCGGGGGCGGTTGATCTGGGCAGCCGTTGCCAGGTGATCAGTGTTTCGCCGTTGCTGCGGCATTTACTGATGGAGGCGGTGGAGGTTGCGCTGGAGTACGACGAGGCCGGGCGCGATGGGGCGCTGATCGACTTGTTGCTGCATGAACTGGCGCGCAGTGCTCCCCTGCCGTTGCACATTCCGCTGCCTGTGGATTCGCGGTTGCTCGGGTTGTGTCAGACGTTTCTCCGGCAACCGAACGTTCACCAATCGCCGCAGCAATGGGCCGATCAGTTGCATATCAGCCTGCGTACGTTCAATCGCCTGTTCCGCCAACAGACCGGGCTGAGTTTCAGCCAATGGCGGCAGCGGGCCTGTGTGGTGCTGGCGTTGGCGCGGCTGGCGGTGGACACGCCAGTGACGCGCATTGCCCTGGATTTTGGCTATGAAAGCCCGGCGGCGTTTTCGACCATGTTTCGGCGCGTGCTGGGGCAGGCCCCATCCGTTTGGTTGGAGGGGACGAAATGACCCCGTAGGAGCGAGGCTTGCCCGCGAAGAATGCACCGCGGTTTTCAGGGATTACGCATCATCGTTCTTCGTGGGCAAGTCGGATCGCCGCACCGCTCGCGTCTACAGGTTCTGCACCAGGCGCATGATTGTCTTGACTGGCTTGTTCTGACAGCAATTCAAAGCTCTGCTCCTTCACATCCTGGGAATCCAGGCCGATCTGCACCCGGAACTCACCCGGCTCAGCGACGTATTCCAGTTGGGAGTTGAAGAATTTCAAGTCGTTCTCATCAATGCTGAAGTGCACCGCTTTCTCCTCGCCGGCCTTGAGCATGATTTTTTGAAAGTTCTTCAGTTCTTTGACCGGACGGGCGACAGAGGCAACAACATCGCGGATATACAGCTGAACCACCGTTTCGCCGTCACGCTGGCCGGTATTTTTCACCATGATGCTGGCGACGAGGTTGTCGGTCTTGTTCAGCGTGGTCGAAGACAGGGCCATGTCGGTCAGGCTGAAATCGGTATAGCTCAGCCCATAGCCGAAGGGGTAAAGCGGCCCATAGGATTGATCGAAATATTGCGACGTGTAGTTGCGAAGCGCACCCGGCAAGTACGGACGGCCGGTGTTCAGGTGGCTGTAGTAGTTGGGGATCTGCCCCACGGAGCGCGGAAAGGTGATGGGTAATTTGCCAGACGGGTTGTAGTCACCGAACAATACATCGGCAATGGCGTTGCCTCCCTCGGAGCCGCTGTACCAGGTTTCCAGGATCGCATCGGCCTGTTTCTGCTCCTTGCCTATGGACAGCGGCCGACCGTTCATCAACACCAGCACCAGCGGCTTGCCGGTGGCTTTCAGGGCGGTGATCAATTCACTCTGGCGCCCAGGCAAATCGAGGCTGGTTCGACTGGCCGCTTCATGGGACATGCTGCGAGGCTCTCCCACCACGGCAATCACAACATCGGCTTGCTGTGCAGCCTTGACGGCTTCGTCAATCATTTCTGCTGCCGGACGGGGGTCGTTGGCGATTTCGGACACGCCCTGGTATTCCAGGTATTTAACAACCTCCTGATCCTCCTCGAGATTGGCACCTCGGGCATAGATCAGCGAGCCCTGGTTCATCGCGTTTTTCAGCCCGTCGTAGATCGTCACCGATTGCGCGGGCACACCGCTCGCGGACCAACTGCCCATGATGTCGACAGCACTTTTTGCCAACGGGCCGATGAGCGCGATCGTGCCTTGTTTTTTCAGCGGCAAGAGCCCGTTTTCATTCTTCAGCAGCACCAGTGTCTTGCGTGCCACTTCACGGGCCTGCGCTCTGTGCAGATGGTTTTCGGGGTTGTTATCAGCTGCGTTTTCACTGGCAGCGCCGAGGCGCCGGTAAGGGTCTTCGAACAGCCCCATGTCGTACTTGGCACCCAGGACTTCCCGCACCGCGTTATCAATATCGCTCTGGGAAATAGCGCCAGACTCAAGCAGCCCCGGCAACTCCGGGCCATAGGAGGAGTCGTTCATGCTCATATCAATGCCGGCCCGAATGGCGAGCCTGGCCGCGTCGCGAGGATTCCTCGCAACACCGTGCTGAACCAGATCGGTTACCCCGTTATGGTCGCTGATGACCAGTCCCTTGAAGCCCCACGCTTTGCGAAGCAAATCCTGCATCAACCATCTATTGGCCGCCGCCGGCACACCATTTATCGAGTTAAGCGCCGCCATGACGGCTCCCGCGCCACCCTCGATCGCCGAACGATAAGGTGGCAGGTAGTCCTGGTACATTCGGGCCAGGCCCATGTCGACGCTGTTGTAGTCGCGCCCGCCCTCGACGGCCCCGTACAACGCAAAGTGCTTGGCGCTGGACATGATGCTGTCGGGCGCGTTCAAGCTCTGGCCCTGGTAGGCCTGGACCATCACTCTGGCAATGCGCGAAACCAGATAGGTGTCTTCACCGAAGCCTTCGGATGTGCGCCCCCAACGAGGATCACGGGCGACATCGATCATCGGTGCGAAGGTCATGTCGATACCGTCCTCACTGGCTTCTTTCGCCGCCGTTCGACCGCTCAACTCGATGGCGTCCATATCCCAACTGGAGGCCAAGGCCAGGCCGATGGGAAAAATGGTTCGATGACCGTGTATCACGTCCCAACCGAAAAACATCGGTATCTTCAGGCGGCTTTGTTGAGCCGCGTCCTGCATGGGGCGGTTTACATAACGGCTCACAGAGCCATACGTCCCCCCGATTCGCCCGGCAGCGATCTCCTGGCAGATTTTTTCGGGCGTCATCTTTTCATCGATAGCGATCAGCCGCAGTTGGCCGACTTTTTCGTCGAGGGTCATCTGATTGATGAGGTTGGTGACAAAGGCATCTTTGTTTGGCGATGCCGTATCGGCCAGGACCGGCAGAGTTGTAAAGCTGATCAGGGCACATAGCAGACGTAGTCTTTTCATGATTCCCTTCCCCGCATAACGCTGTGGCGCACTGCTTTTGAAACGCCACCTTTCCTGCATTGAAGATCAGAAGGCTGACGTTCAATCATTTGGAGCTTTCAGGAAACCGCCTAGAGACAGCGTAGTCGGTCCAACGCCCCTGCCTGAGCGAAAAAAGAGAATCGATCAAAAAATGAGTTTGATCCGGGCGCAAAACAACTGTACAAAAACACAGTACATTTTCGAATCGCCACGCTCGATCCCCGGAGAAAACCATGGCCTCTCTTGCAATGAAAATCACCCTGGAACGCATCGCCCTCTTCCAGTTCACCCCCGCCCACTGCGCCCAGGCCCGAGCGATGCTGGGTTGGAGTGTGGAAGAGTTGTCCGAGGAATCCGGGGTTTCCGTTGACGCCATCCAGCGATTCGAGGCGCAGCGTAATGTGCTGGATGTCACGCGGCTGGCGTTGGCGTATCGGTTTGAATCGCAAGGCCTGGTGTTCTTCCCGGGGTTTGCACCGGGCCGAGGGATGAATGTGAAAGGGTCCACACCGAACCCGGTGGGGCGGGCGGATTATGCGATGGTTGAGTGAGCCAGTGACACCATAAAACTCACTGGCCCGGTTACATCCCTTTACTGCTGTTTAAACGCCGGATCCTGGCGCTCTAACGAAGCCTGTTCATAGCTGTAAGCCAACGCCAACAGTTTGGGTTCACTCCAGCGAGGGCCGTAAAAGAACACGGAAGTGGGCAGGCCATCGCCCTTCATGCCCGACGGCAGTGTGACGGCTGGGTAGCCGGCCACTGCGGCACTGAATTGCGAATAGCCATCGGCATCGGCGACCAGGGCGTCCAGATTGTGCTGGGCCAGTTGCTCATCGATGGCTTCCTTGAAGCTGGCATTGAGTGCTGCGAACAGTTCGGTTGCCTGCGCGTGGCTCATGTCCAGTTTGCTGATTTCTCTGAGCATCTGCTGACCGTAACCTTCAGGGCCAGGATTGAGCTCGTTGAACTCGATCAACCCTTGAAGCGTTTGGATCGGCAACCCGGATCGGCTGGCCAGATATTCGGGCAGCTCATGTTTCATGCCCCCCATAAGCGCGTTGAAGTAACCGTCAATGCTGGGCAGCCGGACTCTTAATGGCACCAGAGTAGCGCCTTGCTCTTCCAGCGTGGCCAGTGCCATCAGGAATTCAAAACCGGGACGCAACACCGAACCGTTCGGCCCCATGTACTCGGTTGGGTAACCGATTCGTTTGCCGTTCAAGGCGTCCGTGGCGAGCAATGCGGTGTAATCGACACCTACCGGTGCGTCGCTGGTTGCGGCGTCCGCAGCGTCGACACCTTGCAGGGCGTTGAACATGAGCGCCGCGTCACGAACGGTGCGCGTCATAGTGCCAGCAGTGTCTTGCAGGCGTGTGATCGGGATGATGCCGGAACGGCTGAACAGCCCCAGCGTCGGCTTGACGCCCACCACGCCGTTGGCCGAGGCGGGGCAAGTGATCGAGCCATTGGTTTCGGTGGCAATGGCCAGCGGTGCGAACCCGGCGGCTACGCCTGCGGCCGAACCGGAACTGGAACCGCATATTTCGCCACTCAGTACGTGGGGATTTTTCCCTTGGCCGCCTCGACCGCTCCAGCCATGGGGCAAGCCCATTTCTCGAACGTAAGCCCATTCACTCATGTTGGTTTTGCCAAGAATGACCGCGCCTGCGTCACGAAGCTGCTTGACGACAAATGCATCGTTGGCCGCCGCTTGGCCGACCATGGCCAGTGAGCCCGCGCTCGTTTGCATCGAGTCTGCGGTATCAACGTTGTCTTTGAGCAGAACCGGAATCCCGTGAAGCGGGCCGCGAACTTTTCCGTCCTCACGTTCCTTGTCCAGCGCCATCGCAATCTCGATGGCCTGAGGATTGAGTTCCATGATCGCGTTGATCGCCGGCCCTTGCTTGTCCAGTGTCTCGATACGCGCTTGCAAGTGCTTCACCAGCGCTACGGAGGTGAGTTCGTTACGCTCCATCTGTGCAGTGAGTTCGCCGACGCTTGCGTATTCGAGCGCGTTGACCGCTGCTGATGTTGCAGCGGCGCTATTGGCGTAAGCGGAACCCGCGACGGAAAGCAGGATGGCTTGCGCCAATACCGTCATGCGGCTTTTGAAAATGTACTTCATGTAACGTCCTTATTTTGGCTAATCACGAGTGAGTCATTTCACTCGCCGCACAGCCTACCGAAGTCGCAGGAAGCGACTGTCAGCAACAAGGAGCGCAAGCCGTACGAAAGTTCACCCAGACTTGTAGCCGCTACAAGCAATCTGCCCTTTTTCCTTCATCGCACTTTCCAAATTCAGCCACCACGCGCCACCACGCTGCGGGTACAGCACGTTGAACGCCTCGCCCATTTGCGGCGTGGTGATCGACACGTTCCGCTCCCAGGCCAGCGCCAGAATACGGTCGAAAGGTTCGTACCAGGCGTGCATCGACAGGTCGAAGGTGCCGTTGTGGATCGGCAGCAACCAGCGCCCTTTAAGGTCGATGTGCGCTTGCAGGGTTTGCTCGGGCTGCATGTGCACGTGAGGCCACTCGACGTTGTAGGCGCCGGTTTCCATAAGGGTCAGGTCGAATGGGCCGTACTGCTCGCCGATGCGTTTGAAGCCGTCGAAGTAGCCGCTGTCACCACTGAAGAAGATCCGCGTGTCGCTGTCGATCATCACCCACGACGCCCAAAGGGTGCTGTTGCTGTCGAACAGGCCACGACCGGAAAAGTGCTGCGAAGGTGTGGCGACGAATTGAAGGCCATCGACGTCGGTGCCCTGCCACCAATCCAGCTGTCGCACTTTGCTGGCGTCGACGCCCCACTTGATCAGGGTGTCGCCCACGCCCAACGGTGTGAGGAAGTAGCGGGTCTTGTCCGCCAGTTTGAGCACGGCCTGATAATCGAGGTGGTCGTAATGATCGTGGGACAGGATCACCGCTTCAATCGACGGCAAGTCTTCGAGATTGATGGGCGGCTGGTGGAAACGCTTGGGGCCGGCCCATTGCACCGGGGAAGCACGCTCGGCGAACACCGGGTCGGTGATCCAGAATTTGTCCCGCAATTTCAGCAGGACCGTGGAATGACCGAGACGATAGACACTGTGGTTGGGCGCAGCGGCCAATGCTGCCTGGGTCAGGGCGTGCACCGGGACAGGGGCCGATGGCCGGGTGTCTTGCGGCTTGTTGAAAATGAAGTTCCACAGGATGCGCAAGGTTTTACGGAAGCCTTCGCGCTGCACTGGTGTGTGGTTCTGGTATTGCCCTTGAGCCTGACGAGACGCTTCAGGCGTTGAGGCGTTATCCGCTGGAGAAGTTGAAGTGGCCATGACTGAATGACTCCAGAAAAACCGCACAATTGACGATTTTCCGCTTGGGACGATTTATGGCCAAGGCACGTACGCATCAGCCGGAGATTGCATTGTTTACGGTGCAGGATTAACAAAACATTACACTGCACAGTGTAGTTTCTAGGTTGCATCAAAGCCGATCACAAGTAAACTACCAAGTGTAATTCTCCACTTCTTCCTGCCGAAACGTACTTATGACAGCTCCACAGCGCCTCACCGACCGAAAACGCGAAGCCATCATCCAGGCGGCGATTGCCGAATTCCGTACCAACGGTTTCGACATCACCAGCATGGACAAGATCGCCGCCACCGCCGGCGTGTCGAAGCGCACGGTGTACAACCACTTCCCAAGCAAGGAAGAGTTGTTTGCCGAAATCCTCAATCAGTTATGGACCCGAGTAACGGCCGAACAGGAAACGGCCTATCGCCACGACCTGCCCCTGCGCGATCAGCTGCGTCTGATGTTGCAGGCGAAATTGCAGATGCTGGCCGATGACAATTTTCTCGACCTGGCGCGAGTAGCGATCGCCGCCACCATCCACTCTCCCGAGCGTGCGCAGAACATGGTCGCCCGAATGGGTGAGCGCGAAGAAAGTTTGACCGTGTGGATTCGCGCCGCCCAGGCCGATGGCCGATTGAAACCGGTCGCGCCTGAGTTCGCCGCGCAACAGATCCACGGGCTGCTCAAGTCCTTTGCCTTCTGGCCCCAGATCTCCATGGGCCAAACGGGTCTGTCGCCCGAGATGCAGCACACTGTGGTGGAATCTGCGCTGGACATGTTCCTGGCGTGTTATGCGCTCTGAACCAGCTGCAAAAAATGACAATGTCCGCCGCTTTATCGCTGACTGATCGCTCTGAATAGAAACACCGCAATGTGTTTCTGAATGAGACTGACGCTGGAGCTATAGTGAGCTTTCAGTTCCAGAACGATACAGAGAGCATCATGAGCACTCCGACCCGCGAAACCGAAACCGAAACCGAAGTCACCGGCCCCATCGATCATCTGCGCTTCCATCGCCCTCACGCTCACCTGGCACCCACTTTCGGTACCGACCGTTTTGCCCTGCGCGCCGAGGCCTTTGCGCGGTTCTTCGGCACGCCGACCTTTCTCGGCGCCCAGACCCTGATTGTGGTGGTCTGGATGTACCTGAACCTGTCCGGCATAACCCACTTCGATGCGTACCCATTCATCCTGCTCAACCTGGCGTTCAGCCTGCAAGCGGCCTATGCCGCGCCGCTGATTCTGCTGGCCCAGACGCGTCAGGCTGCGCGGGACAAAGCCCAGTCAGACGCCGATGCACAACACCGTGAAGCCTTGGCCGTCGCCAACATTGAACGTCAGGCCCACGCCGCCCGAACCACCGCGCAATTGATGGAACTGCTGGAGCAAAACACCCGGCTCACCGAAATCACCAAGACCCTGAGCGAACGCATCGAAAGCCTGACGTCGGAAATGCACCAACACTTCATCGGCAAGGAGCCACCGAAGGTTTGATCCGAAGCGCCCGCCCCAACTCGTCGAACAATGTCACCACCGAGCGCAACGCACGGCAGTCCGGGCGGGTTAGCAACCACAGCGCGGTGTCGTAACCGTGCAAGGGCTCGGTCAACGGTTGCAGTCCGTCGCCGATGAGAAAGTCCGGCAATGCCGCGACGCCCAATCCAGCCCGCACCAATTCGGTCACCGACAACATGCTGTTGCAGCGATAACCGGGTGTTACGCCAGGCAACTGCTGACGCCGCCAGGCGACGGTGGGGTGATCGGGCAGGAAGTCGTCGGGGGCGATCCAGGTCAATGAGGCCAAGTCGTGGGATTCGACCGATTGCAGATAGGCCTGGCTGGCACAAACCCGGTAGGAAATGTCTGCCAATCGCCGCCCGACCAGATGCTCGGGCGGGGTACGGGTCAACCGCAAGGCGATGTCGGCGTCGCGACGACTGAGGTTGGCGAAGTCGTTGGAGGTGCAGAGTTCAATGGTCAGCGCCGGATAAGACGGCATGAACTGCGCCAGCGCCGGCAGCAGCAGACTTTGCAGGACCGAATCGGTGCAGGTCAGGCGCACGGTGCCGCTGATGATTTCACCGCCCTGCTCCACGCCAATGCGCGCCGCCTCCAGTGCTTGTTCGGCGCGTTCAGCCTGCTCGGCCAGGGTCTGAGCCAACGTGGTAGGCAGGTAACCAGCGCGGCTCTTTTCGAACAGTTGCTGGCCCAGCCCGGCTTCGAGCCGACGAACCGCGCGAAACACCGTCGAAACGTCGACCTTCAACAACGCCGAAGCCCGAGCCAGAGAGCCGCCGCGCACCAGGGCGAGGATCAGCGACAGGTCCGGGTAGTCCAGTTGATAGTGCGTCGATGCATTGATCACTTGGGATAACGCCAATATTGATTGCGTGAGCGCCAATCTATAGTCGATGCCAGAAATCAACAAGCGTCGAGATCACTCATGGAAACCAACGCCATCCGCATCGCCCTGATCGGTGACTACGACCCACAGGTCACCGCCCATCAAGCCATTCCCGTCGCCCTCGGCATGGCCGCCGAACACACAGGCCAGAACATTCAGTTTCAATGGCTGGCCACCGACCGCATCACCGCCGATACGCCACTGGATGACTTCGATGGTTTCTGGTGCGTGCCCGCCAGCCCTTATCGCAACATGGATGGCGCGTTACGGGCGATCCGCTTTGCCCGGGAACAACAACGGCCGTTTCTCGGCACGTGCGGCGGTTTTCAGCACGCGGTGCTGGAATTCGCCCGCAACGTATTGGGCTGGGAAGATGCCGAACACGGCGAGACTTCGCCCAACTCGACGCGGGCGTTACTCACGCCGCTGACCTGTGCGCTGGTGGAAGCCGTCGACAGCATTCATTTGGTTAAAGGCTCGTTGATCGCCAAGGCGTACGAAAATGCTCAGATTCGTGAAGGCTATCGCTGCCGTTACGGTGTGAATCCCGAGTTTGAACGGCCGCTAATGACACGACAGTTGCACGCGGTTGGCCGCGATTCGGCGGGGGATCTGCGGGCCGTGGAGCTAAACGATCATCCATTCTTTGTCGCAACGCTATTCCAACCGGAACGCGCCGCGCTCAAAGGCCTGCTGCCACCGT
Organism: Pseudomonas sp. DF5; assembly: GCF_058148225.1. Classification (NCBI taxonomy): domain Bacteria; kingdom Pseudomonadati; phylum Pseudomonadota; class Gammaproteobacteria; order Pseudomonadales; family Pseudomonadaceae; genus Pseudomonas; species Pseudomonas sp. DF5. The sequence continues at coordinate 57,996 of NZ_JBYVYM010000030.1, forward strand.
TGGTCAAGGCGTTGGTCGAGGCCTGCGCGAGGAAAAAATCATGATCGCCCAGACACCTGCGGCACCCTATTACGCAGTGATTTTCACCTCGCGGCGCACCGAAGGTGATCAAGGTTATGAACAGGCCGCCGAACGCATGGTGGAGTTGGCCCGTGAGCAGCCCGGCTTCCTGGGCGTGGAGTCGGCCCGGGGTGCGGACGGGCTCGGGATTACGGTGTCCTATTGGGCCAGCGAAGCGGCTATCCTGGCCTGGAAGCATCATCCCGAGCACAGCGCAATCCGCGAGCGCGGGCGATCGACGTGGTATTCGGCGTGTCATACGCGGGTGTGCAAGGTTGAGCGGGCCTATGCGTTCAAACAGTGAATGACCCGGTGATTCTGGAGACCGTCTTCGCGGGCAAGCCCGCTCCCACAGGGATCTCCTGCGTCCACAAGATTTGTGCACAACAGGGATCAATGTGGGAGCGGGCTTGCCCGCGAAGAGGCCAGAACAGCCACCACAAAACCCTCACCCCCGCACCAAACTCCTCACCGCCGTAATCTGCGGCACGTCCCGTCGATTCATGTACACCCGCAACGGTTCGGTGATGTTGATCCGGTCATCGACGTTCTGATCCAGCAGCAACTGGATCAGTTCGCGCTTGAGTGTCATGGTCTGCTCGGGGCCGGGTGCCCAGACGAACTCACTGGCGGGGATGATGCCGTCGTCGGCCACATCCATGCCGAACGCGTCTTCGCTGAAGCGCACGATGTACTGGCCGGTCTTGCGATTGAGACCGACGAAGCCTTTGAGTTGGTCGGCGGCCTGGCAAATGAGCTGGGAAGTGATGCGCATGGTAAACCTCACAAAAGGTCGCAAAGGACCGGTGATCGATGGTTTACACGCAGGGCAAGTGGAACGGGTTTCCCTCTGCCGGGGAAACTGCAGGTGTGAAGATTACTGCAAAGAGCCGCACAAAAGCGTCGAAGAAATCTGCTTTAAACACGTTTATGTCGGTCTGGCGATAGCGCAAGCGGCGCTCAGTTGTTAAAAGATACGTCTTTGAAAACTCATCGCAAAAGGACTTCGAGCATGCCTGCCACCTTCACCAAAAGCGCCCTGTTGCTGAGCCTGATGCTCGGCCTCGGCCAGGCACAGGCCGCCAACGAGCCAAGCCCCAGCGCACTGGCAACCCGCCTGGGCATTCCACACCCGGCAGTGATCGCCCACCGTGGCGCCTCTTTCGATGCACCGGAATCCACCGCCGCGGCCTATAAACTGGCTCGCGACCTGGGCGCCGACTACCTGGAAATGGACCTGCAACGCAGTAAGGATGGCGTGTTGTTCGCCCTGCACGACAACAACCTGCAACGCACCACCGACGTCGCTACCAAATTCCCTGAGCGCAAGGACAGCCCGGCTAACGAATTCACCATCGCCGAACTGAAAACCCTGGATGCCGGCAGCTGGTTCAACGCCGCTTACCCGGACCGCGCGCGTCCTGGCTACGCGGGCCTGAAGATTCTGACCCTGGATGAAATCATCGACATCGCCCAAGGCAATCCGCTGCACAAGCCTGGCTTGTACATCGAAACCAAAGAGCCGAAGCAGTTTCCCGGTATCGAGCGCGATCTCAAGGATAAATTGCAGGACCGTGGCTGGCTGAGCCCGGCCGGTTCCAAACTGGCAAAGAGCAATCTGGCGGTCGGCCAGGGCAAAGGCAAAGTCGTGCTGCAAACCTTCGAGAAGAGCAGCCTCGAACTGCTCGAGAAGGAAATGCCGCAAGTGCCGAAAATCCTGCTGTTGTGGGTGGGCGAAGGCAGCATCGAGCCGAAATCCAAAGTCACGTTCGCCGAGTCCGGTGACAAGGATAAAGCGACTTACTACGCCAAACAGGAACCGAAGGACAAAGCCGAATTCCAGCAATGGGTCGAGTACGCCAAGGCCCAGGGCGCCATCGGTACCGGGCCTTCTGCCGCGCTGACCAAGGGCGGCGATCAGAGCTATTCGGACCTGGTGAAACCGTGGATGAACCAGTTCACCCACGATCAGGGCATGCTGGTGCACGTCTACACCATCGACGATGCCGTGGATTATCAGAAAGTGACCGATGCCGGTGTCGACGGCATCTTCACCAACCGCGCCAGCGAACTGCTGAAGTTCTATAAGCGCCCGGCGGCGGCGAGTGTTGCGCAGTTGTTGCAGAACAACGGTTACTGATTGACGCCAGGCGCTGCACCGCGTCGTTCCCATCGCGGGCAAGCCACGCTCTCACAGGTTTTGTGCAGACCTTGTGGGAGCGTGGCTTGCCCGCGATTGCTTTTTTAAGGGTGAATTAAGTTGCGCTGTTTAACCTGATCCCACTTAAACAGCTCCTCCAAGGAAAGAACTTGATGAAAACCTTAACTGCCCTGTTCACCGCTGCTGCCCTGACCCTCACCGCTGGCCTGGCCCAGGCTGACGTTCGCGTCGACCAGATCCCCGAGTTGGTCAAAAGCGGCAAGATCAAACCACTGGAAGAAATGAACCAGGCCGCGCTGAAGTTGCACCCGGGCGCCACAATTACCGATACCGACCTGGATAACCACTTCAACGGTTACGAATATGAAGTTGAGCTGCGTCTGGCTGACAACACCGAATGGGACGTGGACTTCGATGCCGCGACTGGCAAGGTCCTGAGCAACAAACAAGACAAGTGATTCAACTACAAAAAGCCGCACGACCTTCGGGTTCTGCGGCTTTTTTGCGTTCGGCGTAAGGCAAATCGCTGCAGTGATGAACGAAGTCGCGCCCTTTTGCGCAAGCCCGCTAGAATTCCTCAACATCATTCAGCATGTTGAAGCAGAGAACCACGGATATGGGGCAAACAGCGGCAGCAGACATCACCACGATCGGCCGGATCAGCGCGGTGCCGGCGATTCTTCAGGTGATCAATGAGTTGACCGGTTTGCGGTTCGCGGCGGTAGCCCGCGTCATCGACAACACCTGGATCGCCTGCGCGGTGCTCGATCGACTGGATTCCGGTGTACAGGTGGGTGATGAACTACGGCTGCTCTCCACGCTGAGCGACGAAACTCGCCAGGGCCAGCAGTCGGTGATCATCGACAGGGCCAGTGCAGACCCGCTCTACCGCGATCACCACACGCCCCGCACCTATCCATTCGAAAGCTACATTGCCGTGCCGATCTTTCGCACCGATGGACGCTTCTTCGGCACACTCTGTGCCCTTGACCCTGATCCTGCTCCGCTCAAGTCCAGCACGATCCAGAACACCATGGAATCGTTCGCCCGGATACTGGCGCTGCAGATCGACGCCGAAGAAAACCTGCAACGGACCGAAGCGGCGTCGATCAAGGAACGTAAAACCACCGAACTACGCGAACAGTTCATCGCCGTGCTCGGCCATGATCTGCGCAACCCCTTGTTCGCCATCAGCGCCGGTGCCGAAATGCTCCTGCGCAAAGTCAAAGACCCGGCGAATGAGCAACGGGCGCGACATATCCTCACCAGCGCCCGGCGTGCGACCAAACTGGTCGACGATGTGCTGGATTTCGCGCGGGGGGCACTGGGCCGCGGCATTCCGGTGAACATCGAACCATGTCCGGACCTGGCAGATGCGTTGCGGCATGTGATTGCCGAGATCCAGAGCATTCACCCCAAGCGCATCATAGAGTCCTCGATCGGCGACCTGAGTCACGTTGATTGCGATCGCGAAAGGATCGCGCAGTTGCTGTCCAATCTGTTGGCGAACGCCGTTGTCCATGGCGACCCCGGCAGCCCGGTCGAGGTCAGTGCGCAGGTCAACGAAGGGCACTTCGTGTTGAGCGTGAGAAATCAGGGGCTGATTACCGAAGATGCATTGCCACACCTGTTCCAGCCCTACTCACGACCGACCGGTGGAACACCGCAGGCCGGCCTCGGGTTGGGGTTGTACATCGCCAGTCAGATTGCACAGTCCCATGGCGGCAAACTGGAGGTGGAATCGACCGAGCCGCAGGGCACGACGTTTACCTTCAGCTTGCCCCCCAAAGACTTAAGCGGTGGTGCTGACCACTGAACCCGACGTGCTGCCACCCTCATCCTGCAACGCCTGCAATAATGCCGCCGTCACTGTCTGCATCGAAGCCGATGTGGCCGCAATCTGCGATTGAGCCGCCGCGACTTCCGCGGCCTTGGCTTCGCTGCTTTGCTGCTTGGCCTGGGCCGCTTGCAGTTGCTGCTGTTGCTCCTGCAATTGTTTTTGCAGTTCGGCGAGCTGCTTGCGCAGTTCTTTCACCGTATCGGACTCACTGCTGCTGGAACTGCTTTCGCTCGACGCGGCAGCACCACCGGCGGCAGCCTTGGTGGTGTCACTGGAAGCCTCGGTGGATGCCGCGACGGTGCTGTCTTCGGTGCTGTCGCTGATCGAAACCTGGCTTGAAGAAGTCGACAGGGTCTGGTTGATTGAAACGGAGCTGATGCTGACCATGGGCGTTATCCAATATGCAGTTTGGGTAACTTGCGTCATCGTCAGGCGCGGCACGAACTTGAGAGCGACTGTGTACCGACTCGGTAACCGATTCGGTACACAGCCCATTTCACTAGGCGCTCAACCGCGCCGTCACCTCATTCAATTGCCCCGACAACCCATGCAGGTTGTGGCTGGCCGCTTCGGTGCGCTGCACGTTGTCCAGATTGGTACTGGCGATGCTGGTGATTTCGGTGAGGTTGCGCGAGATGTCTTCGGCCACTGAAGTCTGTTCTTCTGCGGCGGTGGCGATCTGGCGGTTCATGTCGCGAATGGCTTCCACGGCATGGGTGATCCGCTCGAGCATGGCGCCGGCCTGGGTCACTTGTTCGACGCTTTGCTCGCTGCGTGACTGGCCGCTTTCGATGGCCTGGGCCGCATCCACCGCACCGGTTTGCACGGTTTGAATGATCTGGTTGATCTCGATGATCGACGCCGCCGTGCGCTGGGCCAGGCTGCGTACTTCATCGGCAACCACCGCAAAACCACGCCCGGCTTCACCGGCACGGGCCGCTTCGATTGCCGCGTTGAGCGCCAGCAGGTTGGTTTGTTCGGCGATGCCGCGAATCACTTCCAGCACCTTGCCGATGCGCCCGCTGTCTTCTTCCAGACGACGGATGACCGTGGCGGTGTTGGCGATTTCGCCACGCATTTGGGTGATGGTGTGAATGGTGCCCTGCATGACTTTCTCGCCCTGCTGGGCGGACTGATCAGCTTCGTCGGCCGCACGTGCCGCATCGGCGGCGTGGCGCGCGACTTCTTGCGCGGTGGCAGACATTTCGTTCATCGCCGTGGCCACTTGATCGGTGCGGTTGAACTGTTCGTTGGTGCCGCTGGCCATGAGGCCGGCAATCGATTTCAGCTCACCGCTGGCACTGTCCAGGTCGGACGTGCTGCGCTGCAAACGGTGGAAGGTTTCGGCAAGGAAATCGCGCAAGGTGTTGGCAGCCTTGGCCAGGTTACCCAACTCGTCCTGGCGGGTGCTGGCCACGCGTTCGGCGAACCGGCCTTGGCTAAGCTGCGCCACGTAGTCGATCAGTTTGCGAATCGGCTCCACCAGATTGCGGTTGACCAGCCACAGACTCAACAGGCCAATCAGCAGACCCGACAGCAGCATCACCGCGAGCCCCGACAACACCGTCTGATCGGCACTGGCACTGATCAATTTCGATTGTTCGATACTCTGCTTGCGCAGTTCACTGACCAGTTCATTCATCTGCTCGCTGGCAGCGCGGTCCACGCCCTTGACCGCATTGTCGCCCGCCGCTGGGTCGGCACCGGCCGCCACGTAGGCATCACGGCCCTTCTGATACGCCGCACCTAATACACGATGCTCCTCACGCAGGCGTTCGATGCGGGTCTTGAGTTGCGGCTCCATACCCTTCTGCCCGGCCAGTTCACCGAGGATACCCTGCACATTGCGCTGACCCTCCTCGAACTGCTTCCAGTATTTGTCCAGGTCCGCGGGTTGCTTGCCGCGCAGCAGGACGTTTTTCCACTCCTGAACCTGCACCTTGAATTGCAGGTTGGCTTCATCGATCAATTGCGAAGTGTGCAACGGGCCTTCAATCAGATTCGCGTAGCTCTGAACGCCGTTGGACAGAAAGTGAAAGCAGGCCAAAGCGATCAACAACATCGCCAACAGGCTGCCGCTCAACAGGGCGAGAATTTGTGCTCTCAAGGACTTTTGCAAAGACATCGGAAAGTACTCATGACAGGAATGAGGCACGCGGATGAAGGCGTGAAAAGTAACCGGACATCCCTGTCTGACGCATTGGCCTTTGGCCGAAGGCGCGCAAACCTAACCCAAGCGTGATCGGCGTGCCAGAGCGGTTCTTGAGTAGAATCCGACTATCGGTATCGCAATCGTTTGCGTACACCTTGTCGTCACAAAAATGTCATGAGCGCTTGCAATGATGAGGTTTAAGTGAACCTGTGAAACCCGCGACAGGCGCCTCCTCGCAGCGAGACTTCATGAACCACAGCATTGACCAACGCCATCGCGATTCCGACTTGTTCGGCCTGCTTTACGGTTTCAGTTTTCGCCCCGGCGAGCGCGGTCGAGAGATCGATTCGGCCAAGGCACTGCACTGCCTGCAACAACCGGACGACAGTGATGAGTTTCTCTGGCTGCACCTGAACCTGGCCCATGCGGCGTGCGAGCGCTGGATGAAAAGCCATCTGGAATTGCCCGATGAGTTTTTCGAAGCCTTGCACGAAGGGTCGCGTTCGACGCGCATCGAGCATGTCGATTCGGCGTTGCTGGCGGTGGTCAACGATGTGGTGTTCAACCTCAGTAGCATGGTTTCCTCGGATGTCTCGACGCTGTGGGTCTGCGCCCGCAGTCGGCTGATCATCAGCGCGCGCCTGCAACCGCTGCACTCGGTGGACAAGCTGCGCTCTTCGGTGAAGGCCGGTGAATGTTTTCGCTCACCGCTGGAGCTGCTGGTGCATTTGCTGCGTGATCAGGGCGAAGTGCTGACGCAGATCGTGCGCAAGACCAGCCTCAGTGTCGATCAGATCGAAGATGAATTGCTGTCGTCGCGCCTGTCCACCAACCGCGCCGAACTGGGCGCCAACCGCCGGGTGCTGGTGCGCCTGCAACGGCTGCTGGCGCTGGAGCCGGGCTCGTTGCTGCGCCTGCTCAATCGCCCGCCGCAATGGTTGCAAAAGGAGGACGTCAAGGAGCTGCGCAAATCCACCGAGGAGTTTGCGCTGATCATCAATGACCTTACGGCGCTCGGTGAGCGGATCAAGCTGTTGCAGGAAGAAATCGCCGCCAACCTCAACGAACAGAGCAACCGCACGCTGTTCACCCTGACCGTGGTCACGGTGCTGGCGCTGCCGATCAACATCATCGCCGGTTTCTTCGGCATGAACGTCGGCGGGGTGCCGCTTGCCGGTGATCCGGAGGGGTTCTGGATTCTGGTGGCGCTGGTCGCGACGTTTACCCTGATTGCCGGGCGTTGGGCGTTTCGCAAGCGGCGCGATTATTAAACCGCCCATCATCACCGATACCTTGTGGCGAGGGAGCTTGCTCCCGCTGGGCTGCGCAGCGGCCCCTATCCGGTATATTCATTCAAACAGAATTCTCTGGTTTTACGACTGCTTCGCAGCCGAACGGGAGCAAGCTCCCTCGCCACAGGCGTTTGCCTGCCTTAGCATCCGGCATTACAAAAAAACCAAACACTGACCCAGCGCAGCCTCACTGTAATATTTAGCAACGATCATGGCCGATACTCCTTCTCTGCTCAGGATTATCCGGCATGGCTACGCCTTCCTTCACCGCCGCCTCCCAGGCGCCCGCCAGCGGCGCCAGGCCGCAGCTCGATAAAAAACCCGGCCTGCTCACCTTCGTGATGTTCTTTGCCGTGCTGGGCAGCGGGCTGTTGTTCACCGCCTATAGCCTGATGCACGACATGAGCGAACTCGGCACGGTGGTCACCACCTGGACGCCATTTCTGCTGTTGGGCGTCGCGCTGCTGATTGCCTTGGGCTTTGAGTTCGTCAACGGTTTTCACGACACCGCCAACGCCGTGGCGACGGTGATTTACACCCATTCCTTGCCGCCGAATTTCGCCGTGGCCTGGTCCGGGTTCTTCAACTTTCTGGGGGTGTTGCTTTCCAGCGGTGCGGTGGCGTTCGGCATCATCGCCCTGCTGCCGGTGGAGCTGATTCTGCAGGTCGGCTCCTCCGCCGGTTTCGCGATGATCTTCGCCCTGTTGATCGCCGCGATCCTGTGGAACCTCGGCACCTGGTGGCTGGGCTTGCCGGCGTCTTCGTCGCACACCCTGATCGGTTCGATCATCGGCGTCGGCGTGGCCAATGCCTTGATGCATGGCCGCGACGGCACCAGCGGCGTGGACTGGGCCCAGGCGACCAAGGTCGGTTACGCGTTGCTGCTGTCGCCACTGATCGGCTTTGTCTTTGCCGCATTGTTACTGTTGGCGTTGCGCGTCTTCGTCAAAAATCGCGCGCTGTACAAGGCGCCGAAAGGCGACACCCCGCCGCCATGGTGGATTCGCGGCATGTTGATTCTGACCTGCACCGGCGTGTCGTTCGCCCACGGCTCCAACGACGGCCAGAAAGGCATGGGCCTGATCATGCTGATTCTGGTGGGCACGCTGCCGATGGCGTATGCATTGAACCGCACCATGCCGGCGGATCAGGCCTTGCAATTCGCCGCGGTGGCCGAAGTCACCCAGCAAGCCCTGATGAGAAACACACCGCTGCCGATGCCCACCGATCCACGCCCGGTGCTGACCGACTACATGCACAGCAAGGAGGCCACACCGCAACTGATCCCCGCCCTCGCCGCGCTGGCGGGCCACATTGGTAACGAAGTGAAGGGCTACGGCTCGCTGTCGAAAGTCCCGGCCGAAGCGATGGGCAACGTGCGCAACGACATGTACCTGACCAGCGAAACCATTCGCCTGATGGACAAGAACAAGGTCGGTAACTTCGACGCCGATACCACCGGCAAGCTGCAACTGTTCAAGCAACAGATCGACAACGCCACGCGGTTCATTCCGCTGTGGGTGAAGATCGCAGTGGCCATCGCCCTGGGGCTCGGCACCATGGTCGGCTGGAAACGCATCGTGGTGACGGTCGGCGAGAAAATCGGCAAGACGCACCTGACCTACGCCCAGGGCGCCTCGGCGGAAACCGTGGCGATGCTGACCATCGGCGCCGCCGACATGTTCGGCCTGCCGGTATCGACCACCCACGTGTTGTCTTCAGGCGTGGCCGGGACCATGGTCGCCAACGGTGGCGGCTTGCAGATGAAGACCATCCGCAACCTGCTGATGGCTTGGGTGCTGACCTTGCCGGCGGCGATTGTGCTGTCGGGCAGCTTGTACTGGTTGTTCACCAAGCTGTTCTGACCATACACAACCTGTGTAGGAGCGAGGCTTGCCCGCGAAAGCGGTTTCACATTCAACGATGACTCTGACTGTGAAACCGCTTTCGCGGGCAAGCCTCGCTCCTACAGGTCATTCAATAGCCTTCGCAAGCCCTGCGCAGTAATAGCCGCTCACGCACCACGTCGTAGCCCCAGTGGTACACGTAGGTGTACGGCAGGAAAAACAGCAGCACGCCGATATCCAGCAGGAACGCCTGCCACAGGCTGATCTTCAGCCACCAGGCAATCAACGGCACCCCAAATGCCACCAGCCCGCCTTCGAACAACAGCGCATGCACCACGCGGATCCAAGCGTTACGCACAATGGCAAAGCGCTTGAGCAAACGGTCGAACAGGCCGTTGAAGACCACGTTCCAGGCCAGGGCAAGGGCTGCAATCGCCACGGTTGCCACGCCCATTTCCAACATGGGTTTGTCCATGACCCAGGCCAGCAACGGAGTACAGATCAAGATCGCCAGCAGTTCGAAACCGATGGCCTGGAGAATGCGTTCAGTAATGGATTTGTTGGCGTTCATGGCCAGACTCCCTGAGTGACTATGGTTGCCATGATCAGCCATCACACCGATACTTCATAACCAATAACCATCGATCAAGGCGATAGTTCATGGCTTCCCACGAAGTGTTGCTGGCGTTTGTAGAGGCCGCGACCCAAGGCTCGTTTTCCGCCGCGGCGCGCAAGCTCGGGCGCAGTCAGTCGACCATCAGCGCCGCCGTGGCGAGCCTGGAAATCGACCTGAACCTTGTCCTCTTCGACCGCAGCAGTCGCAAGCCGAGCCTGACCCCGGCCGGGCACGTCATGCTGCAACGGGCCGAGGAGATTCTGGCCGCCACCAGCCGTCTGGAAATGACCGCCAGCCAACTGTCCCAAGGCATCGAGCCAAAGTTGACCGTGGCGATTTCCGACACTTACCAGTCCGATCGTTTCGAAGCGGCGCTCAGTACTTTCGAGCAGCGGTATCCAGACCTGGAACTTGAATGCCTGATCGCCGAATGTGACGACCTGGTGGCACTGGTGCAACGTGGCCGCGCGCACGTTGCCTTCGCCGAAATGCAGGACAGCTACCCGCCGGACCTGGTCAGTTCGACGGTGGACGAGCGCACGGAAATCGCCCTGTTCGTGTCCCACACGCACCCATTGGCGACGCTGAACGACATCGATCAGGACGTGCTGCAACAGCACCGCGAACTGCGTCTGGCAACGATCGTCAATCCGTATGAAAACCGCGCGAAGGGGCGCGTCTGGTCGGCACCGAGTTACCTGATGCTGCTGGAAATGGCCCAGGGCGGGTTCGGCTGGGCACCGTTGCCGCGATGGCTGGTGGGACGGTTCGGGGCTGGCTCGTTGGTAGAATTGAAAGTGCGCGGCTGGCCGAAACCGGTGTATGTCTATGCGCTGTGGTCGCGTTTGCACCCGCCGGGGCCGGCGGGGAGTTGGTTATTGGGCAAGATGCTGGAATGAAGGTTCTGCGGACCTTATCGCGGGCAAGCCACGCTCCCACAGGATTGAGGCGATCACACCTTTGCGATTCGACTGTGGGAGCGTGGCTTGCCCGCGATGGGGCCAGTGAAATCACATCACTCCAACGCCCGGAGCCGTCCCTCGATAAACCGCCGCTCCGGCACCTGCTGTGTCAATTCCAGCGCCCGCTGATACGCCGCTCGCGCCTCTTCCACCCTTCCCAACTGCCGGCAAAACTCTGCCCGTGCCGAATGCGCCAGGTGGTAATCCAACAACTCGCCCCGGGCCAGAATCCCTTCGATCAACGTCAGCCCGGCCTGCGGGCCATCGCGCCTGGCCAGCGCCGCTGCGCGGTTCAGTTCGATCACCGGCGACGGCACCGCCCGCAGCAGCACGTCATACAGACCGACAATCTGCGCCCAGTCCGTCTCTGCCGCCGAAGGCGCTTCGGCATGCACCGCGGCAATCGCTGCTTGCAGGCAATACGGCCCGAAGCGCCGCGTGGTCAGCGCACGCTCAATCAAGGCGCAGCCCTCAGCAATCAGCTCGGCGTTCCACAACGAGCGATCCTGTTCATCCAGCACAATCAGCTCACCGTTCGCGGAGGTTCTGGCCGGGCGCCGAGACTCATGCAACAGCATCAGCGCCAGCAGCCCCATCACCTCCGGTTCAGGCAACAACTCCATCAACAACCGACCGAGACGAATCGCTTCGCGCGTCAGGTCTTCACGGATCAGTTCGTTGCCGATGGACGCCGAATACCCTTCGTTGAACACCAGGTAAATCACCCGCAACACGCTGTCGAGACGCTCGGGCAGTTCCGCCAGGGAGGGCACTTGGTAAGGGATTTTCGCGTCACGGATCTTCGCCTTCGCCCGCACGATGCGCTGGGCGATGGTGGCCGGTGCCGAGAGGAAAGCCCGGGCGATTTCTTCCGTGGTCAGGTCGCAGACTTCACGCAGGGTCAGCGGCACTTGAGCGTCCGCCGCCAGCGCCGGGTGACAACAGGTGAAGATCAGGCGCAGGCGATCGTCTTCCACGTCTTCGTCACTCCAGTCGGCCTGCTCCAGCGCCTCCAGTTGAGCGATCAACAACGGCCGGGACGCGTTAAAACGCGCGCGCCGGCGCAACACATCAATGGCCTTGAAACGGCCGGTGGACACCAGCCAGGTGCGCGGATTGTCCGGCACACCGTCGCGCTGCCAGCGCTCGACCGCGACGAAGAACGCCTCGTGCAGCGCTTCTTCGGCGAGGTCGAAATCGCCGAGCAAGCGGATCAGGGTCGCCAGGATTCGCCGCGACTCGTCGCGGTAAACCTGCTCGACTTGCGCCCGTACCGATTCGCCCGGCATCAGTCCGGCATGCCTGGGGCCATTTTTCGCTGGACGGTTCGCACACTCATAAAAGAACTCCTGTTGTGATAGTTATTCAGACATTCAACTGGCGAACGGGCCGCACCTCGACGCAGCCGACCCGGGCCGCCGGAATGTTACCGGCGACCTGGAGGGCTTCATTGAGGTCTTTGGCATCGATCAGGTAGAAGCCGGCCAACTGCTCCTTGGTTTCAGCGAACGGGCCGTCGGTGATCGACATTTTGCCGTTGCGCATGCGCACGGTGGTCGCGGTCTGCACCGACTCCAGCGCTTCGGCGGCGATCATCCGGCCGCTGCCCTGGATCGACTCGGCATAGGCCATGCACTCGGCGTCGTTGGGGCTTTCGGGCATCGAGTGCAATTCGTGCTCGTTGCTGTAGACCAGGCATAAATACTTCATGGGACTCTCCATTTCAGGCGGCTTTGCCGTGACCGAACTGATCAACTATGGCTGTCGATTGGCGCTTTGGCGCTGCTTTCCGATAAACAGCCCGACCATCAGGGTTCCAGGTTGAACAGCGCCGCGCCGCTGGTCATGTCGAACGGGGCCGACCAGTGTTCGTGGACAATCTGCCAGAGCCCCGCTTCCTGCCGATAGCACGCGGTAACGCGCATCCAGCAAGCCTGGGTTTCACCCTTTTCATTGGTGCCGCCGCAATGCGCCAGCCAGTGAGCGAAAGCGATCTCCTGCGAGGGCACGACGTTGATTTCATGGAACTCGAAAATATGCGGGCCGGGGCACATCTCCATGCATTCCTGCCAATGCGCACGGTAGGCCGCCTTGCCCTTGAATTGCAGGGCTTTGACGGCATCGAAGGAGACGATGTCGTCGGCGTACAGGGCCATAACCTTTTCCACGTCCTTGGCGATGACCGCCTGACGGTAGTTCTCGATCAAGTTATGGATTTGTGTCTGAGCATTCATGAGGGTTCTCCACGTTTTTTGTTGAAGACACCTTTAGTCGTCTGGCGAAAAGCCAAATCGACAACCGAAATAAAAATAATCCATGGAGGCAAACTCGCTAGAATCCGAGGCTCATTTGTGTTGGAAAAAGGACACTCCAGTGACAGCCCGACTCGTGCCTTACGAAAGCCTGAACGCCTTGCAGCGCCGACAGGTCGAGGCCATCGAAATCCACGCCGAACAAATCAGATTCTCCGGCGACATCCACGGTGCATTGCACACCTTGCTGTCCAAACCGGGGCCCGGCGTCAAAGGCTTTGCCCTGCTGGCCGAAGAGGTTCCGGTGGCCTTCCTGCTGCTCAAGCGCCCGCCGGTGCTGCCGGCCTGGGCCGACGAACACAGCGCCACCCTGCACGCCCTGCAAGTCGATCACCGCGCCCAGGGCAAAGGTTACGGCAAGGCCTGCCTGCAAGCCCTGCCCGAGGTTGCACGCCAGGCCTGGCCGGAGATCAAGGGGCTGGAGTTGTCGGTGGATGCCGACAATGAATCGGCCATCGCGCTGTATGCCAAATACGGTTTTGTCGACAGCGGCGAAGCGTACAAAGGCCGGATCGGTTACGAACGACGGATGGGACTGGTTTTCTGATTCATGGAGGGATGAACGAATGTTGAACTCAATCGAAGCGCTGGAAGCGATCTACGGCCTGCCCCATGAGCGCGCGGTGCGCAAGCAGATCCCGTTTTTGAACGAGGACTATCAGGCGATGGTCCGCGCCTCGCCGCTGGTGATTATCAGCTCGGTCGGCCCCGACGGCATGGACGGCTCACCGCGCGGCGATACGCCGGGTTTTGTGCGGATCATTGATGAACGCACGCTGGCGATCCCGGATCGTCCCGGCAACAACCGCATCGACACACTGCGCAATGTCGTGCTCGATTCGCGGGTATCACTGCTGTTCATCATTCCGGGGATCGGCGAGACGTTGCGGGTCAACGGCACAGCGCAGATCAGCGCCGAGCCGGCATTGCTGGAGAGTTTCGCCGTCAATGGCAAACCGGCGCGCACGGTAATGCTGGTGACGGTGGAAGCGGCGTATTTCCATTGTTCGAAAGCGATTGTTCGTTCGGATTTGTGGAACCCCGAGCGCTACCTCGACCGCTCTGCCCTGCCGACGGCAGGGGCGTTTCACAAACGGCTGAACGATGGGCAGTTCGATGCCGAGACGTATGATCGGGAAGCACCGGCCAGGGTACGAGACAGCCTCTACTGATAACACCGTTGATGATCGTTCCCACGCTTTGGGAACGATCAATCAAAGGTCCAGAATCATCTCATGCCACGCCATCCCGCCATGGTCGGACGCCGAAGGCTTGATGTAGACAAACCCAAACCCGGCATACAGCGCAATGTGCCGCTCTTTGCACATCAAATGGATGCTGGCCTTGTTCAATGCGCGCATGCGCTGGATGAATTCACCCATCAAGCGTTTTGCCAGGCCTTGCCCCTGATAATCCGGATGCACCACCACCGACATGATCACCACATGCGGGCCGGCCGGGTCGTGGCCGATCAGTTCCTTGAACGCCTCGTCCGACATTTCCACCTCGAACGCCGCACCGGAATTGACGAAACCGGCCACAACGCCATCCACTTCGGCGACGATGAAGCCCTCGGGCCAAGTGGCGATGCGGGTGGCGATTTTCTCGCGGGTGGCGGCTTCGTCGCCTTCGTAGGCAACGGTTTCGATGGCGTAGCAGCGGTCCAGGTCAGCGGGAATGACGTGGCGGATGACGGTGTTCATGGCAGCTCGGAATCGGCGGGGGAAAGGCTGGGATCATAAATTAATAAGGTGTTCATATCGATCACGACGAGTGCCGTAAAGCCTTCGTATAGGCACTTTCATTGCGCCTCGCCCGGGGCTATTTGTGTTGCCTGTCTCTAGTCACCATGAGGGGAACACACCATGAGCAGCGTTCAAATCGGTCTTCTTATGCTGTTGGGCATCAGCACGTTCGGCTTCGTTTCTTTGGCGTTCGACCTGTTGCGGGCGCGACGGGTGGACAAGGGAAAATAGTGCCCGCAGGACATTCAGAGGCGGCCGGTTGAGCCGCCTCTGCAGGTGCGATCAGGACTTGATCGGCAGCCAGATTTCCAGCACGCCGGTATTGAGCTTCGGGTTGAAGTCTTCGCTGTAGCGTTCGAACTCCGGAGCGTCCGCAGCTTCATAACCGGACTTTGGCAACCAGGTTTTCCAGATGTACTGAAAGGTCTGGGGCAAGGTATCCAGCGAGCCCTTGTGCTCGAACACCGCGTAATACTGTGGCTGAATCTCGACCCAGCGGTATTTCTCGGGCAGGTCGTCGAGCTTGCTGATCTCGACACCGGCGATGTATTCGAAACCGCCCTTGCCGTCCGGGTTGCAGCAAACGCCGTAGGTCACTTCGCCCTTTTGCCCGGGAACATTGCCGATGTGGGGAACGAATTTATCCCAGAGCTTGGGAATCTTGCCGGCCGTCTCTTGGGTAAATCGTCCGCCAAGCCCCGCTATGAGCATGAAGTGCCCGTTTTCAAAGCGTGGTTCAGCTATTTTGACTTGTTTTTGTCTATCCATGACTCGACTCCTGAAGTGGGTTCGGCTGGGAGTATAGAGGCCAAACCCGATTCGCCCAGTCAGAGCCCCGGAAGCTGCCCGGCGGTGGGCGCACCGATAAACTCGTTGTAACCCGATAGAATCACGTACACCGCGAAATAACAGAAGATCGCGGCCGATGCCATGTAGGAATAACGCAGCAGTTTGTCTCCGAGCAGCTTGCCGCCATGGCTCGCCGCGAAGCACAGCGTGACGCACCAGAGAATTCCCGCACAGAGAAATCCACCGAGAAACAACGCCGAGCTGAGGGTGCCGCCGCCACCGGAACGGGCAATCAGGGTGCCGCCCACCGCGGCGAACCAGAGAATCGCACTGGGCGACGACATGGCGAGGAAAATCCCCCGCAAGAACTCTTTGCGATGGGAGTTGTGGCCAACGTCGGCGGTCTCGGCCAACACGGCACTGTGGTAGATCGCCGAATGAATCATCTTCGCCGCGAAGTACAGCAGCAACGCCGACCCGCCGATCCACAACACCCAACGCACGGTTTCGTATTGCAGCAATACGGTCATGCCGGCCAGTGCCAGCACTGCGTAAATCAGGTCGCCGACGCAAGTCCCCAGCCCCAGGGCAAAACCCTGGAAATAGCCGCGCTGCATCGCCAGCGTGATCATCGCGATATTGGCCACGCCGATGTCCAGGCACAGCGAAAGGCTGAGCAGGAAGCCACTGGTAAATTCCATCAACCCGTTTCCTTCGGAAAATTTGTTTACGTAGAGGCTGGACAGTTTGCCATACCTGCCCTTACATTCCGCCACAGGCCACCGCAGTGGCCAGCGTCGCTCGGACGGTTCCGGGCGCTTACGTTATTCGAGGCAACAATGGCCGAACAAGGTTCGCCGCGCCGCTTTGCGCGCATAGATCGACTCCCCCCTTACGTTTTCAACATCACTGCCGAGCTGAAGATGGCCGCCCGTCGTCGTGGCGAAGACATCATCGACTTGAGCATGGGCAACCCCGACGGGGCAACGCCGCCGCACATCGTGGAAAAACTGGTCACCGTCGCCCAGCGCGAAGACACCCACGGCTACTCCACGTCCAAAGGGATTCCGCGCCTGCGTCGGGCGATTTCCAATTGGTACAAGGATCGCTACCAGGTTGATATCGACCCGGAAAACGAAGCCATCGTCACCATCGGTTCCAAGGAAGGCCTGGCGCATTTGATGCTGGCCACCCTCGACCAGGGCGACACCGTGCTGGTGCCAAACCCGAGCTACCCGATTCACATCTACGGTGCGGTGATTGCCGGTGCCCAGGTGCGGTCGGTGCCGCTGATCCCTGGCGTGGATTTCTTCGCCGAGCTGGAACGGGCGATTCGCGGTTCGATCCCGAAACCGAAGATGATGATCCTGGGCTTTCCGTCCAACCCCACCGCCCAGTGCGTGGAGCTGGACTTCTTCGAGCGGGTGATCGCCCTCGCCAAACAGTACGACGTTCTGGTGGTGCACGACCTGGCCTACGCCGACATCGTCTACGACGGCTGGAAAGCCCCGTCGATCATGCAAGTGCCCGGCGCCAAGGACATCGCGGTGGAGTTTTTCACCCTGTCCAAGAGTTACAACATGGCGGGCTGGCGCATCGGCTTCATGGTCGGTAACCCGGAGCTGGTCAACGCTCTGGCACGGATCAAGAGCTACCACGACTACGGCACCTTCACCCCGCTGCAGGTCGCGGCCATCGCGGCGCTGGAAGGCGATCAGCAATGCGTGCGCGACATTGCCGAACAGTATCGCCAGCGTCGCAACGTGCTGGTCAAAGGCTTGCATGAATTGGGCTGGATGGTCGAGAACCCGAAGGCGTCGATGTATGTCTGGGCCAAGATTCCCGAGGCGTATGCACACCTGGGCTCGCTGGAATTCGCCAAGAAACTGCTGGCCGAGGCCAAGGTCTGCGTCTCGCCGGGTGTCGGGTTTGGTGAGTACGGGGACGATCATGTGCGCTTCGCGCTGATCGAAAACCAGGACCGGATTCGTCAGGCCGTACGCGGAATTCGCGGGATGTTCCGGGCGGATGGGTTGGTCACCAAATAACCCCCTGTAGGAGTCGCCCACAAAAAAACCGCATCGCTGCGGTTTTTTTGTGTTGGTCGATCGTGTCAGACGAACAACGACAGCAGCAGGATAAAGCCCAGGCCTACCACGGACAGGATGGTTTCCATCGCGGTCCAGGTCTTGAAGGTTTCCGCCACGGTCATGTTGAAGTACTGCTTCACCAGCCAGAAACCGGCGTCGTTGACGTGGGACAGGATCAACGAACCGGCACCGGTGGCCAGCACCAGCAGCTCACGGTTCACACCCGGAATCATCCCCACTACCGGCACCACGATGCCGGCGCCAGTGATGGTCGCCACGGTTGCCGAACCGGTCGCGATGCGAATCACCGCGGCTACCAGCCAGGCCAGCAGGATCGGCGAGATCTGAGCCGCCACCGCCATGTGACCGATCACATCACCCACACCGCTAGTCACCAGCATCTGCTTGAAGCCACCACCGGCACCGATGATCAGGATGATCGCGGCAGTCGGCGCAAGGCTCGAATCCAGCCATTTGAGCATCTGTTGCGAACCGATGCCCTGCTTGTAGCCGAAGGTGTACAGCGACAGCAGCAACGCCAGCAGCAGCGCCGAGATCGGGTGACCGATCAGGTCCATGAAAGTGCGGAAGAAGTTGCCGTCCGGCAGCGCCACATCGGCAAAGGTCTTGAGCAGCATCAGGAACACAGGCGACAGCACGGTGACCAAGGTAATGCCGAAGCTCGGCAGATCGCCTGCATCCTCATCGCGCACCAGTTGATCCACCAGCTCCTGGTTCGGATGACCGGGAATGTGCTTGGCAATGAACGTACCGAAGATCGGACCGGCGATGATGGCCGTTGGCAGCGCAACGATCAGGCCATAGAGAATGGTTTTACCGATGTCGGCACCGAACACGCCGATCGCCAGCAACGGCCCCGGGTGCGGAGGAACCAGACCGTGCACGGCGGACAGACCGGCCAGCAGCGGGATACCGATCTTGATGATCGACACACCGGTACGACGGGCGACGATGAACACCAGCGGGATCAGCAGCACGAAGCCGATTTCGAAGAACAGCGGGATGCCGACCAGGAAGGCCGCGAACATCATGGCCCACTGCACCTTATCCTTGCCGAAGGCCCGAATCAGGGTCTGGGCGATCTGATCCGCCCCGCCGGACTCGGCCATCATTTTGCCGAGCATGGTGCCCAGCGCCAGAATGATCCCGACGAAACCGAGAACGCCGCCGAAACCATCCTGGAACGCCTTGATGATGGTGCCGATCGGCATGCCGGAGGTCAGCCCGAGGAACGCGGCGGCGATGATCAATGCAATGAACGGGTGAAACTTGAACTTGGTGATCAGGACAATCAAGCCGATCACCGTGACCACTGCATCGAGCAGCAGAAACGACTCGTGGGACATGCCAAACATGGGGGGTGTCTCCTGTTTGTTGTTGTTATTAAAGCGATTAATCAGAAGCCGTCAGGACAGCGCTATCTTTTGCAGCAAAACTCAACTGGCGAGTTTCAAGCCGTGATCGAGCCACCAGCGGTGGGCCTGAGCGGCCAATTCGTCGACGCTGTAACTTGAAGCATCCAGAGCCAGGGTCAGGGGCTCACCAACGGGCGATTCAAGGGTGGCGAACTGGCTGTCGATCAGGGTCGACGGCATGAAGTGGCCCGGCCGATGGGAGACACGATCGGCGGCGACTTCAGGGGTCAACTCAAGGAACACAAAGCCCAGGCCCGGCAAGGCACTGCGCAAGCGTTCGCGGTAACTGTGTTTGAGGGCCGAACAGGTCAGCACCGGGCGCTCGCCACGGGCATCGACGCGGCGCAGTTCATCGCACAGGCTGTCGAGCCAGCCGGCACGGTCTTCGTCGTTCAGGGGGATACCCGCGCTCATCTTTTCGATATTGGCGGCAGGGTGGAAAGTGTCGCCTTCAATGGCGGTCGCGCCGCTGAGCTGGCACAGGGCCTGGCTGACGCACGTCTTGCCGCAACCGGCAACGCCCATGATGACCAGGGCGGTGATGGGATGATTCATGTAACACCTCAGCGCGCAGACAGCGCTACCTTTGCTACGTAAAACTCTAGTGCAAAAGCAGATGTTGCCGACGCCTTCTTGTCATTTTTGTGGGTTGCAGCATGTTCGTTCTCGATGCCGAAAAACGAGGATCAGGCAAACCCCGCTCACGCATTTGCAGCTGCATCGAGACAGCGCTACCTTAGTGCCTTGAATTTTGTTTGGCAAGCCGTCCGATGAATACCCCTAAAAACGATAAAAATACACGAACCACTGGCCGTCCTACCCTCAACGAAGTCGCGCGCCTGGCCGGTGTCAGCCCGATTACCGCCTCCCGCGCCCTGCGTGGCGTCAGCACGGTGGCCACCGAACTGGTGGAAAAAGTCCAGAAAGCTGCCCTCGAGTTGAACTATGTGGTCAACCCCGCCGCACGCGCGCTGGCCTCGGCCCAGAGCCATTCCGTCGTGGTGTTGGTACCGTCATTATCCAACCTGCTGTTCATCGACACGCTGGAAGCCATTCATCAGGTTTTGCGACCAAAGGGCTTCGAAGTGCTGATCGGTAACTTCCATTACTCGCGCGATGAAGAAGAAAACCTGCTGCGCAACTACATGGCTTATCAGCCGCGCGGCTTGCTGCTGACCGGTTTCGACCGCACCGAAAGTTCGCGGCGGATGATCGAGGCCAGCAACATTCCCTGCGTCTACATGATGGAACTGGACAGTGCGGCGGGACTCAATTGCGTCGGCTTTTCGCAACTGGCCGCCGGCGAAACGGCGGCCGAGCATTTGCTTTCCCGTGGTCGCAAACGCCTGGCTTACATCGGAGCGCAACTGGATCAGCGCACGTTGCTGCGGGGCGAAGGTTTCCGCCGGGCGCTGCAAAAAGCCGGTTTGTATGATCCGGCCCTGGAAGTGCTGACCCCACGCCCCTCCTCCGTCGGCCTCGGTGGCGAACTGTTCCTGCAACTGCTGGCTGCGCATCCGGACCTCGATGCGATCTTCTTCGGCAACGATGACCTGGCCCAAGGCGCACTGCTCGAAGCCCTGCGCTGCGGCATCAAAATCCCCGAACAAGTGGCGATCCTCGGCTTCAACGACCTGCCCATGTCCGAACACATGGTGCCGCGCCTGAGTAGCATCAATACGCCTCGAGAGGCCATTGGCCGTCGTTCGGCCGAGTTGATGCTGACCTTGATGGCCGGCAATTCGGTGGCCAAACCGGTGCAGGACATGGGGTTTGAATTGAAGGTGCGCGAGAGCACCTGATACGCAATCATCCCTTTGCTCGTGCTAGATTCCCGGCACCTGTAACAGCAAACGGAGAAGCTCAATGGGACATGCGCTGAAGATTTTGGGTCGGGCCTCGTCAATCAACGTCAGAAAGGTCCTGTGGGCCTGCGATGAACTGGGCGTTTCCTACGAACGGGAAGACTGGGGCAGCGGTTTTGCCTCGACCCAGAGTCCGGAATTTCTCCAGCTCAACCCTAACGCACAGGTGCCGGTGCTCATCGACGAAGCCGGCGTGCTGTGGGAGTCCAACACCATCTGCCGCTATCTGGCCGGCAAATACCAAAACACCGATCTGTTGCCCATCGAGCCGGCGGCGCGCGCTCGCGTGGAACAGTGGATGGATTGGCAAGCCACCGAACTCAATCCGTCCTGGGGCTACGCCTTTTTTGCGCTGGTGCGGCAATTGCCGAACTTCCAGGACTCGCAGCGGATCGACGATGGCGTTCGCGGCTGGAACGCGAAAATGGGCATCCTTGAACAACAACTCGCGTCGACCGGTGCGTATGTCGCCGGACCTCGGTTCACCCTGGCCGATATCCTCATCGGCTTGTCGGTCAACCGCTGGCGGATGACCCCGATGGAGCGCCCGGACTATCCCGCCGTCGACGCGTATTGCCAACGACTGGCGCAGCGGCCTGGGTTCATGGCACACGCTTGTAATGGCGTGCCTTGATTTCACCTCCCCACGCAAATTCATGTAGGAGCGAGCGGTGCGGCGATCCGACTTGCCCGCGAAGACGATGTGTCAGTCGACATCATCGTTACCTGATACACCGTCTTCGCGGGCAAGCCTCGCTCCTACAGGCGATAACGGACGATCTGCGAGCATCCCCAACAGCGCCTGTAATGCTGCCGAAGGTGCTTTATCAGGCGCAACCACCAAGGCAAACTCCCGATCGATACGCGGCGTCACCGGCACTATCCGCAGGCCTTGGCGATGAGTCGGCAGGGTCATTTCCGGCACCAGGGTCACGCCGATGTTTTCCCGCACCAGGGTGAACGCACTGCTCCACTCACGCACCTCGGCGCGCACATCCAGCAGTTGCAACCCGGCATCAGCCGCCAGGCTGCGGGCATTGGTCGAGCACCCGCCCGTGGCCAGCACAAAGGGTTGCCGGGCCAGTTCCGCCAGTGAGACGCCCTCTTCATTCGAGCGACGCGCCAAGGGATGACCACCGGGCAGAACCGCCACCCAGGCGTCACGCCCCAAACGACCGGCATTGCGCGCGGGTGCCGGGTTCAACGCCACACCGACATCCACCAGCCCATCCCTGAGCAATGTTTCCACTTCATCGTCGCTGACCTCCAGCGCCACCACTTGAATGCCGGGATACAGCCGATTGAACTGGCGCAACAGCGGCGGCAGGAGCGTCGTCAGCACCATCGGAAAACTGGCCAGACGAATCGTCCCGCGCTGGATGCCTTTAGCGGCGTCCACGGTGCTGCGAATGTTTTCCAGGGCACCGAGCATGGTTCGTGCCTGTTCGATCACAGGCAAGCCGATGGCGGTCGGCAGGGTCTGGCGGTTTTCCCGGCTGAACAGCTGAACGCCCAGGGTTTCTTCAATCAAGGCCAGTGCCTGGCTGGCACCGGACTGAGTCATGCCGACCCGCTCAGCGGCGCGGGTAATGTTGCCGGTATCGGCCACCGCCACCACCATTCGCCAATGCATCAGGTTCATCATGGCAGTAGCTTTCCTTATGGCAATTTTCTGAAAGATTAATTTTACCGAGGGTGCCGCGCACTATGACACTGGCGCAAATCCGCAACCAGAGCCCTGCCCATGAAGTTGTATTACATCCCGCAAGCCTGCTCATTGGCGCCGCACATTGTGCTGCGCGAACTGGAGCTGCCGTTCGAGTTGGTCCGCGTCGACAACAGCAGCAAGAAAACCGTCACCGGCGATGACTTCCTCGCCATCAACCCCAAAGGCTACGTCGCGGCATTGCAGCTGGATAACGGCGATGTGCTGACCGAAGGCCCGGCGATCCTGCAGTACTTGGCGGATCTGCACCCGGAGGCCAACCTGGCACCGGCGAGCGACACGTTCGAGCGGGTGCGGTTGCAGGAATGGCTGAACTTCGTTTCGACCGAGATTCATGGCGGGCTGGGTTGGCTGTTCAATCCGCAGTTTGCGGACGAGGTGAAGGCGCTCATCAAAGAGAAACTGTTCAAGCGCTTTGCCGTGTTGAGCCGGACGCTGGAGCGGCAGGATTACTTGATGGCCGGCGGGTTCAGCATTGCCGATGCGTATTTGTTTACGGTGTTGCGTTGGGCTCGGCTGTTTGCGATTGATCTGGATGATTGGCCGGCGTTGGCGCGGTTTCAGGCGCGGGTTGATCAGCGGCCAAGCGTGAGAGCGGCGTTGGCGGCGGAGTTGGCGTAAGGCGTTGAATCGCTTCGCGGGCAAGCCTTTGCTCAGAACGGGAACCAATCCCCCTGTGCAACGGCGCCGGGATTTCTTGCAGATTGTTTGGTTATTTCGATAGACGCAAAAAACAGGAGCCCGAGGACTCGGGCTCCATGGACGCGGGATCAGTGGCCGAACACATTCACCTTCTTGGCTTTCTTGTCCGCGCGTTTTTCAATTGCGGTTTTCGCCGGCTTTTTCTTCGCGGCTTTCTTTGATTCCATACCTTTGGACATGATGCGTACTCCACTAACAGGGGATGTGAGATCAGGTATACACCTATCCCGGCGCGCGTGTTCTTTTATAATCTGTGCCCTGCCCACCGACTGTCCGAGCCCATGCCCAACACCCAGTACACCTTGCTCGACGAGCCATTTTGGCCGTTGATGAACAAGTTTTACCGTGCCCACCAATCGTCGATGAAAGCGGTGCGAGACGCTCAATTGTGGGTCGCAAGACGTGAAGAGATCATCGCGGCGCTGTGTTTGCGGCCGGTGGCCGGCGGGCATTGGCTGACCGGGCTGTTTGTCGACCCGAGCTGTCGCGAACAAGGAATCGCCGCGACGTTGATCGCCCACGCCGTCAAGCACCTTGAAGAGCCGGTCTGGTTGTTCTGCCATCCGGATTTGCGCGGCTTTTATGAGCGTCGCGGCTTTACCTTCGATCCGCCCCTGCCCTACGCCCTGGCCGAACGGTTGAGCCGTTATGCGCGCAGCAAACCGATGATTGCCATGGGCCTGGAACCGACACGTTAAATATCCATGACTATCAAATGCGGGATCGGGCTTGCTCGCGAAGAGGCCGGCACATCCGACACCCCTACCACCTGACACTCCGCTTTCGCGAGCAAGCCCGCTCCCACATTGGTTTTGCGGCGGTCAGTCGTCGGCTGCGGGGTCGAGGTCCGGGAACATCACTTCGGTAAACCCGAACTTGCTGAAGTCGGTGATGCGCGAGGGGTATAACCGGCCAATCAGGTGATCGCATTCATGCTGCACCACCCGAGCATGAAATCCCGAGGCAATGCGCACGATCGGCTCGCCCTTGGGATCAAAGCCTTCATAGCGAATCTGCTGATAGCGATCCACCGCCCCGCGCAGGCCCGGCACCGACAGGCAGCCTTCGAAACCCTCTTCGAGGGTCGGGCTCAAGGGCGTGATCAGCGGATTGATCAGAATCGTCTGCGGCACCGCTTCGGCGTCCGGATAGCGCTCGCTGTGCTCGAAACCGAAGATCACCAGTTGCAGGTCGACACCGATCTGCGGCGCGGCCAGGCCGACCCCGCCGACGCTTTCCATGGTCTGGAACATGTCATCGATCAGTTGCCACAATTCGGGGCTGTCGAACATCTCTGCCGGCACCGGCGGAGCAATGCGCAGCAGGCGTTCATCGCCCATTTTCAGAATTTCACGGATCATTTTATGACTTCGTCAGTGGTCGGCTGGATTGAGTGATCTCGTCCCAGTCCTGAGACATGCTGTTTGGGTTCTTCGTGCACCTTTTCACCGGGTTTCTTGCCTTCGGATGACATGTGCTCGATCACCGCGTTCATTTCCGCACCGAGCAACAGCACCGCGGCGGAAATATAGAAGTACAGCAACAACACGATGATCGCGCCGATACTGCCATACATGGCGTTGTAGTTGGCGAAGGTTTTGACGTACAGACCGAAGCCCAGCGAAGCGACGATCCAGACCACCACGGACAACACCGCACCCGGGGTGATGAAGCGAAACTCTTGTTTGACGTCGGGCATGACGTAGTAGATCAGCGCCACCGCCATCATCAACAGAATCACGATCACCGGCCAGCGCGCGATGGTCCAGACGGTCACGATGAAATCTTCGAGGCCCACTTGCGAAGCGATCCAGGCCATCACCTGCGGCCCAAGCACCATCAGCGCAGCGGCGGCCAGCAACATGCCGGCGATGCCGATGGTGTAGAAAATCGACAGCGGAAAACGCTTCCACACCGGACGACCTTCAACCACGTCGTATGCGGCGTTCATCGCACTCATCATCAGCCGCACACCAGCGGACGCGGTCCACAGGGCGATCACAATACCTACCGAGAGCAAACCGCCCTTGGATTGCTGGAGCTGGTCGATCACCGGGTTCACCTGCTCCAGCGCCTGGGGCGGCAGCACCAGTTCCGACTGCAGGCGCAGCCAGGAGAAGAAGTCCGGCAAGTGCAGGAAGCCGATCAGGGCAATCAGGAACAGGATGAAAGGAAACAGCGAGAACAGCATCTGATAGGCGAGCGCCGAGGCATAGGTCGACATCTCGTCGGCGACGAACTCGGTGACCGTGCGCATCATCACGCGATGCAGGGGCAGACCTTTCATGGTCGGGAAAAACATTAGCGTCTCGCCGCAAAAAGGTTGAAGTCATGGCGACTCAGGGGCCGTTTTCTACAACAAAGTAGCCTACTTGGCGACTTTGAAACAATTTCGTAGTTCGACCGTTGCGACATTTCATCGTTCTACGCAGATCAAGCTTTATGTTTGCAGGCTTTGCCCCGAGAATGCGCAACGTATTCAGGCCATGGCGCTGAAGATCCAATCCCGTAGGAACGTTATGAAACTCGATAAAAAGCAGGCCATTGCCCGCAGAAACCAGGAACTTGGCGGTGCCGTGCTTGGCGTCAACAACTGCCATTTCACCGAATTGAACCGTAACCGCAACATTTTCTGGTTCGATATTCCGGTCGCGCGCCTGGCCATTGGTCAGTACGAATGGATTCACTTGCTGATGCACACCCCGGACACCGACGAACTGCTGCACCTGAAGGTGCCGACGGTGTTCCTGCGCGAGAAACTCGAAGGCCTGGTGGTGCGCAACCAGGGTAAACGCAAGGCGGCATTGAGCCTGGAACTGAGCGCCGACAAGGACTCGTACCTGCAGGACATGCGCCCGGCGGGCACCAACGTCAATTTCGCGCAGTTCCGCCAGTAATCCTCTCAAGCCATCAAAGAGTCCCCTGTGG
>NZ_JBYVYM010000031.1:0-82393 GCF_058148225.1 Pseudomonas sp. DF5
ACATGGCCGGGATTTGTGATGTTCCCTTACAACCTTAAACCAACGCAGCGATCGCGGCGTTGAAGGTTGCGCTCGGGCGCATGGCCTGGCTGATCAGCTCGGCATTGGCGTGGTAGTAACCGCCGATGTCCACTGGCTTGCCCTGAACGGCGTTGAGCTCGGCAACGATGGTTGCTTCGTTCGCGGTCAGGGTTTTGGCCAGTTCGCCGAACTGCGCTTGCAGTGCAGCGTCTTCAGTCTGGGCGGCCAGGGCTTGAGCCCAGTACAGCGCCAGGTAGAAGTGGCTGCCGCGGTTGTCGATGTTGCCGACTTTACGCGATGGCGACTTGTTGTTGTCCAGGAACTGGCCAGTGGCCTGATCCAGGGTCTTGGCCAGCACCAGCGCTTTAGGGTTGTTGTACGTCACACCCAGATGCTCGAGGGAGGCGGCCAGGGCCAGGAACTCGCCCAGGGAATCCCAGCGCAGGAAGTTTTCTTCCAGCAGCTGTTGAACGTGCTTCGGTGCCGAACCGCCAGCGCCGGTTTCGAACAGACCGCCGCCATTCATCAGCGGAACGATCGACAGCATCTTGGCGCTGGTGCCCAGTTCCATGATCGGGAACAGGTCAGTCAGGTAGTCGCGCAATACGTTGCCGGTCACCGAAATGGTGTCGAGGCCGGAGCGAGTGCGCTCCAGGGTGAACTTCATCGCGTCGACTGGCGACATGATGCGGATGTCCAGGCCGGAAGTGTCGTGATCCTTCAGGTAGGCCTGAACTTTCTCGATCACTACGCCGTCGTGGGCGCGCATTGGGTCCAGCCAGAAAATCGCTGGAGTGCTGCTTGCGCGAGCGCGGTTGACGGCCAGTTTGACCCAGTCCTGGATCGGCGCGTCTTTGGTCTGGCACATGCGGAAGATGTCGCCGGCTTCAACCGACTGTTCCAGCAGCAGGGAGCCTTTGCTGTCGGTGACACGAACAACGCCGTTGGCCTTGATCTGAAACGTCTTGTCGTGCGAGCCGTACTCTTCGGCTTTTTTCGCCATCAGGCCAACGTTTGGCACGCTGCCCATGGTGGTCGGATCGAAGGCGCCGTTTGCCTTGCAGTCTTCGATCACCGCCTGGTAGATGGTGGCGTAGCAGCGATCCGGGATCACCGCCTTGGTGTCGTGCAGCTGGCCGTCGGTGCCCCACATTTTGCCGGAGTCACGGATCATGGCCGGCATCGAGGCGTCGACGATGACGTCGCTCGGCACGTGCAGGTTGGTGATGCCTTTGTCGGAGTTGACCATGGCCAACGACGGACGAACGGCGTAGACCGCCTGGATGTCCGCTTCGATCTGCGCTTGTTGATCGCTAGGCAAGGCCTTGATGCGAGCGTACAGGTCGCCGATGCCGTTGTTCAGGTTGAAGCCGATTTGCGCCAGCACGTCAGCGTGCTTGGCCAGGGCATCTTTATAGAACTCGGCAACGATCTGGCCGAACATGATCGGGTCGGAGACCTTCATCATGGTGGCTTTGAGGTGAACCGACAGCAGTACACCTTTTGCCTTGGCGTCTTCGATCTCGGCGGCGATGAAGCTGCGCAGCGCGTTTTTGCTCATGACCGCGCAATCGAGGATCTCACCGGCTTGTACGGTGGTTTTTTCCTTCAGGACGGTGGTGGTGCCGTCTTGAGCGATCAGTTCGATTTTAACGGCGTCAGCGGCGTCGATCAGGGCAGCTTTTTCGCTGCCGTAGAAATCGCCGGTGCTCATGTGGGCTACGTGGGACTTGGAGTCCTTGGCCCAGGCGCCCATTTTGTGCGGGTGCTTGCGCGCATAGTTCTTGACCGACAGTGGTGCACGACGATCGGAGTTGCCTTCGCGCAGAACCGGGTTTACGGCGCTGCCCTTGATCTTGTCGTAGCGGGCCTTGGCTTCTTTGTCGGCGTCGCTGGTCACGGTTTCCGGGTAGTCCGGCAGTGCATAGCCCTGGGCTTGCAGCTCTTTGATCGCGGCTTGCAGTTGCGGAACCGAAGCGCTGATGTTCGGCAGCTTGATGATGTTGGCTTCAGGTGTAACGGCCAGGTCGCCCAGTTCGGCGAGGTGGTCGGCTACCGCTTTGTCACCCAATTGCTCGGGGAAGCTGGCCAGAATGCGCCCTGCAAGAGAGATATCGCGGGTTTCAACGGCGATATCAGCGGAGGCGGTGAAGGCCTCTACGATAGGCAACAGTGAATAGGTGGCGAGGGCTGGGGCTTCGTCGGTGAAGGTATAGATGATCTTCGAGCGGGTGGGCATATTCGGATTAACTCTCTCTTCTTTGCTAAAGCGTGCACAGAAACTCGAGGGGCGCCGGGTAAGCGCGTTCGTTCAAAGTCATCCATGAGCCGAATGTCGAGGTTTCTTTGCTGTGATGTTGGGTGCATCGGTCGAGCGTCAAGCGGGTGGATTGCGGTAACAATCCTGCTTTTTCGGGCCCGGAGTCTCGTAATAGAGAGATCGGCCGTCGTGACTCTGTGGTCAGCGGCGGCATTATACATAGGTAGCTGGCAATCTGCCGATGGTTCATATGCAACGATTCTCGTCCATTGGTCTAAAGGTCGCAGGCAGGCGTGGGGAGTAGCCTTGTATGGCGTGCTTGAGTTTGGCGCTTTTCCCTTTACTTTCAGGCTTGTACGTCACGAACTGTGCAGCTTCGCGGAAGATGGACGGAACATAGGGTTTGCGCGCCGATTCAACTGGGGTACGCTCGGACGAAGCCAGATGTTCAATCCAAACAATGGAGTTCAGCATGGGATACAAGAAGATTCAGGTTCCAGCCGTCGGCGAAAAAATTACCGTCAACGCGGACCATTCTCTCAATGTTCCTAACAACCCGATCATTCCCTTCATTGAAGGCGATGGTATTGGTGTTGATATCAGCCCGGTCATGATCAAGGTTGTCGATGCTGCTGTTAAGAAGGCTTACGGCGGCGAGCGCAAAATTTCCTGGATGGAAGTCTACGCCGGGGAGAAAGCGACTCAGGTTTACGATCAGGACACCTGGCTGCCTCAGGAAACCCTGGACGCAGTCAAGGATTACGTGGTTTCCATCAAGGGCCCTCTGACCACGCCGGTCGGCGGTGGCATCCGTTCCCTGAACGTGGCGCTGCGCCAGCAACTCGACCTGTATGTGTGCCTGCGTCCAGTGCGCTGGTTCGAAGGCGTGCCGAGTCCGGTCAAGAAGCCAGGCGACGTCGACATGACCATCTTCCGCGAAAACTCGGAAGACATTTATGCCGGTATCGAATGGAAGGCTGGTTCGCCGGAAGCGACCAAGGTCATCAAGTTCCTTAAAGAAGAAATGGGCGTCACCAAGATCCGTTTCGACCAGAATTGCGGTATCGGCGTCAAGCCGGTTTCCCTGGAAGGCACCAAGCGTCTGGCGCGCAAGGCCCTGCAGTATGTGGTCGACAATGACCGCGACTCGCTGACCATCGTGCACAAAGGCAACATCATGAAGTTCACCGAAGGTGCCTTCAAGGAATGGGCCTACGAAGTGGCTGCCGAAGAATTCGGCGCGACCCTGCTCGATGGCGGTCCGTGGATGCAGTTCAAAAACCCGAAAACCGGCAAGAACGTCATCGTCAAGGACGCCATCGCCGACGCCATGCTTCAGCAGATCCTGCTGCGTCCGGCCGAGTACGATGTGATCGCCACCCTGAACCTCAACGGTGACTACCTCTCCGACGCCCTGGCGGCGGAAGTGGGCGGTATCGGTATTGCGCCGGGTGCGAACCTGTCCGACACCGTGGCCATGTTCGAAGCCACCCACGGCACCGCGCCGAAGTACGCCGGCAAGGACCAGGTCAACCCGGGTTCGTTGATTCTGTCCGCTGAAATGATGCTGCGTCACATGGGCTGGACCGAAGCGGCCGATCTGATCATCAAGGGCACCAATGGCGCCATTGGTGCGAAAACCGTGACCTACGACTTCGAGCGTCTGATGGACGGTGCCAAACTGGTGTCGTCTTCGGGCTTCGGTGATGCGCTGATCTCGCACATGTAAGCGAAGAGCGGCTGCAATAAAACCGCCCGGTTCGAGTGATCGAGTCGGGCGGTTTTTTATGACTGGATGCCTTGGGTGGTATGAATCAGCTCACGGCTTTGGCGTGGCTGCTGGTAGCGGCTGCTGCAGCTGCGGCTGCGGCTACTGCATCAATGGTCACTTTGTCCGTAATGTTGACGGCATGCAGCCCCTTGGGGCCTTGAACAATGTCAAAGTATACGGCTTGCCCGGCCTTGAGGGTCTTGTATCCCTCCATATCAATGGCTGAGTAGTGGGCAAAGAAATCGATTTCTTTTCCGTCCTCGTCACGACCTTCTCTGGTGTCGGTATTAATGAAACCGAACCCCTTGGCATTGTTGAACCATTTCACCTTACCAACTGACATACCCATATCCCTCTGCAACAGACTCCATCACTGGAGTATCATCCAGTTCATCCGCAGTCTAATCTTGTAAATAGATTGACTCCGCGGACCTTTTTTACCCACTGTGGGCTCTATTGGTTGTAACACCGATTTTCCGATAGTCAAGGTGACCGGGCAGTCGGAGTTGAAATCGTCGATGGCCGCCCCCACCACTGTATTTGCACAACTGACGAACCTTTCTTTCCATGCATGCAATCAGCCAGATTCGACTAACATTCAATCAGGATCGCCCTGATTTACACGACGACGATTCCGCAGGCATTGCTGTTCAGGAGGCTAAGCCTGCTTTACAGGCGCCGCCTATGTACAAGGTGGTTTTGTTCAACGATGACTACACACCGATGGATTTCGTCGTCGAAGTGCTCGAGGTGTTTTTTAACCTGAATCGCGAGCTGGCGACCAAGGTCATGCTGGCCGTTCATACAGAAGGACGGGCAGTATGTGGAGTGTTTACCCGCGACATCGCCGAGACCAAGGCCATGCAGGTCAACCAGTACGCCAGGGAAAGCCAGCATCCGCTACTCTGTGAAATCGAGAAGGACGGTTAATCGCCGACCACTTGGGTATGAGGTGAAGCTATGTTAAACCGCGAGCTCGAAGTCACCCTCAATCTAGCCTTCAAGGAGGCTCGTTCGAAGCGTCATGAATTCATGACCGTCGAACACCTGCTGCTGGCCCTATTGGATAATGAGGCTGCCGCTACCGTTTTGCGTGCCTGCGGCGCAAACCTCGACAAACTCAAGCATGACCTGCAGGAGTTCATCGACTCCACCACGCCATTGATCCCCTTGCATGACGAGGATCGCGAAACCCAGCCAACCCTGGGCTTCCAGCGTGTACTGCAACGTGCTGTCTTTCACGTACAGAGCTCGGGCAAACGCGAAGTGACTGGCGCCAACGTGCTGGTCGCGATCTTCAGTGAGCAAGAGAGTCAGGCAGTGTTTCTGCTGAAACAGCAGAGCGTTGCGCGCATCGATGTCGTCAACTACATCGCCCATGGCATTTCCAAAGTGCCGGGGCATGGCGATCACTCTGAAGGTGAACAAGATATGCAGGACGACGAGGGCGGTGAGTCTTCTTCTTCAGGCAATCCTCTGGATGCTTATGCCAGCAATCTCAACGAGCTCGCGCGCCAGGGTCGTATCGATCCATTGGTAGGTCGTGAGCTCGAAGTCGAGCGCGTCGCGCAGATCCTGGCGCGTCGTCGCAAAAACAATCCGCTGCTGGTGGGCGAGGCGGGCGTGGGTAAAACCGCGATTGCCGAAGGCCTGGCCAAACGCATTGTCGATAACCAGGTGCCGGATCTGCTGGCCAACAGCGTGGTGTATTCCCTCGATCTGGGGGCCTTGCTGGCCGGAACCAAATACCGCGGCGATTTCGAGAAGCGCTTCAAGGCGTTGCTCAATGAGCTGAAAAAACGTCCGCAGGCGATCCTGTTCATCGACGAGATCCACACCATCATCGGTGCGGGCGCTGCGTCCGGTGGTGTCATGGATGCCTCGAACCTGCTCAAGCCGTTGTTGTCTTCGGGCGATATTCGCTGCATCGGTTCGACCACGTTCCAGGAGTTCCGCGGGATCTTCGAGAAGGACCGTGCCTTGGCCCGGCGCTTCCAGAAGGTCGATGTGTCGGAGCCTTCGGTGGAAGACACCATCGGTATCCTGCGTGGCCTGAAAGGGCGTTTCGAGCTCCATCACAACATTGAATACAGTGATGAAGCCCTGCGCGCCGCTGCCGAACTGGCGTCGCGTTACATCAATGACCGGCACATGCCGGACAAGGCCATCGATGTCATCGACGAGGCGGGCGCCTATCAGCGTCTGCAGCCAGTCGAGAAGCGCGTGAAGCGCATCGAAGTACCTCAGGTCGAGGACATCGTTGCGAAAATCGCGCGAATTCCGCCAAAACACGTCACCAGCTCCGACAAAGAGCTGCTGCGTAACCTTGAGCGTGACCTGAAGCTCACGGTATTCGGCCAGGATGCGGCGATCGACTCACTGTCGACCGCGATCAAACTGTCCCGTGCCGGCCTCAAGTCGCCTGACAAGCCCGTCGGTTCGTTCCTGTTCGCAGGCCCGACCGGCGTCGGTAAAACCGAAGCTGCGCGTCAGCTGGCCAAGGCGTTGGGGGTTGAGCTGGTTCGCTTTGACATGTCCGAGTACATGGAGCGCCACACCGTATCGCGTCTGATCGGTGCGCCTCCAGGCTATGTCGGGTTCGACCAGGGTGGCCTGCTGACCGAAGCCATCACCAAACAGCCTCACTGCGTGTTGTTGCTCGATGAAATCGAGAAGGCGCATCCGGAAGTCTTCAACCTGCTGTTGCAGGTGATGGACCACGGTACGCTGACCGATAACAACGGGCGCAAGGCGGATTTCCGTAACGTGATCGTCATCATGACGACCAACGCCGGTGCCGAGACTGCAGCGCGTGCTTCGATCGGTTTCACCTATCAGGACCACTCGTCCGATGCGATGGAAGTGATCAAGAAGAGCTTCACGCCGGAGTTCCGCAACCGTCTGGACACCATCATCCAGTTTGGTCGCCTCAGCCATGAGGTCATCAAGAGTGTGGTGGACAAGTTCCTTACCGAACTTCAGGCGCAGCTGGAAGACAAGCGTGTGCTGCTGGAAGTCACCGATGCTGCTCGCAGCTGGCTGGCGGCCGGTGGTTACGACGTGACCATGGGCGCTCGACCAATGGCGCGCTTGATCCAGGACAAGATCAAGCGTCCACTGGCGGAGGAGATTCTCTTTGGTGAACTGGCCGAGCATGGCGGTGTGGTGCACATCGACATCAAGGACGGCGAGCTGACCTTCGAGTTCGAGACCACGGCTGAAATGGCCTGACGTTAACTGCAACAAAGCAAAAGGCGCCGAAAGGCGCCTTTTTGCTGTCTGGTCGATTTCAAGCGATAAACACAAAACCCTGTGGGAGCGGGCTTGCCCGCGAAGGCGGCGGCACATTCAGCATCCAAGTAAGCAGACCCACCGCTATCGCGGGCAAGCCCGCTCCCACAGGATCTGTGCAATGGCTCGAAATGTGGCAGCTAATTCCCACACAAACAAAAACGCCCGGCATAGCCGGGCGTTTTGTATTGACTTGATTAGCGAGCGCGGTAGGTGATGCGCCCTTTGCTCAAGTCATAGGGCGTCAGCTCGACGCGCACTTTGTCGCCGGTAAGAATACGAATGTAGTTCTTGCGCATCTTGCCGGAGATATGCGCGGTTACGACGTGCCCATTTTCCAACTCCACACGAAACATGGTGTTGGGCAGGGTGTCGACGACAGTGCCTTCCATTTCGAAGCTGTCTTCTTTCGACATGCAGTAAAGCCCTCGGTGTCCAATGAATGGCCCGGTGCAACTGCGCCAGGCAAAAGCGGCGTGCATTGTGCCCGAAAAGTGGGGTTTAAGCCAAGAGGTTCTAGCTCAGGATGACCCAACGTTGATTAATCAGCAGTTCGATAGGGCGATATTGGGTCTTGTAGCTCATTTTTTTGCAGTTTTTGATCCAGTAGCCGAGATAGACCGCTTCCAGCCCCAGGCGCTGGGCTTCGGCAATTTGCCAGAGAATCGCGTAACGCCCCAGGCTGCGACGCTCCTCGTTGGGCTCGTAGAAGGTGTAGACCGCTGACAGACCGTTGGGCAGCAAGTCGGTGACGGCCACCGCCACCAGTCGGCCTTCGAGGCGAAATTCGTAGAAGCGGGAGAACGGCAGGTCACGGACCAGGAAGGTCGAGAACTGGTCGCGACTCGGCGGATACATATCGCCGTCGGCGTGGCGTTGTTCGATGTAGCGCTGATAGAGGTCGAAATACTCCTCGCTGAACTTGGGCCGGGCCGGGCGTACCTGCAAGTCGGCATTGCGTTTGAGAATGCGTTTCTGCTGACGGTTGGGGGTAAATTGCGCCACCGGAATGCGCGCCGGTACGCACGCATTGCAATTCTGGCAATGGGGCCGGTAGAGATGATCGCCACTGCGACGAAAGCCCATTTCCGACAGATCTGCGTAGACATGCACATCCATGGGCTGACTGGGATCGAGGAACAGCGTAGTGGCCTGCTCCTCGGGCAGATAACTGCAAGAGTGGGGCTGAGTGGCATAGAACTTCAAACGCGCCAACTCGGTCATGATCAACCCTCGGGATAAACTTTTTGATAAGGGGCAGCGTTCTCAAATCGCTTCCCCGCATTAAGTGTAAGCCACGCGCGCCAATGTCGCTCAGCAAACCCAGGTGGCACGACTGGGTTGATCCAGGTGCTGCGCCAGGTAGCCGGCAAACTCGCTGCGGGGAATCGCTCGGGCGCCCAGGCTGTGCAGATGATCGGTGGGCATCTGGCAGTCGATCAGCACAAAACCCGAGTCTTTCAAGTGTCGCACCAGCGTGGCAAAGCCGTATTTGGAGGCATTGTCGGCGCGGCTGAACATCGACTCGCCGAAAAACAGCTGCCCCATCGCCAGGCCGTAGAGCCCGCCGACCAGCACGCCGTCGTCCCAGACCTCCACCGAATGGGCGTAGCCGCGCCTGTGCAGCTCGACGTAAGCGTCCTGCATCGCTTGAGTGATCCAGGTGCCGTCGGCGTACTCGCGCGGTGCGGCGCAGGCGCGGATGACCGCGGAAAAATCCCGATCGAAGGTCACTTGATAGCGTTGTTGACGCAGCAGTTTGTTCAGGCTGCGGGAGACATGCAGTTCGTCGGGAAACAGCACCGTGCGCGGATCCGGCGACCACCAGAGAATCGGTTGGCCTTCCGAGAACCACGGGAAGCAGCCATGGCGATACGCCTGAATCAGACGGTCGGCGGACAGATCGCCGCCCGCGGCCAGCAACCCGTTGGGGTCGCGCATGGCTTTTTCCAGGGGCGGAAAGGTCAGGGTGTTGCGTTGTAACCAAGTCAGCATGGCATCCGGGCTTGCAGAAGGGGAGGGCAGTGGCGGGCCGTTGAGCCCGCCTGCTAGAAGGTTAACCGTCAAACGCCGGGAATGTCATCGAGATACTTTTCGGCGTCCAGCGCGGCCATGCAACCGGCTCCGGCGGACGTCACCGCCTGGCGGTAAACGTGGTCGGCCACATCGCCTGCAGCGAACACGCCCTGGATGGCGGTGGCGGTGGCGTCGCCTTCGCTGCCGCCCTTGACCAGCAGGTAGCCGTTGCGCATCTGCAGCTGGCCCTGGAACAGGTCGGTGTTGGGTTTGTGGCCGATGGCGATGAACACACCGGCCAGCGACAGTTCACGGGTTTCGCCGGTATGGCTGTGGCGCAAGCGGGCGCCGGTCACGCCGCTGGCGTCGCCCAATATTTCGTCCAGGTTCTGGTTCCAGTGCAGGCGGATATTGCCATTGGCGGCTTTTTCGAAGAGCTTGTCCTGCAGGATCTTCTCCGAGCGCAGTTTGTCGCGCCGGTGAATCAGATGAACTTCCTTGGCGATGTTCGACAGGTACAGGGCTTCTTCCACCGCGGTGTTGCCGCCGCCGACCACTGCGACCACCTGGTTGCGATAGAAGAAACCATCGCAGGTGGCGCAGGCCGAAACCCCTTTGCCGGCAAAGGCTTCTTCCGATGGCAGCCCCAGGTATTGGGCCGAAGCGCCGGTGGCGATAATCAGTGCATCACAGGTGTAGGTGCCGCTGTCGCCGATGAGCTCGAACGGGCGCTGTTGCAACTTGGCGGTATGGATGTGGTCGTAAACGATCTCGGTGTCGAAGCGTTCGGCGTGTTTCTGCATGCGTTCCATCAGCACCGGGCCGGTCAGGCCTTCGACGTCGCCGGGCCAGTTGTCGACTTCGACGGTGGTGGTCAGCTGGCCACCTGCCTGTATGCCGGTAATGACAACGGGTTTGAGGTTGGCGCGAGCGGCATAAACGGCTGCGCTGTAACCGGCAGGGCCGGAACCCAGAATGATCAGGCGGGAATGCTTCGCTTCACTCATAAAAACACCTCATAAGCCTTTGTCACAAAAGAGAATGCATGCTCAAATTGGACTGCGCGTATCGTGCTGTCGGCTATGCTGGAGCCAAGGCGCTCAAGCATGGCATCGGGCGAACAAACCCGTACAATGCCTGCTTGTAACAGTGTTTGTATCAAAAAAGCGTCGTATGCCGTATTTCGAAAAACCGAGGCACAGTGTTAAAAGTAGTCCCGGTTGCGCCTGTTAACTTTTTTACCTGCCTGGATTGGGCAGTTTTTTATAGTCATTCAACAGATGGACGCGCCCAGGGCGCAGGAAAAGAAGCGTTTTGAAGAAATCCACCGCAGCACCTAAAACAGTCGTTCCGCTCTGGCGCCAGCAATTGCACTACCGGCTCAAGGAAGGTGCATTGATCGCCATAGGCGCCTTGTGCCTGTTCCTGATGATGGCCTTGTTGACCTATGGCAAGGACGATCCGGGCTGGAGTCATAACAGCAAAATCGACGATGTACAGAACTTCGGCGGGCCTGCCGGCTCTTACAGCGCCGACATCCTGTTCATGGTCCTGGGTTACTTCGCCTACATTTTCCCGCTATTGCTGGCGATCAAGGCCTATCAGATCTTCCGCCAGCGCCACGAGCCGTGGCAGTGGAGCGGCTGGCTGTTTTCCTGGCGCCTGATCGGCCTGGTGTTTCTGGTGCTGTCGGGCGCTGCGCTGGCCCATATCCATTTTCATGCGGCGACCGGTCTGCCGGCCGGCGCTGGCGGCGCGTTGGGTGAAAGCCTTGGCGATCTGGCGAAGAATGCACTGAACATCCAGGGCAGCACGCTGTTGTTCATCGCGCTGTTCCTGTTCGGCCTGACGGTATTCACCGACCTGTCATGGTTCAAGGTGATGGACGTCACCGGCAAGATCACCCTCGATTTGTTCGAACTGTTTCAGGGCGCGGCCAATCGCTGGTGGGCGGCCCGTACCGAACGTAAGCAACTGGTCGCCCAGCTGCGTGAAGTCGACGATCGCGTGCATGACGTAGTGGCGCCAACCGTGACCGACAAACGTGAGCAAGCCAAGGTCAAGGAACGCCTGATCGAGCGCGAGCAGGCCCTGAGCAAGCACATGTCCGAGCGCGAAAAGCAGGTGCCGCCGGTGATTGCTCCCGCGCCGCCCAAACCGGCCGCTCCGAGCAAGCGCGTGGAAAAAGAGAAACAAGCGCCGTTGTTCGTCGACAGCGCCGTGGAAGGCACCTTGCCGCCGATCTCGATTCTCGACCCGGCGGAAAAGAAACAACTCAATTATTCGCCTGAATCCCTGGCGGCCGTCGGCCACTTGCTGGAAATCAAGCTCAAGGAATTCGGCGTCGAAGTCTCGGTAGACTCGATTCACCCGGGCCCGGTCATTACCCGTTACGAAATCCAGCCTGCCGCAGGGGTGAAAGTCAGCCGCATCGCCAACCTGGCGAAAGACCTGGCCCGTTCCCTGGCCGTGACCAGCGTGCGCGTGGTGGAAGTGATTCCGGGCAAGACCACGGTCGGTATCGAGATCCCTAACGAAGACCGGCAGATCGTGCGGTTCTCCGAGGTCTTGTCGACCCCCGAGTACGATAACTTCAAGTCTCCGGTCACCCTGGCCCTGGGTCATGACATCGGCGGCAAACCGGTCATCACTGACCTGGCGAAAATGCCGCACTTGCTGGTGGCCGGTACGACCGGTTCCGGTAAGTCGGTGGGTGTGAACGCGATGATCCTGTCGATTCTGTTCAAGTCGGGCCCTGAAGACGCCAAGCTGATCATGATCGACCCGAAAATGCTTGAGCTGTCGATCTACGAAGGCATCCCGCACCTGCTGTGCCCGGTGGTCACCGACATGAAGGATGCCGCCAACGCCTTGCGCTGGAGCGTCGCCGAAATGGAACGGCGCTACAAACTGATGGCGAAGATGGGCGTGCGTAACCTGTCGGGCTTCAACGCCAAGGTCAAGGAAGCCCAGGACGCCGGCGAGCCGTTGAGCGATCCGCTGTACAAGCGCGAAAGCATCCACGACGAGGCGCCGCTGCTGCAGAAGCTGCCGACCATCGTCGTGGTGGTCGACGAATTCGCCGACATGATGATGATCGTCGGCAAGAAGGTTGAAGAACTGATCGCCCGAATCGCCCAGAAGGCGCGTGCGGCGGGTATTCACTTGATCCTCGCGACCCAGCGTCCGTCGGTGGATGTGATCACCGGTCTGATCAAGGCGAACATCCCGACCCGTATGGCGTTCCAGGTATCGAGCAAGATCGATTCGCGGACCATCATCGACCAGGGCGGTGCCGAACAACTGCTGGGCCACGGTGATATGTTGTACATGCCGCCGGGCACCAGCCTGCCGATTCGTGTTCACGGCGCATTCGTGTCCGATGACGAGGTGCACCGGGTGGTTGAAGCCTGGAAATTGCGCGGCGCGCCGGAATACAACGATGACATCCTCGCCGGTGTCGAAGAGGCCGGTAGCGGCTTTGAAAACGGCGGCGGTGGTGGTGAAGATGATGCCGAAACCGACGCGCTCTACGACGAAGCGGTGCAGTTCGTCCTGGAAAGCCGTCGCGCGTCCATCTCCGCGGTTCAGCGCAAGCTGAAAATCGGCTACAACCGCGCGGCGCGTATGATCGAAGCCATGGAAATGGCCGGGGTCGTGACGTCCATGAACACCAACGGTTCGCGTGAAGTCCTGGCCCCTGGCCCGGTGCGCGACTGATCCGGTTTTGAAAGGGGCGGCGTCTTGAGGCGCTGCCCGCACTCCCACGAATGTTTATGAGGACTCCCATGCGTCTTATCCGCATGCTGTTGCTGCCGGTACTGGCTCTGACCACGCTCTCGGCCCACGCCGACGACAAGGACGTGGCGCGTCTGACTCAACTGCTGGAAAAATCCCAGACCCTGACCGCGCACTTCTCTCAGCTGACCCTCGACGGCAGCGGCACCCAGTTACAAGAAACTGCGGGTGAAATGTCCTTGCAGCGCCCGGGCCTGTTCTACTGGCACACCAACGCGCCGGCCGAGCAAACCATGGTCTCGGACGGTAAGAAAGTGACCCTGTGGGACCCGGATCTGGAACAGGCCACCATCAAGACCCTCGACCAGCGCCTGACCCAGACCCCGGCGTTGCTGCTGTCCGGTGACGTGTCCAAGATCAGCCAGAGCTTCGACATCAGCGCCAAGGAAGCCGGCGGCGTGATCGACTTCACCCTGAAGCCGAAAACCAAGGACACCCTGTTCGACAGCCTGCGCCTGTCGTTCCGCAATGGTCTGGTCAATGATATGCAGATGATCGACAGCGTCGGCCAGCGCACCAACATCCTGTTCACCGGCGTGAAGGCCAACGAGCCGATCCCGGCCTCCAAATTCAAGTTCGACATTCCCAAGGGTGCCGATGTGATCCAGGAGTAAGACGCATAACCAGTGGGAGCGGGCTTGCTCGCGAAGAGGGAGTGTCAGTCACCATCAATGTTATCTGACACACCGCATTCGTGAGCAAGCCCACTCCCACAGGGATCAGTGGTGTTCAGATTATTGACTGATAGGCAGTGAGGTTTCGCAAGTAGTGATGGACCTGTTTCGCAGCGCCCCGATTGCTCAGCCCCTGGCCGCCCGTTTGCGTGCGGCCAATCTGGACGAGTACGTCGGTCAGGAACATGTGCTCGCTCGCGGCAAGCCTTTGCGCGAAGCCTTGGAGCAGGGCGCCCTGCACTCGATGATTTTCTGGGGGCCACCGGGCGTGGGTAAAACCACCCTGGCGCGGCTGCTGGCGGAAGTCTCCGATGCGCACTTCGAAACGGTTTCGGCGGTGCTGGCCGGGGTCAAAGAGATTCGTCAGGCGGTGGAAGTCGCCAAGCAGCAGGCCGGGCAGTACGGTAAACGCACCATCCTGTTCGTTGATGAAGTGCATCGCTTCAACAAGTCCCAGCAGGATGCGTTCCTGCCGTACGTTGAAGACGGCACGCTGATTTTCATCGGCGCGACCACGGAAAACCCCTCGTTCGAACTCAACAACGCGCTGCTGTCCCGGGCGCGTGTCTATGTGCTCAAAAGCCTCGACGAAGCCGCCCTGCGCAAGCTGGTGCATCGCGCGCTGACCGAAGAGCGCGGGCTGGGCAAGCGGCAACTGACCCTCAGCGACGAGGGCTTCCAGATGCTGCTGTCCGCCGCCGATGGCGATGGCCGGCGTTTGCTTAACCTGCTGGAAAACGCCTCGGACCTGGCCGAAGACCACAGCGAAATCGGCGTCGACCTGCTGCAAAGTCTGCTCGGCGACACCCGTCGACGTTTCGACAAGGGCGGCGAAGCCTTCTACGACCAGATATCCGCGCTGCATAAATCGGTACGCGGTTCCAACCCCGATGGCGCGCTGTACTGGTTCGCGCGAATGATCGACGGCGGCTGCGACCCGCTGTACCTGGCCCGACGCGTAGTGCGCATGGCCAGCGAAGACATCGGCAATGCCGACCCCCGCGCCCTGAGCCTGTGCCTGGCGGCGTGGGAAGTGCAGGAGCGCCTCGGTAGCCCCGAAGGCGAACTGGCGGTGGCCCAGGCCATTACGTATCTGGCTTGCGCGCCAAAAAGCAACGCGGTGTACATGGGCTTCAAGGCCGCGATGCGCAGCGCTACCGAACACGGTTCGCTGGAAGTGCCGCTGCACCTGCGCAATGCGCCGACCAAGTTGATGAAGCAATTGGGTTATGGCGATGAATATCGTTACGCCCACGATGAACCGGATGCCTACGCCGCTGGCGAAGATTACTTCCCGGATGAGTTGGAGCCACAACGGTTCTATCAACCCGTGCCTCGCGGCCTGGAGCTGAAGATCGGCGAAAAGCTCAACCACCTCGCGCAGCTTGACCGTCTAAGCCCCCGACAGCGGAGAAAATAGTGATTCCCTTGATCGTTGCGGTTTCTGTCGGCGGTGTCGCCGGTACGCTGTTGCGCTTCGCCACCGGTAACTGGATCAACGCGAATTGGCCGCGGCACTTCTATACCGCGACGCTGGCCGTTAATATCGTGGGCTGTTTGCTGATCGGCGTTCTATACGGCCTGTTTTTGATTCGCCCGGAGGTATCGTTTGCGGTACGCGCCGGGTTGATCGTTGGCTTCCTCGGGGGGCTTACGACTTTTTCATCCTTTTCACTGGATACGGTGCGCCTGCTGGAAACCGGGCAAGTGCCGCTGGCCTTGGGCTATGCGGCCATCAGCGTATTCGGCGGGCTGCTCGCCACCTGGGCTGGCCTGTCCTTGACCAAACTTTGATAACGAGAAACCGACATGCTCGATTCCAAACTGTTACGTAGCAACCTTCAGGACGTAGCGGACCGCCTGGCATCCCGTGGCTTTGCCCTGGATGTTGCGCGCATCGAAGCGCTGGAAGAACAGCGCAAGACCGTCCAGACCCGCACCGAAGCTCTGCAGGCTGAACGTAACGCGCGCTCCAAATCCATCGGCCAGGCCAAGCAGCGCGGCGAAGACATCGCGCCGCTGATGGCGGATGTCGAGCGCATGGCGGGTGAGTTGAGCGCCGGTAAAGTCGAGCTGGACGCGATCCAGACCGAGCTGGATTCGATCCTGCTGGGCATTCCGAACCTGCCGCACGAATCGGTGCCGGTCGGCGATGATGAAGAAGGTAACGTTGAAGTGCGCCGTTGGGGCACGCCGAAGGCTTTCGACTTCCCGGTTCAGGACCACGTGGCCCTGGGCGAGAAGTTCGGCTGGCTGGACTTCGAAACCGCCGCCAAACTGTCCGGCGCCCGTTTCGCCCTGCTGCGCGGCCCGATTGCTCGCCTGCACCGTGCGCTGGCGCAGTTCATGATCAACCTGCACATCAACGAACACGGTTACGAAGAGGCTTACACGCCTTATCTGGTACAAGCGCCGGCCCTGCAGGGCACCGGTCAGTTGCCGAAATTCGAAGAAGACCTGTTCAAGATCAGCCGCGACGGCGAAGCCGATCTGTACCTGATTCCGACCGCTGAGGTGTCGCTGACCAACATCGTGGCCGGCGAAATCGTCGATTCGAAACTGCTGCCGATCAAGTTCGTGGCACACACGCCGTGCTTCCGCAGCGAGGCTGGCGCGTCGGGTCGCGACACTCGCGGGATGATCCGTCAGCACCAGTTCGACAAGGTCGAGATGGTCCAGATCGTTGAGCCGTCGACCTCGATGCAAGCGCTGGAAAACCTGACCGCCAACGCCGAGAAAGTCCTGCAACTGCTGGAGCTGCCATACCGCACCCTGGCGCTGTGCACCGGTGACATGGGCTTCAGCGCGGTCAAGACCTACGACCTGGAAGTGTGGATTCCGAGCCAGGACAAGTATCGCGAGATTTCGTCGTGCTCCAACTGTGGCGACTTCCAGGCGCGCCGTATGCAAGCGCGTTTCCGCAACCCGGAAACCGGCAAGCCTGAGCTGGTGCACACCCTGAACGGTTCCGGCCTGGCGGTCGGTCGTACCCTGGTGGCGGTACTCGAGAACTATCAGCAGGCCGACGGTTCGATCCGTGTCCCTGAAGTGCTCAAGCCGTACATGGGTGGCCTTGAGGTCATCGGCTAAATGGACTATCTGCCGCTGTTCCATAACCTTCGCGGCAGTCGTGTGTTGGTCGTCGGCGGGGGGGAGATTGCCTTGCGCAAATCCCGCCTGCTGGCCGAAGCCGGTGCGCTGCTGCGGGTGGTCGCACCTGAAATCGAACCGCAGTTG
Organism: Pseudomonas sp. DF5; assembly: GCF_058148225.1. Lineage (NCBI taxonomy): Bacteria > Pseudomonadati > Pseudomonadota > Gammaproteobacteria > Pseudomonadales > Pseudomonadaceae > Pseudomonas > Pseudomonas sp. DF5. Next base: position 17,069 of record NZ_JBYVYM010000031.1, read on the forward strand.
CGTGAGCTGGTAGCCGGCAGCGGTGGCGAGTGCCTGGTGCGTGGCTACGTCGAGGCGGATCTGGATGGTTGCGGGCTGATCATCGCCGCCACCGACGATGAACCGCTGAACGCGCAAGTCTCCGCCGATGCCCATCGGCGTTGCGTGCCGGTCAACGTGGTGGACGCGCCGGCCCTGTGCAGCGTGATCTTCCCGGCGATCGTCGACCGTTCGCCGCTGATCATTGCCGTGTCCAGTGGCGGCGATGCGCCGGTGCTGGCGCGGTTGATTCGCGCCAAGCTGGAAACCTGGATTCCTTCCACTTACGGTCAACTGGCCGGTCTGGCGGCGCGTTTCCGCAACCAGGTAAAAGGTCTGTTTCCGGATGTGCAGCAGCGTCGGGCGTTCTGGGAGGATGTGTTCCAGGGACCGATTGCCGACCGGCAACTGGCCGGGCAGGGCGCCGAGGCCGAGCGCTTGATGCTGGCCAAAATCAATGGCGAAGCCCCGGTAGCCACTGGCGAGGTTTATCTGGTGGGCGCCGGGCCGGGTGATCCCGACCTGTTGACCTTCCGCGCCTTGCGCCTGATGCAGCAAGCCGACGTGGTGCTGTATGACCGTCTGGTGGCGCCGGCGATTCTGGATTTGTGCCGTCGCGATGCCGAGCGGGTCTACGTCGGCAAGCGCCGCGCCGATCACGCTGTGCCTCAGGAGCAGATCAACCAGCATTTGGTGGACCTGGCCAAGGCCGGCAAGCGCGTGGTGCGCTTGAAGGGCGGCGATCCGTTCATTTTCGGGCGTGGCGGCGAAGAGATCGAAGAACTGGCGGCCCATGGCATCCCGTTCCAGGTCGTGCCGGGCATTACCGCTGCCAGCGGTTGCGCGGCGTATGCCGGGATTCCGCTGACTCACCGCGATTACGCGCAGTCAGTGCGGTTTGTCACCGGGCACCTCAAGGACGGTTCCACCGATTTGCCGTGGGCCGACCTGGTCGCGCCGGCGCAAACCCTGGTGTTTTACATGGGGCTGGTGGGCTTGCCGATCATCTGCGAGCAGTTGATCAAGCACGGCCGCGCGGCCGATACCCCGGCGGCGTTGATCCAGCAGGGCACCACGGTCAATCAGCGGGTATTTACCGGCACCCTGGCCGACCTGCCACGGCTGGTGGCGGAGCATGAAGTGCATGCGCCGACACTGGTGATCGTTGGGGAAGTGGTGCAACTGCGCGAGAAACTGGCGTGGTTCGAAGGGGCTCAGGCGCAGGTCTGAGTGCCGAGTCGCCTCCATCGCGGGCAAGCCCGCTCCCACAGGTTATTGGGTGAAGCTGCAATCTTTGGCATCACACAAATTCCTGTGGGAGCGGGCTTGCCCGCGATGAGGCCCTCAAAACCACCCTTGCTTCAGATCAGAACTCGGCCTTGCGCCAAACCCCTTTCCCACTCAACCGCGCCCGATCATGAGCCGCAGTGAAATCCTGTGCCGGCCCTTTAGGCACGATCCCGGTCGGATTGATGGTCTTGTGGCTGCCGTAGTAGTGGTTCTTGATGTGTTCGAAATCCACCGTCTCGGCAATCCCCGGCCACTGATAAATCTCCCGTAGCCAGTTCGACAGGTTCGGATAATCGGCGATCCGCCGCAGATTGCATTTGAAGTGGCCGTAATACACCGCATCAAAACGAATCAGGGTAGTGAACAGCCGGATATCCGCTTCGGTCAGGTATTCACCCGTCAGGTAACGATTGGCGCCCAGCAGTTGCTCCAGCCGATCCAGCTCGGCAAACAACTCATCGAACGCTTCTTCGTAAGCCTGCTGCGAGGTGGCAAACCCGGCGCGATAGACGCCGTTGTTCACCGCTGGATAAATCCGCTCGTTCAGGGCGTCGATTTCGCTGCGCAGCGGTGCCGGGTAGAAATCCAGGTCATTGCCGGTCAAGTCATCGAATGCGCTGTTGAACATGCGGATGATCTCTGCCGATTCATTGCTGACGATGCGGTTGGTCTGTTTATCCCACAGCACCGGCACGGTGACGCGGCCGGTGTAGTCGGCGGTATCGGCGGTGTAGCGCTGGTGCATGAAATTGAAATGATCGAGCTTGTCGCCAGTCGACCCGAGCCCTTTATCGAAGGTCCAGCCGTTTTCCAGCATCAACCAGCTGACCACCGACACGTCGATCAGGCTTTCAAGGCCTTTGAGTTTGCGCAGGATCAGCGTGCGGTGGGCCCACGGGCAGGCGAGGGACACATAGAGATGATAGCGACCGGCCTCGGCGGCAAAACCACCGACGCCGCTCGGGCCTGGCTTGCCATCGGCGGTCAGCCAGTTGCGACGCTGCGCCTGTTCACGCTGGAACGCGCCATCCTTGCTGCTTTGGTACCACTGATCCTGCCAGCGACCTTCGACTAACAAACCCATGTGCCTGACTCCTCAACCTATAAGCGTTGGAGAGGAGTCTATGCGCATAGGTTCGAACAAAAAGCGCAAAGGTTGGGCGGTTATGATCGATTAAATCGATCGGTCCCGGGCATCCCAGTACTGCTGGGCGGTTTCGAAGGCTTGTTCGCGGGGCTGGCCAAGGCCGCGTAAGGCCAGGGCCATGGTCGAGATCAGCGCCATTTGCGGGTAGCTGTCGACCACATCGCCACGCCACACGGCTTTCAAGTGCTCCGGATCCAGGCTCGCCGGTTTGACGTGGCGCTGGCTCGACAGCTGCGGCCATTCTTCATCCCAGCTTTCGCCGCCGGTGGTGCCGTACAGGTGACTGTCTGCGTCGGGGTTGATCTCAATCTCGCCGCCATCGCCCTTGACGACGATTGCCGTGTCCCCGAGCAGACCGCTGGCATCGCGATGCACCGCCTGGTAGCCGGGGTGGAAAATGCTTTGCAGGCCACAACGGGCGCCCAGCGGGTTGAGAATCCGCGCCAGGGAATGGATCGGCGAGCGCAGGCCCAGGGTGTTGCGCAGGTCGATCATTCGCTGAAGCTGGGGGGCCCAGTCCACCAATGGCATGAACGCCAGACCGCCCTGATCGAGTGCCGCACCGACCTGCTGCCAGTTGCGGCACAACGGTATGTTCAGCGTCTGGAGCAGTTGTTCGCTGTACAGTCGCCCCGCCGTGTGCGCGCCGCCGCCGTGCATGAAGATGCGCACGCCGTTCTGCGCCAGGCACTTGGCCGCCAGCAGATACCACGGCAAATGCCGCTTCTTGCCTGCGTACGTCGGCCAGTCCAGATCGACCGCCAGTGCCGGTGGATTCAGGCGTTCACGCAAGGCTTCGGTGAACCCGGCCATTTCCTCGGCGCTTTCTTCCTTGTGCCGCAAGAGCATCAGGAACGCACCGAGCTGGGTGTCCTCGACCTTGTCGTCGAGCACCATGCCCATGGCTTCGCGGGCTTCGGCCCGGGTCAGATCGCGGGCGCCGCGTTTGCCTTTGCCAAGAATCCGCACGAATTGGGCGAACGGGTGCTCGGCGGGCGTTTCAAGGGTCAGCGCTGGGTAGTCGGTCATAAGCAATTCGTCGGTTTGGGCAGGCCCGCCAGTTTCGCGGCGAGTTTGGCAGGGGTGCCTTTGAACAGTCGGTTCAGGTGCAGGCTGTTGCCCTTGTCGGGGCCGAGCTTCAATGCGGTGTACTTGATCAGTGGGCGGGTGGCCGGGGACAACTGGAATTCGTCGTAGAAACTGCGCAGCAGTTCGAGGATTTCCCAATGTTCCGGGCTCAACTCGATGTCTTCGGCGGCGGCGAGGGCGGTGGCCACCTCGGTAGACCAGTCGCTCAGTTCCACCAGGAAGCCGTCCTTGTCCAGTTCAATGGCGCGGGCGCCAACGGTCAGGGATTTCATAGCCAACTGTTGACCTTGTCATAGTGAATCGACAGTTCGACGAAGGCCGGGTAGTCAATGGCACTGGCCCAGTCCGGAACCTGCAGAGCACGGGCCTGTGCGTCTTCGGCCAGTACGAACAGTTTCAGGTTGCGAGCATGCAAAGAGCTGAACGGCGCGGTGCCTGGCTGCAAGGCATAGGCCGCGTCGCCACTCAGCAGCAGCGCATCGTTGGGGCCGATCACGCGCAGGCAACTGCTCAGGCGCTCGTCGCCGAAAGGGGAATGAGACAACACATGCAAAGTCGACATCAGAGGGTGATCACCTGGTCGTAACGGTCAATAAGGGCGGTGATGTCCTGGGCGCTCAGTACCCGGGCTTCCTCAAGCGACAGACCTTTGGGGTCCAGGCCTCGGGCCGCTACGCTGTCAGCGCACACGAACAGGTCTTCGACGCCAAACATCGGCAAGGCTTGCAGGTTGGCGCTCAGGTCTTTCTGCTGCAACGCCTTGGCGTCCTGTTTCGCAGCGAGCTGGAACACGCCGTCATCAAGAAACAGCAGGCCGATCGGCAAATCGAAGGCTCCGCCGGCCAGCACGATGTCCAGCGCTTCCCGCGCACTCGGCCCGGACCACGGCGCCTGACGGCTGATAATCAGCAAGGATCTGGCCATCTCACGCGCCTCCGAAACAGATCAGGCGGTCAGCGTCCTGCACCGCATCATGCAACTGGCCAAGGCCGGACAATTCCCACGGCGCGCCCACGGCGACCGCTTCACGCTGATAGCGCTGGGCTTCTTCCTCGTTCAGCACGCCACGACGCAGGGCGGCGGCGATGCACACCACGCCATCGAGTTGATGCTCGCTGACAAAGTTGCGCCATTGCTTGGGCAAATCCTGCTCATCCTGAGGCGTGACCACACTGCCGGACGCGTTGTAGACACCATCCTGATAGAAAAACAGCCGGACAATCTCATGCCCGCCGGCCAGCGCGGCCTGGGCGAACAACAAGGCACGGCGCGAGGAGGGCGCATGGGCGGCGGAAAACAGCGCAATGGCGAATTTCATGACGGACTCGATCAGCAAAACTGCGGCCATGATAAAGCTTTATCGGCAGGGCGGCGAAGGGCGTTTACTTGTAGACCGAGTCGCTCCATCGCGAGCAGGCTCGCTCCCACATTGAATAGTGTTAACCACACCTCCCTTTGAGGGAGATTACGAAGACTGCTTTTTGCTCGCCTTGGCAGCTGCGGCCAGACACTCGAGGGCAAATTGCTCGGTGTAGGTCATCTGGATCGGTGTGGTTTCGCCTTTGACGGTTCTTTCGCCGTCGAGAATGTAACGAATCCGCTTGTCGGTGACGCCAATTCGCTTGGCGATCCAGGCCGGCGTCTGACCGATCTGGCTGATCAGCTTGTCGGCATAGTCGGTGGAGGGTTTGTAGAACTCGGCGTTGGGTGTCATGGCTTTCCTGAAAAATGGGTGATGTGAGGTTATCGGCGCGACAGGGTGCGCGAATCGTTGCGCGGTGTCGCGGTATAAATGAAGTAAAGCAGAACGATACGCCGCGCCGCGGTGGTACAGTCCGCTTTTTCCTGATGAGCGAACGCAATGCGAATTCTGATGGTGGCGCTGGCCGCAACCTTGCTGGCGGGCTGCGCCGGATCGGCGATGAACGACGCCCGCACCAAAACCCCGTACAAAACCCTGACCTCGGACAAACCGGAAAAAGTCGTCGCCCAGTGCGTGCAGTTTGCCTGGCAGGACGAGGCGGTGTTCGGCGTCGATGCCGGTGCGTATTTGCAGCCGGGCAAGAAGGGCGGCTCGACGGTCTACACCCGCTCGGCCGAGTCTTTCGTGGACGTGACCAGCGATGCTTCAGGCACGGCCTTGAGCTACTACGCCCAGCATGATGATTTTGTCGCCAAGCGCCGTCTGGCGGCGTTGGCGACCTGCCTCTGAACACGGCCTGATCGGCTGACGCCATTCCGGTGTGGGAGCGGGCTTGCTCGCGAAGAGGGCGCGTCAGTCGACATGAATGTTGTCTGGCACACTGCCTTCGCGAGCAAGCCCGCTCCCACAGTTACGCGTCTTGATCAGTGTTAACGAGGCGCTTCTGGAAGAAGAAGCGCTTGTGGCCCGGCGGATAATCGGCAATGTGCCCCAACTCGCTGTAGCCGTGCTTCTTGTAAAACTCCGGCGCCTGGAAGTCGAAGGTGTCCAGCCAGATCCCCACGCATTTCTTTTCCCGCGCCAGGTCTTCGGCCATCTGCATCAGTTTCGAGCCCATCCCTTGTCCCCGGGCCAGCTCCGGCACCGACAACAACTCAATGAAAAACCACTGGTAAAACACTCGGCCATAAAGCCCGCCGAGAATCTCGTCGCTGTCATTGCGTACCAGCAAAGCAATCTGCTCCGACACCGTGGCCCCGGCCTTTGCGGCGTTGTAGGCGCGCAGTGGTGTGAGGATTGCTTCGCGCTCCTCCGCAGTGGCGTTTGTCGACAGTTCAATTCGCAGGGTCATAGGCAACACATCCTTATGGCAGTGAACACGGAGCCTATCCCGGTTGCGGCGATTGTTCTATCCCCCCCGAAGCCCAAGGAACCCCCGGGGCTCCGGGAATGTCTAGCGTGAACAGCATCGTTGTTGAAAGCAGTCATTGAGGGCAGCCCGTGAACATTTTTGAAGCCTTGCGCGAAAGCCACGACCGTCAGCGCCGCTATGCCGATGCAGTGATTCAAACCAGTGGCGACACCCCGGAACGGGTCGAGGCTTACAAACGGCTCAAATCCGAGCTTCAGGCCCACGCAACCGCTGAAGAACGCCATTTCTACATCCCGCTGATGGAGTTCGACAACGGCGTGGATCTTGGCCGCCACGCTATCTGCGAACACCACGAAATGGACGAGATGATGGAAACGCTGGATGCCACCGAAATGTCCAGTCCGTCCTGGTTGGCAACGGCGAAAAAACTCTCGGAGAAGGTCCATCACCACCTCAAAGAGGAGGAGCAGAAGTTCTTTCAGATGGCCGGCAAGTTACTCGACGACCAACAGAAAGAAACCCTCGCCGGGGAGTATCAGAAAGAATACAGGGCGCAACTTTCCTGAGGATGAAAGCGCCGCAATGCGGTTCACTCAAGAGCGTCTTGAGTCAGTAAGAACTTGTGGCGAGGGAGCCAACACACCTTGCCGGCAAGGTGAAATGATTTGAATCCAATGCGCTCCTTGTAGAGAATCGCCATCTTTGCCTCGAAAGGATGCGCGCGATGAAGTTCGAAGGGACTTCCCAATACATGGGCACTCACGGGATCGTCTTCAACGTCTCGCAGATCACCCTCACCGACAGCGAGCGCGGACGCCTGCGCGAGCTGCATTTTGGCGAGGCGAAAAGCGCCCACTATGAGGTCAACAGCAAGGTTGTCGAGGTGTACGACAAGATGCAGGCCAAGAGCCTGCCGTGCGTGATGATCGGCATCTCCAAGCCGCTGACCCGGCAACAGGGCGATGCCCTCAATGCCCAACGCACCAAGGTCGCCAACCTGGCCGCCTCCGCCTTCGGTGGCGCTGCCGGTACTGTGGGCGGTTTAGCCGGACCTGCAGGCAGTGTCGCCGCAGGTACTGTTGTAACTGCGGGTGTGCGCTCGTACGTCAATGACGCTCTGCCCACCTACCATGCTGGCGACGTAATCGTCAGCATCCAGGCGCAGGTCAATGGTGGGATTGGCCCACAGCGCTCTTCAGAATCCCTGATCATCAAGACCTGAGTGGGGCTGCACATGTCCGAAATTACCCAGACGGTCATCGTCGTGGCGCTGGCCTTTCTACTTGATCGGTTTCTTAAGCCGTACCCGCTGCGCAAGTGGCTAGGGGTGACGCTGGTGGTGGCAGGCGCAATCGGCTGCGTTGCAGTGAGCCAGACCCAGTTGCTGGGCTTTGACTTGGGATTGATGTCGGTCCTTGCCGTGCCGGTGGGCGCGGGGCTGTTCGTGACCAGGCGGCGGTTCGAGCAGATTGACTGAAGGTCAGGAAGGTGTGTTGACCGGACGGATACCTTGCTCCCGCTTGAGTGCGTAGCGCTCACAAAAATCGCAATGGTTGTCAGATTTTTGGGGCCGCTACGCAGCCCAGCGGGAGCAATCTCCCTCGCCACAGGTTTCTCCGGCTCAAGGTTCTCTTGAGTGCACAGCATTACGACAGTCGCCGGGCTTTTCTGTTTTCGCCTAACATGGACGCTTTCTGACGAACATAAGGATGGATTGTCATGTCGAACACAGCCGAGCGGGTCAACATCATCGAGTCCCAGGTGCTGTCCCACGACTGGTATCTGCTGAAGAAAATCACGTTTGATTACTTGCGCAACAACGGCGACTGGCAGCGCCAGACCCGCGAGGTTTATGACCGTGGCAACGGTGCAGCGATCCTGCTGTTCAACCGCGAGAAGAAAACCGTCGTGCTGACCCGCCAGTTCCGGTTGCCGGTGTTCGTCAACGGCCATGATGGCTTGTTGATTGAAGTCGCGGCGGGGCTGCTGGAAGGTGCTGCGCCCGAAGAGCGCATTCGCGCTGAAGCCGAGGAAGAAACCGGCTATCGCGTCCACCATGTGCAGAAGGTGTTCGAGTCCTACATGAGCCCCGGTTCGGTCACGGAGAAACTGCATTTCTTTATTGCCGAGTACGATGCCTCTTCGAAAGTCAGCGAGGGCGGTGGGCTGGAAGACGAAACTGAAGAACTGGAAGTGTTGGAGTGGAAGTTCGACGACGCCCTCGAGGCGTTTTATCGCGGGGAAATCTGCGATGCCAAGACCATCATGCTGCTGCAGTATGCGGCGATGAAGAATATCTTCGCAGCGGTTTGAGATCACCTGTGACAGTGCCTGGATCGAGAGAGCGTTCAGGCACAATGGTCGAGCGTTTCGGCACAGTAATCAGCCTTTGCTCTCTCTAGAATCGTGCTTCACGCCAAGACACCGATGAGGTCACGATGAACATCCGAATTATCCTATCCGCATTGTCCATGGGCGTCGTGCTCACCGGGCACGCTGCCGACTTCTCGTTGACCAGCCAGGATATTGCTGAAAATCACCCGCTGACCAGTCGCGAGGTGTTCCAGGGCTTCGGTTGCGAAGGGGGCAATACGTCTCCGCAACTGTCTTGGTCCAACGCCCCGGCGGGCACTAAAAGTTACGCAATCACGGTCTATGACCCTGATGCGCCGACTGGCAGCGGCTGGTGGCATTGGACGGTGGTCAACTTACCGGCTTCAACCAAAAGTTTGCCAAGCGGGGTCGGTTCGAACCTGCCTGCCGGTGCCGTACAAGGACGAACCGATTATGGCCAACCGGGATTTGGCGGAGCGTGCCCTCCTGTGGGGGATAAGCCCCATCGCTATCAATTCACCGTATGGGCGTTGAAAGTCGATAAGCTGCCACTCGACAGCCAGGCCAGCGGAGCCTTGGTGGGCTATATGCTCAATGCCAACGCCTTGGCCAAAGCGACCATCACTTCAACTTACGGACGTTAAGAACGATGCGCCCTTGTGACGGCATCCAGCACCGGGAAAACATTATCGATGCGTGTGTCATACGGGCGCGGCAGCCTCATACCTTGCAACGGGTGCCGATCTTCGCGACCACCTTGTGTCGAGTGCGGCAGGGGGAAAAGCTGTTGCAATGGGATGACCGGGAGATGCGCGCAGGGCCGCAACATCTGATTCTGTTGCCGGCCGGGCGTGAGCTTGGTATCTCGAACTTCCCCGGTCTTCACGGTCACTACATCGCCGATGTCGTGACCTTTCCCGGTTCAACACTGCGCAACTTCAGCAGCCGATATGGCCGGCAGATCATGAATGGTCACCGTGCCCCGAAGACAGATCTGTGTGTGCCTCTGGACAGGCATACGACGCAGGCATGGGAGCAGTTATTGGCCGCCATCAATGCGAACGCGCCGGATGCATTACGCACCCACTATGGGGAAGCGGTTCTGCTCAGCCTGGGCCTCAACGGCCAGGCCGGACCGCTGCTGATGGATCGCAATGATCCACTGTGCGAGCGTGTGCAGCAGTTGGTGATGGGCAGCCCTGAGAGCGACTGGACGGTTGCGAGCGTCGCTCAACACCTGAATCTTGGTGAGTCGACTTTGCGTCGCCAACTGGCCAATGAGGGGAGCAGCTTCAGGAATATTCTGGAAAGCGTTCGACTGGCGACCGCGTTGCAATGGTTGCAAACCACTTCCCGGCCCATCGGTGAAATTGCCGGTGCCAGCGGCTACGCCTCGGCCTCACGTTTTGCCGTGCGCTTTCGCTCACATTACGGCCTGTCGCCACGGGAATTGCGGGCGGCGATTTAGGTATTCCTGTGGCCTGTAGGAGCGAGGCTTGCCCGCGAAGAATGCGCCGCGGTTTTTCAGGTATTACACGTCATCGTTCTTCGCGGGCAAGCCTCGCTCCTACAGGATTTTTGTCGCGGCCAAAAAACGGCCTTGATCAGGCCGTTTTTTTGCGGGCGTTGAACAATGGGATCACGGCATTTCCGGCAATTCCTGCGGCCGTAAATCAAACACCAGCACCTCGGCATCCACGCCATTGCTCAAGGTCAGCACCTGTTCTTTGCGAACCCGTACGCCGTCGCCTTCCTGCAGCTGCAGGCCGTTCAGCTCGACACTGCCCCGCGCCACATGCACATAAGCATAGCGATCGGCAGCCAGTTCCAGCGTGGCGCTTTCCTTGCCGTCGATCAGGCCGGCATACACCCGCGCATCCTGCCGGACTTTCAATGAACCCTTGGCCCCATCCGGGGAGATGATCAACTGCAAGCGGCCGCGTTTTTTCTGCGTGCTGAAATGCTCTTGCTGATAACGCGGTTTGGCGCCGCTGACGTCAGGCACGATCCAGATTTGCAGGAAGTGCACCGGGCGAGTCGATGAGTGGTTGTATTCACTGTGCGCCACGCCACTGCCGGCGCTCATCAGTTGTACATCGCCAGGGCGGATCACCGAACCGGTGCCTAAAGTGTCCTTGTGTTCCAGTGCGCCTTCGAGCACGTAGGAGAAAATCTCCATGTCGCGGTGAGGGTGCTGGCCAAAGCCTTTGCCAGCGGCTACGCGGTCGTCGTTGATCACCAACAGGTCGGAAAAACCCTGTTCCCGTGGGTTGCGGTAGTTGGCAAAGGAGAAGGTATGGAACGACTTCAACCAACCGTGATTGGCCGCGCCGCGATCCGAAGCTTTGCGAAGGGTCAGCATGATGAAATCTCCTGTCAGGACGTGAATTCGTCCGAGTGAGGAGAAGGTTAATGTTTACCTGAAAGTGCAGTAAGTAGATGGAAATTGAAATACTGTCTCGCACAGGTTGACAGTTGTGTGAACGGGTTCATGTATGCTTGTTGTTACATGTGGCCATAATGTGGGGCGCCAGACCTGTGGGTGGCGCAATGGTATTGAACAGTTCTCTATTAGTGACCTTGAATCCATGAAAACCGTGGCAATGGTGTTGTTCCCAGAGTTTCTCCTGCTCGACATGGCTGGCCCCATGGAGGTGTTTTCCATCGCCAATCGTTATCTGCAACCGGCGGACCGTTACGAGCTGTCGACCATCGGCACCGCGCCGGGCGCATTGCGAGCTTCCAACGGCGTGAGCGTGCTGGCGGATCTGCACATCGATCAGGCTAACGAGCACTATGACCTGTTGCTGGTGCCGGGCGGGCCGGGTGCCTACAACGAAAAGCATCCACCGCTGCTCAACTGGCTTCAGGGCGCTGTCAGCCGCGCGGACCGATACGGGTCGATCTGCACCGGCGCGTTCGTGCTCGGGCATGCCGGGTTGCTGGACGGCTTTCGCGTGACCACGCACTGGCATTACACCGAACGACTGATCAAGGGCTTCCCCAAGGCCATCGTCGAGACCGATCAGATTTTCGTGCAGGACCGCAACCTCATCACTTCCGGCGGTGTCACCGCCGGTATCGATCTGGCGCTGGCGGTGGTTGCCCAGGACCACGGCAAGAAAGTCGCCCAGGACGTCGCCAAAGTGCTGCTGGTGGTGATGAAACGCCAGGGCGGGCAGGCGCAGTTCAGTCCGTTGATGGCTGCAGTGGCGCCCCAGGAAACGCCGATCACCCGGGTGCAGAAGCATGTGCTCGAAAACCTCGACGAAGGATTCAGCATCGAGCGCATGGCCAGTCTGGTGAACATGAGTGCCCGGCACTTCGCCAGGGTTTTCGCACGGGAAGTGAACATGACGCCGATGGAGTTTTTGCAAAGCGCGCGCATCGATCACGCCAGGAATCTGCTGGAAACCAGCGAGCTGCCGCTCAAGACCGTGGCCTATAAAAGTGGCTTCGGCAGCGTGCGGCATATGCGTTTTCTGTTCAGTGAAAAGCTCGGCCTGACCCCCACCCAGTACCGCGAGCAGTTCAGTTAACGCGCTGTTGTCCGTTGTGCGCACCGCGATGGCCGTGATGCTCCTCCCGTGGCCGTTGTACCGTCACCCATGCCTGCCAAGATACCCGTGAACTCTTTTTTTGGAGGTGCGGGAGCCTGGATGGACGGGTTCGACGGAGCTTGCAGTTCCTCGACCCAGGCCAGGTTTTCAGCGTATGAACGTGCATGAACAACCTCAGAGAGATAAACAGCGACACGGTGCTGCGGTTCGGGCCCTACGCATTCCACCTGCATCAGCGGCTGATTCTGGACGGTGATCGGCCGCTGCGCATGGGCGGGCGAGCCCTGGAAATTTTGCAGGTGCTGGTTGAGCACGCTGGTGCGGTGGTCAGCAAAGAGGCGCTGATTGCCCACGTATGGCCGACCTCGGTGGTCGAGGAAATCAACTTGCGCGTACACATCGCCGCCCTGCGTCGAGCGCTTGGCGATGGGCCGAACGGGCAGCCCTACATCGTTAATATTCCCCAGCGCGGTTATAGCTTTATCGCCCCGGTGCAGCATGACCGCGCAGGCACGTCGGTGCTGGTCGAAACCGTGCACAAGCCTCAACACAACCTGCCTGCGCGGCTCACACCGGTGACCGGTCGCGACTCGATCGTCGGCAGCGTGGTCCGGCAGTTGCCGGTTCGACGTTTCATGACCCTGATCGGCCCTGCTGGCATCGGCAAGACCACCGTGGCGTTGCGTGTGGCCGAGTTGCTGTTGCAGCACTATCGGGACGGTGTCTGGATGGTTGATCTGGCGGCCATCGATGACCCGTCGCAGCTTGTCGATCATCTGTCGCGCACCCTGGAACTGGACGTTGGCGCAAACACGCTGGCGCAACGGCATGCCTTGGTGGTGCTCGACAACTGCGAACACCTGGTCGAACGTTGCCGGGCAGTGGTCGAGGATTTATTGGCTACGGCGCCACGGCTGTCGATCCTCGCCACCAGTCGCGAGCCGCTGCGAGCAGCGGGGGAAACGCTGCTGCGGTTACCCGCCCTGACGGTGCCGCCAGCCTCGGCGATTTATAGCGTGGACGAGGCCATGGGGTATTCAGCGGTGCAGTTGTTGGTCAGCCGCGCCCGAGCCCGTCAGCAAGGGTTTGCCTTGCGCCAACAGGATCTGAAGGCTGTGCGCGAAATCTGTCGGCGGCTGGATGGCTTGCCCCTGGCCATTGAGCTGGCAGCGGCGCAGATCGATGCATTGGCGCTGGTGGGGTTGCAAGCGCAATTGGGCAACTGTTTTCAGCTGTTGAGCCAAGGTCGACGCACCGCCGTGCCACGGCATCAGAATCTCAAAGCCGCACTGGACTGGAGCTATGAACGGCTGAGCCCGTTGGAACAGATCGTGTTGCAGCGGCTGGCGGTGTTCAAGATGGCGTTCACCCTGGACGCGGCGATTGGCGTGATCAGTGGCGCGATGTTGTTGCCCGCAAGCCTGGTCAACGTGGTGGCGAGTCTGGCGAATAAATCACTGTTGTCGGTGGAGCAGGGCAACGGCGTGACGCGCTACCGTTTCCTCAATACCACGCGCACCTACGCCCTGGAGAAACTCGAAAACAGCGGTTACTTGCGTGCCTTCGAACTGCGTTATGAGCGCTACATCAACCGGGCCCACTGGACATCAGTCGGGCTGGTCGCGCTGCAACTCGTCGAGTAACCGCCGGACTTTTATCAGGTCCGGCGTGGCGAAACCTTCGGTGAAGCGCTGGTAAATCGGCGCCAGCAGCTCATGGGCTTGCCGGAGGTGGCCCTGACGCTGCCACAGCTGGGCCAGTGATGTGGCGCTGCGCAGCTCCCAGGCCAGCGCGCCCTGGGTTTTTGCCACGGCCAAAGCCTTGAGCAGCGCCGCCTCGGCCGCGTTAACGCTGCTCGGGCAATCCTCTGCCAGTAACGCGTCGGCCCGGACCCGCAGAATCTCTGCCGTGCTCCAGCCCGCCGAGCCGTTTTCGGCCCGCTCCAGCAACGCATCATCGATGAAACGGCTGCCCAGAGTGACCATGATTTCCTTGACCAACCCGGTGTCCGGTCGCGGGGATGAGGGCGCATCAGTTCCGTCGATCACTTGCGCGTAATGTTTGGCCCAGGTGTAGAACAGCAACACCGAGTGTTTCTTCGCCTGCTCAAGCAGCAAGGCCAAGAGCTCGCGGGCGACCGGAGTGTCGCCGTTGTAGTGGGCGATCAGGCAACCGGACAGCGCCAGGGTGTAGCAGATGGACGTGCCATGATTGATTTGCATCGCGATGTCGAGCGCCTGTCGTGCGGTGTGCCAGGCTTTTTCCGGGAGCCCTTGCAGCCAGAGAATGCGCGCCAGAATCGTCAGGGCCGCCACACTCTGGTCGTACTGCACGCCAAAGCCATGGGTGAAACGGTTGAGTTGGCCGCTCTGGGCCAGGCGTTGAATGACCTGTTCGGCATTCTCCCGCGCCAGTGCCTGATCCCCGGCAAAATGCAGGGCCAGGACCCGCAAGCGTTGGGTGCTGAGGGCCGTCACCGCGTCGTCGTGCGGCCTCAACCGCTCGAATTGTCGGCTCTGCTCCAGGGCCAGTTGGTAGTGGCCGCAACTGAGATCAACCGCCAGGTGCCCGGAAATCGCTTTGAGCTGACCGGCCACATCGTTGCAGTGTTTGGCCAGGTGTTTGGCGCTGACGAAGGCTTCGACGGCTTCGGCGCTGCTGCCCAGGGTGTGGTAGCAGGAACTGCCGAGGGCAAGCTTGAGGTTCATGGTCAAACGCAGGCAGGGTTGGTGCGTCGCTTCGTGCAATGCCAGGGCTTTGCGCACGTACACGCCGTATTCCTTGAGCAGCGACAGCTCTTGCCAGAGCGGTGCCGAGGTCGCGGCGAGGCGGATGGCCAACGCTTGCGATCCTTGAGTATTCAAGCCCCAATCGAGCGCCGCACGAATGTCTTCCAGGTTGCGGGCGTAACGCTCGGTCCAGCGCTCGCTCTGGGTGTGTTCCCAATCGCTCTGCGCCTGCTGCATCAAGGCCAGGCAGCATTCGGCGTGGCGCTCCCGGGTGTCCGCCAGCTCTTGGGCCTGGTCGAGTTTTTCCAGCGCATAGCCACGTGTCGTGTCGAGCAGACGGTAGAACACTTCTTCGTCGCTGACTTCCACGTTCAGCAATGACTTGGCCACCAATTGGGTAATCGAGGCAAACACCACATCGGGCTCGACGTACTGGCCGACAATCACGGCAGCCGCCGATTCCAGGGTAAAAGCGCCCCGGAATATCCCCAGTCGGCGCAGGCACGTCTGCTCGCAGGCATTGAGCAGTTCGAAGCTCCAGTCCAGCGTGGCGCGCAGGGTCTGATGGCGGCCCATGGTGGTCGGGCAGCCTTGGGCGAGCAGGCGAAAGCTGTCTTGCAGTTGCGACAGCAAGCCGCTCAAACCCAGGTTGCCGACTTGCGCCGCCGCCAGTTCGATCGCCAACGGAATGCCGTCCAGACGTCGGCAGATTTCAATCGCCAGCGGCAGGTCGGCTTCGCTCAGTTCGAAGCTGTCGTGGCTGGCCATCGCCCGCTCGACAAACAATTGCAGCGCCGAAAATGTCAGGGCCTGAGCGCGGTCGAGCAGGGCGATGGGAGGCGGGCAGTCCAGTGATTCCAGGCGCTGCACGTATTCGCCTTCGGCCCGCAGGCTTTCGCGACTGGTAGCCAGAATGTGCACTTGGGGTGCCGCGCGCAGGATGCTTTCGCAGAGCAACGCAATGGCATCGATCAGGTGTTCGCAGTTGTCGATGACCAGCAGCATCTGCCGTTCGCGCAAGCATGTGGCGAGCCCGTTCATGGGGTCGGCGTCATGCAACGGCAAGCCCAGCGCTGTCGCCAGGTGCGCGCCGATCATCAAAGGGCAGTTGATCGTTGCCAGGTCCACCAGGCGAATGCCGTCTCGATAGCGACCGATCAGTTGCTCGGCGACGCGCAGCGCCACGGTCGTCTTGCCGATCCCGCCGGGGCCCACGAGGGTGATGAAACGTTGCTGTGAGAGTTGCGCCAGCAGTCTGTCGACCAGGGCCTGACGGCCGATCATGCGAGTCCGGCGCACCGGCAGGTTATGGCCGACCGGTTCATTGGCGTCGTTTTGGGGGTGTTGTTCGATGGACTCCAGGGCAAACGGCGCGACAAAACTGTAGCCGCGCTGGGCGACGGTGACGATGTAGCGCTGGCCGGCTTGACCGTCACCGAGGGCTTTGCGCAGTGCCGCCATGTGCACGCGCAGGTTGGTGTCTTCCACTACGCTTTTGGGCCAGACCCGCGCGATCAGTTGCTGCTTGCTCACCACCTGACCTGCGTGCTCCAGCAACATCAACAGAATGTCCATGGCTTGCCTGCCCAGGCGCAAGGGCTGGCCGGCCTCCATCACCAGGCGTTGGCCAGGGTAGATCCGGTAGGGGCCGAAATGGATGGCCTGTTCGGGGGAAAGGGTCAACGGGTCACTCCTGCTTGCGTCCGTCTATCACGCGGTATCCAGGCATATTCCTAAGGTTTTTTCGGCAGCGCAACGTGGCGTCATACATCTAGGCAGCAGGTGCAACGGCTGCGGCCTTGCTGTCAGTGCCCGACGGTCCCGTATTTATTGGACTCAGCGCTAGTGAACGGCACGCTGGGGCCATGGGTGTACGGCAGAAAATTAACAACGTTTAACTCGTACCGATCCGGTCTACGCTCAAAAATCCTTTTCTTCAAGTAGCCGAAGGTATCGACCTTTTTGCAACAGAAAGTGCAACAAAAAGCGTGCCGCAAAAAAGGACGAACACTTCTGGAGGAGCCGGAATGAGCAACGTGGTGGTGGTTTATCACAGTGGCTACGGGCACACCCGGGTCATGGCCGAAGCCGTGGGCCAGGGTGTGGAACGGCACCTGGGCAGCACCTGTCGGCTGATTCCGGTGGAGGAAGTGGACGACCACTGGGAACGCTTGCACCGTGCCGATGCAATCATCTTCGGCGCCCCCACCTACATGGGCAGCGCCTCGGCAGCCTTCAAGGGTTTCATGGAGGCCACCGCCTCGTTCTACCTGGCCCAGCCCTGGCGCGACAAACTCGCTGCCGGGTTCACCAACTCCGGTTGTCTGTGCGGCGACAAGCTCAACACCTTGCTGCAGATGGCGGTGTTCGCCGCCCAGCACTCGATGATCTGGGTCGGCCTCGACCTGCTGCCGGCGCGCAGCAGCCTCGGCCTGTTCGACGGGCAGTTGAACCGACTCGGCAGTTCGCTGGGGGCGATGGCCCAATCGAACGTCGAACAATCCCCCGAATTTGCTCCGCCCCTGGAAGACCGCCGCACCGCCGCACATTTGGGCGAGCGGGTGGCGCGCCTGGCCGAACGCCTGGCTCAAACCTCTTGTTAATCGTCGTAAACCCATGCATCAGGAGAGTCGTAATGAGCACCTTTACTACCCGAGACGGCACCGAGATTTACTACAAGGACTGGGGCACCGGTCAGCCGATCGTCTTCAGCCACGGTTGGCCGTTAAACGCCGACAGTTGGGAGTCGCAGATGATCTTCCTGGCCTCCAAAGGCTACCGGGTCATCGCCCATGACCGCCGTGGTCACGGCCGTTCGAGCCAGCCATGGTTCGGCAACGAAATGGATACTTACGCCGATGACCTGGCGCAGTTGATCGAGCATCTGGATCTGCAAAACGCTGTGTTGTTCGGTTTCTCCACTGGCGGTGGCGAAGTGGCGCGCTACATCGGTCGCTACGGTACTGGACGCGTGGCCAAGGCCGGGCTGATTTCATCGGTACCGCCGCAGATGCTCAAGACCGAGGCCAACCCGGGCGGCCTGCCGATGGAAGTGTTCGACGGTATTCGTCAGGCGTCTTTGGTCGACCGTTCGCAGTTGTACAAGGATCTGGCCAGCGGTCCGTTCTTCGGTTTCAACCGGCCGGGTGCCAAACCTTCGCAAGGCATGATCGACTGGTTCTGGCTGCAGGGCATGGCTTCCGGCCACAAGAATGCGTACGACTGCATCAAGGCGTTCTCTGAAACCGACTTCACCGAAGACCTGAAGAAGTTCGACGTGCCGACCCTCGTGGTGCATGGCGACGACGATCAGGTGGTGCCGATTGAAGCCTCGGGCATCGCCTCGGCAAAACTGGTCAAGGGCTCCACATTGAAAGTCTATCCGGGAGCTCCACACGGCCTGACCGATACCCACAAGGATCAACTCAACGAAGATCTGCTGGCGTTCATCAAGGGCTGATCAAAATCAAAGGCGCCGGCGCCTACAGGGACATGTGAGCACCTGTAGGCGCTGGCGAAGGCTGCGATCTTTTGCTGTTGTGAGAGGGAAGAGTACGCATGGCACGGCAGCGCCAGGCAAACGGTGTGATGCCTTCGCTGCGGGTGAAGATATGGGAGAAATGCGCCTGGTCGCAGAAGCCACATTCCAGGCTGATTTGCGTCAGGGTCAGGTCGGTGTTGCGGATCAGCTGTTTGGCCCGGGCGATGCGTTGCTGTCGGATCCAGTCTTGCGGTGAAACACCGGTGCTGCACTTGAACGCACGGGAAAAATGACTGCGCGACAGGGCACAGGCCCGTGCCAGCTCGGTTACTTCCAGGGTTTCGCCGAGGTGGTCGAGGATCAACTGTTTAACCAGGTTTTCACGCCAGGGGCTAAGGCCGCCCGTGGTCTTTTTCTGCGTTTCAGTGGCATACGCCCTGATCGCGTTTTGCTGAAAGTGAGCCATGGCCAATGTCCGTGTCGGTGGGCGTGCGCGGGTGCACTGCACGGTGGGTCAGCACATTTCCCTTTCTGAAAAATCTCAAAAAAGAAGTCCGCGCGGATGGCTTCATTCTTGGTCGTGAAGGCTTTGGCTTGCGAGTTAAACGTTGTTAATTCCGCGCTCAGGCTGAAGGTGAAAATGCGCCAACTGAGCACATCACTGCAATTCGCACCGATGCACGGTCATGCAAGATGGGCGACGTGTAGCGGCCTGGACTGGGCCGCTTTTTCTGGCTCGATCAAGGGTGATCTCATGAAGCAATCCCGCGTTTGCACACTTGGTGGACTTGGCCTGGCATTGGCGCTGATGTCTGGCATCAGCCTGGCCCAGGCACCGGCTCAGGTGAACACTCAGGTGCCCGGTTACTACCGGCTCGCGGTGGGCGACTACGAGGTGACGGCGTTGTTCGATGGCTACAACGACCTGTCGCCCAAACTGCTCGAGGGGCTGACCCAAGACCAGATCCGCGCGTTGCTGGCTCGTCGTTCGATTGAAACGCCGGGGGTGCAAACCGCGTTCAATGCGTTTCTGGTGAATACCGGCAAACAATTGATTCTGGTGGATACCGGAGCAGGGCAGTGCATCGGTGCCACGGCGGGCCAACTGTCGGCGAACATGAAAGCCGCCGGTTACCAGCCGGAACAGGTCGATACCATCCTGCTCACTCACCTGCATCTGGATCATGTGTGCGGGTTGGTGGATGGGCAGCAAAAGCCCGTGTTCGCCAACGCAACGGTGTACGCGGCCAAGGCAGAAGCCGATTACTGGCTTGATCCCCAGGCCATGGCCAAGGCACCGGTCGGCGCCAGGGAGTTTTTCAAGATCGCCCAGGACTCCACCGCGCCGTACATCGCGGCGGGCCGCTTCAAGACCTTTACCGCCGGGCAGTCGCCCGTGCCCGGCGTTGTCGATGCCGAACTGGAGGCGGGGCACACGCCGGGCAGTACTACGTATCGGTTCAACTCCCAAGGCCAGAGCATTCTGTTCATGGGTGATCTGGTGCATAACCTGGCGGTGCAGTTCGAGCATCCCGAGGTATCGATCCGTTTCGACGTCGACAATCAGCAGGCGATCAAGAGCCGTGCCAAGGTGTTCAGCGATGCGGCGGCGAGCAAGATCTGGGTCACGGCAGCGCATTTGCCGTTTCCGGGTGTCGGCCATATCACCGCAGTGGACAAGCATTTCCAGTGGGTACCGATCGAGTACGGGCCTTACAAACGAGCGGCGAAAGTGCCGATGATCGAGTAAAGTCCGACACACTTGAGCCTGGCTGAACACAAAAGGGAACCGTGCCCATGAACCGTAACGATCTGCGCCGCGTCGACATGAACCTGCTGGTGATTTTCGAAGCCCTGATGTTCGAAAAGAACCTGACCCGCGTCGCCGAAAAACTGTTCATGGGCCAACCGGCGGTGAGCGCGGCACTGGGCCGGTTGCGTGATTTGTTCGACGACCCGTTGTTGCTGCGCAACGGCCGTGGCATGGAACCGACGGCGCGGGCGCTGGCGATTCTCAAGGAACTGCAACCGGCGATGGACACCATCTCGGGGGCGGTCAGCCGCGCCAAGGAGTTTGAGCCGGCCAGCAGCTGCGATGTGTTTCGCATCGGGCTGTCGGACGACGCCGAGTTCGGGCTGTTTCCGCCGTTGCTGCGGCAATTGCAGGAAGAGGCACCGGGGATCGTGGTTGTGGTACGCCGTGCCAATTATCTGTTGATGCCGACGTTGCTGGCGTCGGGGGAAATCTCGGTGGGGGTGAGTTACACCACGGATCTGCCGGCCAATGCCAAACGCAAAAAACTGCGCGACATTCCCTGCAAAGTCCTGCGCGGCGATGACCGCCCGGGGCCGCTGACGCTGGACGAATACTGCGCCCGTCCGCATGCGATGGTGTCGTTCTCCGGCGACCTGAGCGGCAACATCGACCTCGACCTGGCCAAGGTCGGCCGCACCCGCCGCGTGGTGCTGGGCGTGCCGCAATTCAGTGGTTTGCGCGCGTTGCTCGTCGGCACGGAGATGATCGCCACCGTGCCGGATTACGCCGCGTGTGCATTGGTTGAGGGTTGTGGGTTGCGCGCCGAAGATCCGCCGTTTCCCATCGACGCCGCGCAACTGTCGATGGCCTGGAGCGGGGTGCATGACAACGACCCGGCAGAGCGCTGGTTGAGGTCGCGGATCAGTCAGTTCATGTCGGTGACGCTGGATATTCCGGCTGTGTAAGGCGAAACCGCGCTGCACCGTTCGTCTGAAACAGCCACTCACCTATAAGTTCTGACAGTAGCGCGTGCCCGTACGTCGGTGTGTGATTCATTCAATGCTCTTTCGGGGGCCGGATCGATCATGCACAGGGACAGAACAATGAACATCGCTACCGCCACAGTGAACGCCGGCAGCCCACCGCCTCCTGTCATCCAGGAAAGCGCCAATCAGTCCCTCCTCAATCCGGTGGACGTGAGGAATACCCTCACGATCGAGGTGACCGATCCGACGTTACAGCCCACCGACCAGGTGAGTGTGGCCTGGACAGGTGCACCGGGCTCCGGAGCAAACGGCTCTCTCACTACGGCTTTCATCAACGCCGGTAACACTCGGCCGCTGGTGATTCGAATCCCGGTTTCGCTAGTACTCTTCAATCTGAGCCAGACGGTGACGGTGACTTACACCATCATTCGCGGCACCGCTGCACCCGTGACTTCAGAGCCACAGGTCGTGTACGTGCTGCCTCTGGCGCAACGCGATTTGCCTCGTCCCTTCATCACCCAGGCAGAACAGTCCGGGGAAGGTCCGATACTGGACATCAATGGCCTGACCGACGTTATCCTGCGTATTAACGCGTGGCCCTTGAGCGCTCGGGGTCAATTCCTTTGGTTGTGGCTTGAGGGCAAGAACGCCGACGGCAGCGATTTCCGTATGAGGTACTGGAGTGCGCCGAGCAATGTCATCACTGACGAATTCATCCGTTTCGGTTTTTACGAGCGAAGCCACTCCGCCATTGCCCTGCACGGGCTCAAGGACCGCAGCGTACTGACCCTGAAGTTGATGGTGGGGCTGCAAGGGAGCCCGGATGAGTCCCTTGCTCAGCCGTTTGCCCATCGAAACTACATCGTCCTGACCAGCGCAGTGGTAAGCCGGGAAGTGACGATCAAGGAAGCGCCAGATAACGCCAATTTGAACCCGGTTGACGCGATCACACATTTGACCGCTGTCTTGAATTACGCCAGTGAGTCTACCGACCTGGTCAGCGTGAACTGGACTGCCGAGCCAGGCACGCCGGCGGCGGGTTCGCGAACCACAATCCCTGTCCCGGTGGGCACCATGCCCATGGACATTACGTTGCCCGTTCCATTGGTGGCTTTCAGCATCGGCAAGGCGGCGAGTATCTCGTTCACCTACAGGCGTGGTTCATCGGATCCAGTCTCTTCATTGCCCAGGCCGTTACATGTTCTGCCTATCCCGAAGGACTCGCTCGTTTCCCCGATGATTGCCGAAGCGAAGGGTACAACCGAGCTTGATCTGAAGGATGTCATTGCCGGAGGGACGCTGGCGTTTGGCATTTGGCTACATATTGCGATCGGACAACGATTGTCGTTGATGTTGATGGGCCGCAATGCCAGCGACGCCGAGCACAATTTGCCCATTTGGACGGACTCGCGCAACGCGGTTCATCGAGCATGGGTTACGTCTGGTGGCTACAGCACGATCATACCGGCCGTCTATTTGCAGGCGCTCAGGCCCGGGAGCCTATTGTCTATCGTGTTCTCGGTGTGTACGGATCAGGTGCCTGGTTCGGCGGCCAGGACGGATTTCGAAGTGCGGGAATACACTGTCATTGACACTCGTTGACCAGAGGCGGGGCTGGAGGGTTATGGTATTCGACGTTCGGTGTTTAAAGGTGTTGAACGTTACTTCCTGAAAGCTACAGATCCTTGCGCCGTTGCCTACGGCTGCGCCAGAATCCGCCGGCTTGTGTGCCTTGAACCAGGTCTCTATCGTTTCCAGGTCGCTGACGAATCAGCGATCGGGTTTAGCCGCTCGGTGAATATCAAGGCACGTCAGTGCCGCGACACCGTTTTAGTCAGTTGCTCTTCGTTATGGCGGCTTTGCGTGGGGCACTTCGGTGCGCCGGGTTCCTTGATCCCTGGTCTGCTAACCCGCGTACAGCCGCCACCTTTTTCGTTTAGCAGCGATGGGCGACGGCTCCAATGATCAAGGAGTTTCACCATGTTCAAACCAACACCCAACCCGCCTCAAACCGACGACGTTTCCCCCTACGATCCCTACGATCCCAAAAAACTCAACGAAGCCGCCGAACGCGCCCTCGATCACTACCTAAAACCGTCAGCCCCCAAGACCCCGCGCAAACCGAGCACGATTTACACCGTTGCTCCGGACATCAACATCGAAGAGCTACTGGCCAATGCCTGCGAGTCCTTTGCCTCGGCCAAGGTGATCGCCAGTGACTGCGCCGGGTTTCTGGAGGGGACGCAGCGCAACACGATACTGGGCGTCGCGCAGCTCATCATGTTCGGTGAGCTGGCGGTGAGTCGGGCGCTGGACAGTCTGGAGCTGAAGGCTGACCCGGCCACCTGACCTGATCCCTGTGGCGAGGGAGCTTGCTCCCGCTCGGCTGCGAAGCAGTCGTAAAACCTGTACATGCGGTTTGCCAGACAGACGGTGACGGCAGGTTTTGGGGCCGCTTCGCAGCCCAACGGGGGCAAGCCCCCTCGCCACAATGGGGCTCAGTGCCTGCTGATCCACTGGAGCTGCCGAAGGCTGCGATCTTTTGATCCTGATGGCCGACCCGATTTTGCGTGCTCCCACAGGGGATGTATGTGGATTTGAGGGCTGTGTTTAATGGTGTTTAGCGTTACTTCCTGAAAGCTACAGATCCTTGCGCCGTTGCCTACGACTGCGCCAGAATCCGCCGGCTTGTGCGCCTTGGGGGCGGGCTCTATCGTTTGTCGGTCGCTGATGAATCAGCGATCGGGTCTCGCAGCCCGTGTACCTCTAGACACACAACAACCTCCATTCTTGTTATGGCGGCTGTACGTGGGAGACCTTCGGGTCTGCCGGTTCTAGAGTCCCGGTCTGCGACCCGCGTATAGCTGCCACCCCTTCGTATCGCAGCGAACCGTGGCGGCTCCGTGACTCTAGGAGATTTATCCATGTTCAAACCAACACCGAACCCGCCTCAAACCGACGACGTTTCCCCCTACGATCCCCACGATCCCAAAAAACTCAACGAAGCCGCCGAACGCGCCCTCGATCACTACCTAAAACCGTCAGCCCCCAAGACCCCGCGCAAACCGAGCACGATTTATACCGTCGCCCCGGATATCAACATCGAAGAGTTACTGGCCAATGCCTGCGAATCCTTTGCCTCGGCCAAGGTGATCGCCAGTGACTGCGCCGGGTTTCTGGAGGGGACGCAGCGCAACACGATACTGGGCGTCGCGCAGCTCATCATGTTCGGTGAGCTGGCGGTGAGTCGGGCGCTGGATAGCCTGGAGCTGAAGGCCGACCCGGCCCTATGACCTGAGGTCAAACGCTGATCCCTGTGGCGAGGGAGCTTGCTCCCGCTCGGCTGCGCAGCAGTCGTAAACCCTGTACATGCGGTCTACCTGATGCAATTGGGTCGAATGGTTTTGGGGCCGCTTCGCAGCCCAGCGGGAGCAAGCTCCCTCGCCACAATTCCCGCGGTACAAAGAGAGCACGTACATCCAATTTTTCCCTACCCCTTGGCGGCACTATTCAATCCAATGATTGAACAAGGGTGAGCCATGAACGCTTCGCAACGGGATGAACAGGCGCGGGATGTCGGTCTGCTGTTTCTGCGGGTCACCGGCAGCTTGTTCCTGCTGTGGGTTCACGGCTTGCCCAAGCTGCTGGACTTCAGTGCGCAGTTGCAACTGATTGAAGACCCGTTCCACCTCGGTGCCCACCTCACTCTGATCCTGGCGATTTTCGCCGAAGTCCTGTGCCCGCTATTGATCGTCGCCGGTGTCCTGGCGCGATTGGCGTGCTTGCCTATTCTGTTTGTGCTGCTGGTGGCGCTGCTGGTCGTGCACCCGCAATGGAGTGTGGCTGAAGGCCAGTTCGGCTGGCTGTTGTTGATCATCTTCACCTCTGTGTTTATCGCCGGGCCGGGACGGCTGGCGCTCAATGTTCGTTTGCCCGGAGTGCTCCGTTATGCCTGAAGCCCAAACTCAAAAAGTGCCGGGGTCCGATGAGATCGTGACGCTGATCGTCAAGCACCGGGTCAAGGCCGGCTTCGAAGCGGCCTATGAAGCCTGGCTGCGCAACATCGTCAGCGTAGCGGGGCGCACGGAAGGACATCTGGGCGTGGACGTGATCCGCGGCAAGAACGCTGGCCTGGACATGTTCACCTGCGTGTTGCGCTTTTGCTCCACCGAGGCCATGCAACACTGGCTCGATTCGCCGCAACGTCAGGCGCTGATCGATGAAGCCGCGCCGATGCTGGCAGACGGCGACCAGACCGAGGTCAACCCGGTCAATGAATTCTGGTTCGCGCCACTGGCCGATGCCGCCTCGCCGCCACCGCGCTGGAAGCAGGCCGTGGTGTCGTTGCTGGTAATTCTGCCGCACACCTTGCTGGTGCCGCTGCTCTGGGGGCCGCTGCTCAAACTCAACGCTTTTCTCTCCAACTACCTGGTCGCCACGTTCCTGATCACCCTGACCATCGTGGTGTCGGTGGTGTACGTGTGCATGCCGGCCGCGACTCGCTTGTTTGCCCCGTGGCTGACGGCCAGTCAGCCACGGGAGCACCTGGAATCCAACGCAAATTCGCCGCGCTGAGCTGGCGCTTTTTTGCTTCATTTCACTGATGACGAAGGAACTGCGATGAACGCCGATCTGATTCTATTCAATGGCCAATTTCATACCGTAGACCGGGAAAAACCGCTGGCCAGTGCCGTGGCGATCAAGGACGGACGCTTTGTTGCTGTCGGTAACGATGCAGAGGCCATGGCCTTGCGCGGCTCGGGCACTCAGGTGATCGACCTCAAGGGCCGTTGCGTCATCCCCGGCCTCAACGATTCGCACCTGCACCTGATTCGTGGCGGCCTCAATTACAACCTCGAACTGCGCTGGGAAGGCGTGCCGTCGCTGGCTGATGCGTTGCGCATGCTCAAGGAGCAAGCTGACCGCACACCGACGCCGCAATGGGTACGGGTGGTCGGTGGCTGGAACGAATTCCAGTTTGCCGAGAAGCGCATGCCGACCCTGGAAGAGCTCAACCAGGCGGCGCCAGACACCCCGGTGTTCGTGCTGCATTTGTACGACCGCGCCTTGCTCAACCGCGCTGCATTGCGGGTTGCCGGTTACACCCGCGACACGCCGAACCCGCCGGGTGGCGAAATCGTGCGTGATGCCAATGGCAATCCGACCGGCATGTTGGTCGCAAGGCCGAACGCGATGATCCTGTACTCGACCCTGGCCAAGGGGCCGAAGCTGCCGCTGGAATATCAGGTCAACTCGACCCGCCAGTTCATGCGTGAACTCAACCGCCTCGGCCTGACCAGTGCGATCGATGCCGGCGGTGGTTTCCAGAATTACCCGGACGATTATCAGGTGATCGAGCAGTTGGCCAAGGACCAGCAACTGACCATCCGCATCGCCTACAACCTGTTCACCCAGAAGCCGAAAGAAGAACTGACCGATTTCCAGAACTGGACCGGCAGCGTCAAGTTGCATCAGGGCGACGACTTCCTGCGGCATAACGGCGCCGGCGAGATGCTGGTGTTCTCGGCGGCGGATTTCGAGGACTTCCTCGAACCGCGTCCGGACCTGCCGCAGACCATGGAGCAGGAGCTGGAGCCGGTGGTTCGTCACTTGGTGGAACAGCGCTGGCCGTTCCGTTTGCACGCCACTTACAACGAATCCATCAGCCGCATGCTCGACGTGTTCGAGAAGGTCAATCGCGATATTCCGTTCAACGGTTTGCCGTGGTTCTTCGACCACGCCGAAACCATCACCCCGCACAACATCGAGCGGGTGAGGGCGCTGGGCGGTGGCATTGCGATCCAGGACCGCATGGCGTTCCAGGGTGAATATTTTGTCGACCGCTACGGTAAGCAGGCCGCCGAATCTACGCCGCCGATCAAGCGCATGTTGGCCGAGGGTGTACCGGTCGGCGCCGGCACCGATGCCACGCGAGTGTCCAGCTACAATCCTTGGACCTCGCTGTACTGGATGGTCAGCGGCCGTACCGTCGGTGGTCTGGCGCTGTACGAGGAAGGTTTGCCGCGCACCACTGCACTGGAACTGTTCACCCATGGCAGCGCCTGGTTCTCGTCGGAACAAGGCAAGAAAGGCCAGATCAAGGTCGGACAACTGGCGGACCTGGCGGCGCTGAGCGCGGACTTCTTCAGCGTCGAGGAAGAAGCGATCAAGTGGATCGAGTCGGTATTGACCGTGGTCGGCGGCAAGGTGGTGTACGCCGCCGGTGACTTCGAAAAACTCGGGCCTGCCAGCGTGCCGGTGCTGCCGGACTGGTCGCCGGTGGCGAAGGTTCCGGGACACTGGCGGCCGAACGCGCCGATGCAGGCGCAGGTGCACCAGTGCAGCGGCCCGTGCGCCGTGCATACCCACAGTCATGAGAAGGCCCGCATGTCGAACGTTCCGGTGAGTGATTTCGCCGGTTTCTGGGGCGCCTTCGGCTGTTCCTGCTTCGCGTTCTGAGTCTTGCAACAAAAGCGTCGGCCATGTGTGGTCGACGCTTCACTCACCACCATCCGAGGAGTTTCACATGAGCAACGTCCCTTACAAACGTCTGAACAAAGATGACGCTGTTGTGCTGCTGGTCGATCACCAGACCGGCCTGATCTCGCTGGTGCAGGATTTCTCGCCCAACGAATTCAAGAACAACGTGCTGGCCCTGGGCGATATCGCCAAGTTCTTCAACCTGCCGACCATCCTCACCACCAGTTTCGACGCAGGCCCGAACGGCCCGATCGTGCCTGAACTGCGCGAGCAATTCCCGGACGCGCCGTTCATTCAGCGTCCAGGCCAGATCAACGCCTGGGACAACGAAGACTTCGTCAAAGCCATCAAGGCCACCGGTCGCAAGCAACTGATCATCGCCGGCGTGGTGACTGACGTCTGCGTGGCGTTCCCAACCCTGTCGGCCATCGCCGAAGGTTTTGAAGTGTTCGTGGTAACCGACTCTTCCGGCACCTTCAACACCACCGTGCAACAAGCGGCGTGGGCACGCATGTCGGCGGCGGGTGCACACCTGCTGAACTGGTTCGCCGTGGCCTGCGAGCTGCAAGGCGACTGGCGCAACGACATGGAAGGCCTGGCCAACCTGTTGTCCCAGCGTCTGCCCAACTACCGTAACCTGATCAACAGCTACACCAAGTTCACTGCCAAGTAAGGCGCTGAAGAAAAATGCCCGCGATGTGCGGGCATTTTTTTGTGCTGCTCGAATGTGCACTGCATCAGCGCTTCTGCAACCATCCCAGAAACCCACCTTTCCTGATCGGCGCCGGTTTGGCCAGCAACGCCAGCCGACTGTTCTGCTGGCGCACCGCTTGCAACTTGTTCAACGCCCGGCCCACTTCGCTGCGCTGTTCCATGCACTGGCGGGTCAGGTTCTTGTCGAGACGGTAGATGATCGACGATGTCAGCGCGGTGAACGTCGCCTGCGACGGCGTATCGGCCAGGATGCTCTGTTCGCCCATGACTTCGCTCGGTCCCATGCGACCGGCCTCGATGAAACCATTGCCGTCCGGCACGCTGGCGCTGACGACGCCGGTGGCGATCACGAACAGACTGTCCGGCACTTCAGCCAGATCCAGCACCACCTCGCCTGCGGCGTATTGTTGCGCGACCATCGAATCGGCGAGGCGGTCGCGTTCCTCATGGCTCAGCGAGCGGAAAATCTTCACTTCATCGAGCAGTGCGCGGGCGCGGGTCGAGGGTTCGATCACGCCGTCGGGGTGTCGCGAGATGCCGGCCGCTTCCAGATGGCGATGGGCGAGGTCGAACAGTTGATTGCGCACCTCGCTTTTCTTGCCCAGCTCGGCGATGAACCCGCTGGCCACGTATTCGGACATCTCTTCGCCTGCATCGACGAGCACCGCTTTTGGCGCGGGCGACAGCAGCAGACTGCTGCTGCCTTGCAGCGTGCGGTCGAGGGCGTCGAGCACCCGGCGTGGGCGGATGTGGTTCGCCACCTTGATGCTGATCGACACCCCGTGCAGGTTGTTCGGGCGGCTGAGGTTGACGATCTTGGCCTTGGCCGCCACCGAGTTCGGCACCACGGCCATCGTGCCCGCGTTGCTCAACAGGTGCGTGGCGCGCCAGTTGATGTCCAGCACTTTGCCTTCGACACCATCGATCACCACAAAGTCGTCCACCTGATAGGGCTTGGTGGTGTTGAGCACGATGCCGGAGAACACGTCGGCCAACGTACTCTGCAACGCCAGACCGACCACGATGGCGAACACGCCGGAAGTCGCCAGCAGACCCTTGACCGGCAGATCCAGCACATAACCGGCGGCCGCGACGATAGAGGCCAGAAACACCAGCGCACCGATCACGTCCTGCAGCAAACGGCCGCTGTGACCTATGCGACGCATCAGCACCAGACCGAACACCTCGGTGAGCACTCGTGCGGCGTACAACCACCAGATAATCCCCAGCGCCGTTGCACCAAGTTGCGCCACTTGGTCATCGGCAATCAACGGTGTCTGCAACGGACTGACGCCAGCGTTGATAATCAGCGCGCTGAACGCCAGAAACAGCGCCAGTCGCACACCGACCTTTGGCGCGCGATGCTTGAACGGGACGAGGTGCCAGAGCAGGGCGTCGAGCACCAGCAGCAGGGCGCTCCAAGGCAACAGGTGGGCAGAGAAAAGGCTCATGGATTGCACTCCTGCGGGCACAAAAAAACTCGCCACACCCTGAGGTGTGGCGAGAGGTTGGGCTTAGTTCAGATGCGTCTTGAGCTCAGCCGCGGCCTGACGTACCGCCGCTTTGACTTCCGGAATCTGATTCAGCGGATTGAGCAGGCCAAAGTCATGAATCATCCCGTTGTAGCGCACCGAGGTCACCGGCACACCGGCCGCGTCGAGGTGGCGGGCGTAGCCTTCGCCTTCGTCACGCAGCACGTCGAATTCGGCGGTCTGCACCAGTGCGGCAGGCAGGCCCTTGAGTTGTTCGGCGCTGGCATTCAGCGGCGAGGCATGAATCTGCGCACGCTCGGCCGGGTTGGTGGTGTAGTTGTCCCAGAACCACTGCATCATCCCTTTGGTGAGGAAGTGCCCCTCGGCAAATTGCTGGTACGAGCCGTCGTCGAACTGCGCGTTGGTCACCGGCCACATCAACAACTGGAAGCGCAGGGCAGGGGTTTTCTGTTCCTTGGCCATCAGTGCCACGACCGCCGCCATGTTGCCGCCGACGCTGTTGCCGGCCACCGCCAGTCGCTTGCCATCGACACCGATCTCTTTGCCGTGCTCGGCCACCCATTTGGTCGCGGTGTAGGCCTGGTTGATGGCGGTCGGGTATTGCGCTTCCGGCGACGGCGTGTAGTCGACGTATACCGCGACTGCGCCGGAGCCCACTACCAGGTCACGGATCAGGCGCTGGTGAGTCGGGAAGTCGCCCAATACCCAGCCGCCACCGTGGAAGAACATGAACACCGGCAACTCGCCCTTGACCTTGGCTGGACGCACCACTTTCAGGTTGATGGTCTGGCCGTCGACCTTGATCGCCTTGTCGCTGACTTCAACACCTGACAGATCTACCTTCACCGAAGCCTGGGCACCGGTCAGCACCGCGCGGGCGTCTTTCGGGCTCAGTTGTTCCAGCGGTTTGCCACCGCCGGCGGCGAGGGCATCGAGGAAGGCCTGGGTGTTGTGTTCGACACCGGGGCTGCCGGCGGCGAATGCGTTGCCGATGGACAGGGCGAGAACGGAAGTGGCGAGGGTTTTCTTGATGTTCATGTGCAAATCCTTTTTAAATCGTTTGAGTTTTTATGCCTTGGGATCGGGCTGCTGTGGCGCTGGGGTTCAGGCCTCAGCAACACCGTGAGCACAGATTAATAAGATGTCTGAAAGCGAAAAAGCGGCTATAAAGCGATTAACTGTCAACCAGAGAGTGACAATGAACCCGTTCGAAGACATGCGTATTTTTTGCCAGGTCATGGACTCCGGCAGCTTCACGGCGGCGGCCGATCAGTTGGGCCTGTCCAAGCAGTTCGTCAGCCGTCGGCTGATGCAACTCGAAGAGCGCCTCGGTGTGCGCCTGCTCAATCGCTCCACCCGACGGCTGGACGTCACCCCGCTGGGGCAGAGTTATTACGAATCGGCCCTGCGCCTGCTCAGTGAAGTCGAGCAAGTGGAGCAGGGCATCGCCGGCCAGACCATCGAGCCTCGCGGGACCATTCGCCTGAGTGCACCGTTGTCGTTTGCCGTGGCGCATTTGGGCTGTTTGCTGCCAGTATTTTTGCAGCGTTATCGCGACGTCACCGTCGAGGTCGACCTGAGTGATCGTCCGGTGGACTTGCTCGGTGAGGGATACGATTTGGCTTTGCGCATCGGCGTGCTGGAAGACTCGACACTGATCGCCCGGCGCATCGCCGTCATCGAGCGGGTGTACTGCGCCAGCCCGGCGTATCTGGCCGAACGTGGCACGCCGCTTGAACCCGAGGAGTTGCACAGCCACGATTGCCTGCCGTACGGCCATGGCCGCCAGGTGCAATGGCGGTTCGAAGGGCGGGGCAAACCGCTGACCGTCAATGTCACCGGGCGGATGCGGGTCAACAACGGTGAACTGCTCAAGGACGCGGCCATCGCCGGCATGGGCATCACGTACTTGCCGACCTTCATCGTCGGTTCGGCCCTGGAAGACGGCCGGCTGGTGCCGGTACTGGATGATTTCCGCCCCGAGCCACTGACCTTGTCGGCGGTCTACCCGCAGCACCGTCAGGCCTCGCGACCGGTGCAGGCGTTGATCGAGTTCTTGCGTGAGCGGTTGAACCAATAGGAGGGTGCACGCCATCGTTGATTACAAGATCGCAACAAACCCCTGATGTGGTTTTTCCTGACGCTGATCTAGACTCGTGCCGGTCAATCAATGGCCCGGAATCTGGAGCGTGCAATGGAAATGCCGACAAAAGAAAAAGCCATCGCCAGCAATCGCGATGCATGGAATGACTCCGCCCAACACCACAAAGACACCCCCGAATGGCAGGCCCGTTTGAGTGCGGTGAGCCATGGCGATTTTTCCTGCCTGGATGACACCCTCACCGGGTTGCTCCAACAGGTCGGTGTCGACGGCAAGGATGTGGTGCAACTGGGCTGTAACAATGGCCGGGAAAGCCTTTCACTGTTTGCGCTGGGGGCCCGCAGCGCAGTGGGCGTCGACCAGTCCGGGGCCTTTCTCGATCAGGCCCGGGAGCTGGCATCCCGTTCGCCTCATCAGCCCGAATTCATCGAGGCTGATATCCATCACCTGCCGACTGAGCTGCACCAACGCTTCGACGTGGCGCTGATCACCATCGGCGTATTGAACTGGATGCCGGACATCGGTGAGTTCATGCGCCATGTCGCGCAAACCCTCAAGCCCGGCGGCAGTCTGGTGATTTACGAAACCCACCCGTTCCTGGAAATGTTCGACCCCGAGTCAGCCGATCCCTATCGCCCGGACAGCTCGTATTTTCGCAGTGAGCCTTTCGTCCAGGACCAACCGATCGTCTACGAAGGCAAAGTCGAACAGCAGGTCTCGGCGTCCTACTGGTTCGTCCACACCCTGGGCGCGATCTTCACCGGTGCCGTCGAAGCGGGGTTGCAGATCAGCCACTTCAAGGAGTACCCGCATTCCAATCGCGAAGAACTCTACGACAAGTATCAGCAGCAAAAGGCGCAGTTGCCGTTGTGTTACACGTTGGTGGCGGTGAAGCGTTGAGTGTCAGACCTGAGGAATGAGTTGCACTGACTGACGCCATCGCGGGCTGCCCGCGATGGCGGCGACACGGTCGGTCCGCAGTCAAGCAACAACCATCGCTCCCACCCGCTAATCACGCCTGCGCCGCCGTCACCGGCCGTTGTTCCGGTTTGCGCAGTGCCGTCAGCCGCGAGCCGGTGTAGTAGGTTTCGCGGAAGAAGCGCCAGCGGCCGAACAGGTCGTAGACGTGGGTGATTCGTCCTTGCTCCTGGTAGTCCATGCGGATGTGCATTTTCATCGCCTGGATGTTGCGGGTATCGCAGACGTCGACGATCTTGTTGCAGCCTTTGGCCCGCATCGCATCCCAGAGCTTGAACTGGGCGTCCATCGACAGGCTGGTGCCGAAGTAGGCAGGGATCATTTCACCGCCGAACTCGAAAAACTCACCGGGGTTGATCCGGAACCAGCAGCCGTAATAGTGCCGGTCGAAGTAGTCCCTGGCGCTGCCCCAGATGAATCCGATGGCATCACCTTCCTCGTTCACGTACATGTGCCCGGTGTGACCCTCGGCGGCGATTTCGGCCATGGCCTTGACGCGGTTGCCGTAATACTTGGTGAACGCGATGGCGTTTTCCGGGGTGATGATCACCAGGCGCAGGCCCGAATAGGGCCGCAGATTTTGCGGCGCCACCGGGGTCACCAGGTCGCGCCCCAGCCACAGCAGCTCCCTATGGAAATACACGTAGCGCTTCCAGAGCGACTGGAGCGTGTGGAGCAGGCCTTTTTGCTTGATGCGTTCGCGAAGCTTGTCGATGGTACTCATGAAGTCCTCCGAGGCCGAAGCCAGGGTATGGTGGGTAACGTTTTCGATGGCGAAAAATCAGGATTTCAACGGGTGAAGTTCGGTCGGGTATTGCGGCTCCTCTTTGGACACCCTTGGCACAACGGCATAGGACACCCTCGGAACACCCCCGAGACGCTGATCCAGCACATGGCTCAGCGACTCTCCCGGGCTCAGATAGGCATCGCCAAAATCGGCGCCGATATGGATCGGATGGACGACGATTTCCAGCAAGCCGTCGATTGGCATCGCCACAGTGCGCAGGTCGACCGGGGTGCATACGTTCTGGGCGGTCGCTCCGGACAGGCTGTTCAGGCGATGGTTGAGCAACGTCTTGAACACTCGCTTGGGCACGCTCAGGTTACTTCCCAGATCGCGCGCCAGTCGCACGGGCACCCCTTGGCGGGCGGCAAACCGCGCGACGATTTCACCGATGGGCCAGATGTTGTGCACGTGCTGATGGGAATCGAGGTGGCTGGGATGCAGGCCGTTGTCCAGGCAGCGTTGCCATTGGGCTTCGAGTTCCTCCAGCACCGCGTCGCGATCCAGGCGGTTGAGCCAGAGACAGTGACGGGGCAGGCTGAGGTCGAACTCCCCCTGGCTATCGCAGAACGTCGAGCGCGCGATAATCGACGGGCTCAACGGTCGGCCGTACGTGAGGTTGAAGTGCAGCCCGATCCGCCCCTTGAGCATTGGCTGCCGGGCCAGCACGCAAGCCGCTTCGAAGGCCGGCATGTTGGCCATGGCGGTTGCGGAGCTGATGACTCCAGCGTGGAAGGCACCCAGGATCACCGCGTTTTCGCTCGGGCTGAGGCCGAAATCGTCAGCGTTGACTATGACTTGGCGAGGCATGGCTGCCCTCTCTTTGTTGTTCGGTGGGTGCAGCGTCTTTGGCGACAATTGGAGCCTGTATAGGTGTAAGCGTAGGAGCAACCAGCGTTGCTGAACGCCTGGCCTGCCACTTTTTTAACCAGGGTTTGATGTGGTGCCAGAGTCGCAGGGCCAGCCCGAGGGCGAGTCCGCTGGGGCGCCAGGAGTAGAAACTCCAGCGCCAGTGCTCCAGTTGGCCGGTCATGCGTTCCAGCAGTTGATGGCTGGAGTTTTCCAGGCTGATCCGCGAGGCGTCGACCCAGTGCCAGTTGTCATCCAGTCCCCAGCGGATCCACTCTTCGAGCAGCACGCGCCCGCTGCCCAGTTCGGCGTATTGCGGCAGGAATGCCAGGTTGTAGTCGTACAGCCGACCCTGTTCCAGCAAGCCGATGCGATAGCTGATGCAGCGCCCGTTCAGTTCCAGCACCACCACTCGCATCAGCCCCTGTTCGGCGAGGGCGGTGAAGGCTAGTTCGATCCATTGTCGGCAGCGGTCATTGGCGAAAATCCCCACGCCCTGAAGGCCTTTCCAGCTCTGCGCTTCGACGTTGCCGAGAGCCCGCAACAGGGGCCTGATGGTGGAGGCGTCGGGGATTATCCGCCGGACTTCGGCACCGCAGGCCGCGATGCGTTTACGCGCACGGCGCAGTTTGTAGCGAGGGTCGCCGGACACTTCCTGGCGGTCGGCATCGCTGATCAGGTGCACCGGCACCCGACAACTGAGGCGGCGCTCGCCGGTCGAGCTGTGGGCCATCCAGGTGGTCAGCGCACTTTCTTCGCCGATGGGTTCGGACAATTCATTGAGTTGCAGCAGTGCATGGGGCACGCGACGGCGGATGATCACCAGCGCCTTGCGCATGCTCTCGGCATCGAGGCAACTGAGCACAGCCAGGCGATCGGTGAGGGGGTAACCGAGGTGATGCAGGACTCGAAACGGTAGCCCGCCAAAGCGCTCCACGGACACCACCAGTGGCAGGCACAAGGCCAATTCATCGCCGTGCCAGCCGAGCAGAACGTGCAAGCGTTCCTCGGCCGTCAGTGCCTGCTCCGATGCGCGCAGCCAGGCGAGGGTGTTGAACGGCGTATGGTCCGTCACGCGCCAGCGCAACCCCTCATAGGCGGCTGTCGGAAAGTCTGGAGCGCACAGGGAGGTGCGCCATTCGAATCGAGCCATCATAGGTTCAAGCCATCGACGCGTGAGCAGGTGGACGGGAGGGTTTGCGGTGAAGCACGTGGATGGCGTTCATGAGGCACTCCAGCTCAGGGCGAACAGGGTTTGCCCTGGCAGGTCGAAGCTGACGCGACCATCCCGACAGTTGAATGTGCCCTCGCGACGGCGGCTGTCGGCACCAAAATACACCAGCGCTCCCTTGGTCAGCGGGCACGTCGCCCCGGCCAGATCGATACGCTGCAATCGCGCGCCTTTATTGACGCCCAAGAGGCCGCGTTGGCGCTCGGTGGCCATCGCCAGCACGTCGACTTCGAAGGCGTCGTTGTCCAGGCGCATGACGTTTTTCAGCCAGTGCTGCTGGATGAATTGTTGGGCCAGGCCCACCGGTTTGAGCTCGAAACGATCGTCGCCCAGCACCCGTACCATGCCTTTGGGATAGTTCGGCTCGTCGGCGGCCTGGAACCAGTTGAGCATGTCCAGCAACCCGTCCTGCGCCGAGTTGATGACCACCGAGGCCCACCACAGCGACGCGAAATGGGTTTCCTGATCGTAGGGGCTCAGGCTTGAGCCGCTGGACAGGTTGGTCTGGTCCAGCAGCAAGGCCTTGCGTGGACGGCCCTTGGCATCGAGGCCCACCAGTTCGGCGGCGCGGCGCACGCTGTCGCGGTAGATCCGTGTCGCCAGCAAATCGCGCACCATCCATTCATGCCAGGCGAGGGCATCGATCTGTTCGCCCGATTCGGCCAACAGGCGCCGTGCCCAGTCGATACCGCGCTTGTCGGCCGCATCGTCGGCGAACGGGCCATTGACGAAGCGCGAACTGGCGGGCATGGCAATGCGTATGCCGGCCTTGGCATTGGCCGGATTGTTGCGCACCTGCCGGGCCATGCTGGTGAAGATCGCCTGATAGTCCGCGTAGCTCGAATAGTTGAGGTTCGGCTCGTCGGCGAATGCGATGTAGTGGGTACCGCTGCCACCCAAGGCGCGGGTCGCGGTGAGCCAGGCGTCGAGGCCGGCGTTGCTCAGCGGATCGGCGCGTAGATCGGCCTGGCGCTGGCTGCCGGCCAACAGCGTGATGTCCTGCTTAATACCGAAGCGGTTCTGATAGAGCTGGCGGAACGCGTCTTCGAAATGCGGATTTTGCGCGGTGACGTCGACGAAACTGTAATAGGAGCCTGCCTGGGGCTTGAGGGCGTCGAGCGCCGCGAAACTGGATTGAGGCGGCAGCACGTAGGGCAAGTAAATGCCCAGGCTCGGGGTTGGGCCGAGCAGTTCTTTGTGCAGGGTCAAGCGGGTCTGGCCAGCGTCCTCGCGCAGCGGTTTGAGTTGCTGCGGGTTCTGGGCGAACAGGTTTGCCGTGCCATCGAGCCAGAACGCGACCTTGCCGTTGCCTTGCAGGCGCAGGCGCCAGACTTGTTCGTCCTGGGAAACGGGCAGTTCCAGTTGATCGAATTGCCAATAGGCGCGATACGGTTTCAGCATCAGCGACACTTGTTTGTTATCACCCACCCGCTGGGCCTGCAGGGCGCCGACGCCACCGTGGAACTTGCCGGCCAGTACCGCGTGTTCCCCCGGTGCGATTTTGAAATACAGCTCGTCGCCGCCACGGGTTTCGGCGCTGAAATGCACCTTGGCCGGGGCGAACAGCGCCACAGTGTGTTCGTCATGTTCGACGGTGTAGCGACGGAAGCTGTAGCCCGGAATCTCCAGTCGATAACTGGCGGCACCCGGTGCCAGCGGCCAGCTCTGCTTGCCGCGGGTTTCACTGGCGGCGATCAGGCGTTCGCCCTTCAGGTTGCCATTGCCGTCGAGCAGGTACAGGTGTTCTTCGTTGGCGTCGGCCTGCCACGCCGGGACCCACTGGATGGTCAGCGTATCGGGGCGATCCGTTTGCAGGTACAGGCTGCCGTCGCGAATGTCGGTCCAGCGCATGGGGGCCGCCTGAGCGCTCAAACCAAGGCCCAGGCTCAACAGCAGCACCAGGGGTTTCATGCCGATTTCCGTTGCAGTATCTGAAGCATCGGTGCCACATCGCTGGGCAGGATGATCAGGGTTTGCCAGAAGGGTACGCCGCTCAACCGGCAGTACATCACCAGCAGCGCGACGGTCACTGCCAGATAGGCAATGGACGATGCTGCTGCCGCGCCGACGATGCCATACATCGGGATCAGCAACAGGTTCAGGCCCAGGTTCAGCAACGCGCCGAGGCCCACCAGCAGCGAAACCGTGCCGGGGCGATTCTTGCCCAGCAAGTCCAGGCGCAGGATGCTTGCATAGCAAAGACCGAGCAGCCCCGGCAGCAGCGCGAGCAAGGCCGGGTAGGCCGGTTGATAGGCAATGCCGAACAGGGTGACGATCAGCCATTGCCCGATCACGGCCATGGTCAGGCAGGCA
Organism: Pseudomonas sp. DF5; assembly: GCF_058148225.1. Taxonomy (NCBI): domain Bacteria; kingdom Pseudomonadati; phylum Pseudomonadota; class Gammaproteobacteria; order Pseudomonadales; family Pseudomonadaceae; genus Pseudomonas; species Pseudomonas sp. DF5. The sequence goes on from NZ_JBYVYM010000031.1 coordinate 55,197, forward strand.
CCGAGCATCACCGTGGCGGTCAGGCGTAGGGCCAACGGCGTCAGGCGCTCCATGCCTTCGTCCTGTTGCAGCAGGCGTTTCATCAGGGGTGTGGTCACCGCTTCCGGGACGATCAGCAGCAACTCGGCGGCAGCGCTGGCCATGGCGTAATGACCCAATGCCGTACTGCCGAGCAAGGCACCGATGAACAGGTAATCGGAGCGCAGAATGACTTGCTGGAACAACAGGTCTGGATGACTGCGGGCGCTGTAGCGCAACAGTTCCTTCTGGCTGGCGCGGTCCCATTGCAGCGTCAAGGGTTGCGCACGTTTGAGCCAGACCCAACCGGCCAGCACCACCAGGCTGATGCCGGCCAGCCAACTGATCAGCGCCGCTTCCAGCGCGGCGTCTTTCCACATCCAGAACAAGGCGATAAACAGCAACAGGGGCGCCAGGGATTCCACCAGTCGCAAGGCATTGAACGCCACCACACCGCCCGACGCGTTGTGCAAGGTCAGCAGGCCGCTCTTGAGCACGGTCAACGGTACCGCCAGCAGCAACAGCCAGGCGAGCAATCCCAGTTGTGTGGTGATGTCGAGTTCGCTGCCGAACTCACGTGTCAGCGCCACCACCAGCAACGTCAGCAAACCCGCCAGCAGGCAACCGAATACCAGCACCTGGCTCAGCAACAAACCCATGGGCCGTTGCTTGGCCGCCTGATAACCCACCGCCGAATTCAGCCCGCCGCTGGTGGCGGCGCTGATCAAATCGGGCAGGGTGCTGAGCAGCGCGAACAGGCCGCGCTCACTGGGCCCCAGAATCCGCGCCAGCAGCACGTTACGCAGCAGGCGCAGGCCGATCATCGCCAGTTTGGTGCCCATGCTCAGGGCCAGGTGTTTGAGGTAGTGGCTGCGACTCATGGCCGGGCTCCGCGGTAGATGCGCCACGACAGCAGTTCCGGATTGCGCGCCGTGCGCTGGCTGATGCCGATTCGCGGCAAGGCCAACGGATCGCTGAAACCACGATAAATCCCGGCGACAGTGCCCAGGGCAAACGGGAAGTCGTGGTCGGCTACGTGTTCGCGCACCCGCGCATCATGGTTGCCATTGGGGTAGCAGTAGACCGGCAGCGGCCGGTTGCAACCGTTTTGCAGGGCGTCGCGGCTGCGGCTCAGTTCTTCATCCAGGCGTTGATCGTCGAGACTGGTAAGAATCGTGTGACTGGCGCCGTGAGGGCCGAAGCGGATCAACCCGCTGGCTTCCATCGCGCGTACTTGATGCCAGTCCAGCGCCTGGGGCAACGACTCTTCAGGGCATTGATCGGTGAGCCGGCTCAGTTCGCCCGGCGGCAGGTTTTTCAGGGTTTGCAGAAAATGCAAAAGCGCCAGGCTCCGGCGCTGCACGTCCAGATCATCGAGCAGCACCGGTAGCGGTCGCCCGATCTGTCGCAGGCATTCAATCAGGTGCGTCCGGGCTTTTTCACCGTGGCTGTGCCACAGGGTTTCCCCCAGGCTTTCCCACCAGAAGCGTTGCCGGCTGCCGATGTAGTCGGTGGAGAGAAAGATGCTTGCCGGCATCTGATGTTTTTTCAACAACGGGAAGGCATTCAGCGCGTTGTCGCGCCAGCCATCGTCGAAGGTCAACGCGACTTTCGGGCGCTCCGATCTAACGGCACCGGGTTGCAAGATCTCCATCAGCGGTACGCAATCGAAGTATTTTTTCAGCCAGAGCAGCAGATGGGCAAAGGACTTCGGCCCGACGCACAGTTCATTGCGATGGGGCAAATCGGCGGCGCGGTCATTGGGCAGCACCCGGTGCAGCATCAGGATCACCCCGGCACCGTGCAGTTGGCGACGGCCTATCGGCGAGTTGAGATAGAGCCAGCCACTGGTGCGTTTCAATAATTGTTTGATCGCCATGGCGCGGTCCTTTCAACGATTTTGCTCGGGGTTCCACTGCGCGTACCGCTGGCCACGCAGGAACTGCCACAGACCGATACTCATTCCGGCGAGGGTCACCAGAAGGAACGCGGCGAGGCGAAAGGGTTTGGGCAAACGGTGTTGCACATCCAGCAGGCCGGCAATGGCCACCGTATAACCGAGCAGTTGCGCGATCAGGCTCAGGCGATAGAAGTCATGCACGTTCCACAGCCAGACGTTGCTCAGCAACAATGGCAGCAACAGGATCGGTGCCAGGCGTCGAATCAGTTTGTGGCTGATCAGCGCAATCGCATACAAGCCATGGCGCCAAGGGTTCAGCAGTTCCCGGCGTTGGGCCAGGCTCTGCAGACCGCCGACGGTGACGCGCAGACGACGGCGCCATTGTTTATCGATCTCATCGACGCCCTGGTCAGTCACCCGGGCGCCAGGCACATAGACGATGCGTTTGAACGCCACCGGCGCGCAGGTGCTGATAAAGAAATCATCGTTGACCTCTGCCGGCACGTTCTGGAACAACTCACGGCGCAGGGCGAGCAGCGCGCCATCGGCGGAGACCATGCAGCCGGTGCGATTTTCCACCTTGCGCAGCCAGCCTTCGTAGTGCCGATACAGGCTGTCGCCCAGGCTCAGACCCTTGCCCGTCACCGGGATCAACATGTGCCCGGCGCAGGCCCCGACCTGTGGATCGGCCAGGGGCGCGAGCAACTGGCCGAGGGTGTCGGTCGACCATTGGTTGTCGGCATCGGTGAACACCAGAATCTCGCCCGTGCTCAGGGCGACGGCGGCATTCAACGTGGCCGTCTTGCCCTGGCGGGGCAGGTCGAGCACGTTGATGCGCGGGTCGATGACTTTGTGGGCGCAGGCCACGGTGTCGTCGGTGGAGCCATCGCTGGCCAGAATGATCTGCAGCGAGCGTGCCTGGTAATCCTGGGCGAGCAGGGTGCGCAACTTCTCTTCGATGTACTGGGCTTCATTGTGCGCGGCAATGATGATGCTCACGTTCATCGGTTGTGCCGGCCCATGACGCCGCGCGGGAAATAACGGCGCGAGCAGCGTCAGCAGCAACGGGTAGCCGAACCAGGCATACACCGGCAATAACAGGCACCACCAGAACACGAATTCAGCCACGGGCGGGTCTCCTGGCATTCCAATGACAAAGGCTCAGGATGAACGCAGCACCGGCCAGGTGCAGTCGCACCCAATGCAGGCCCCACAGTTGCAGCATCAGCCGCAGGTCGTGGTGTATCAGGCTCTGGCGCAGACTTTGGGCGAGCGCTGGCAGGCTGGCGACGAACAGCATCAATAGCGCCAGTAGGGGGGAACCGTTGAGCAGGGCGGATAGCGCCATGAAATCCAACACCCAGGCGATGATCGATAGCATCGGGAAACGCAGTAAACGCAGATTCATGCCGTGGCTGCGCAGTAATTGCAGGTGACTGCCCTGACGCCAGAACTCCTTGCCCATCCATTCACGCCAACTGCTCTCGTAACCCCAATGCAGGGCAACGCTCTGGTTGACGGACAGCAGGCGTGCGCCAGAGTGGGAAAGGCGCATGGTGAAATCTTTGTCTTCGCCGGTGCGCAGGTTTTCATTGAAGCCGCCGACCTTGTCGAACCATGGACGGCGCATCAACAGGTTGGAACTGGGCAGCCATCGCACTGTTTTCACCGTTTCATCGTTCGGGCGCAACGTGCGGCGTTGCCAGGCATTGGCATACCAAGGGGCTTCGGCCGGGGTGTGCAGGTCCAGTCCCAGGACGTCGACCTGAACCGTGTGTTGGATGCTCAACAAGAGCGTGAGCCAGTCCTCGGGAATCTCGATATCGGCATCGATGAAGCCCAGCCATTCGCCTGTCGCCATCGCCGCCCCGCGATTGCGCAGGGCACCGATCGACAGGCCGGGCAGCACCAGCACCTGCGCGCCGAGCTGGCGAGCGATGTGCGGGCCCTGATCGTCGGAGCCGTTATCGACCACGATCAGCTCGCATTCCATCCCGGCGGCCTGCGCGGCTTTTTTCGCGGCAAGCAAGGTGCGGCCGATGTGTCTGGCCTCGTTGTACATCGGGATGGCGATGCTGATGCGGTTCATGCCCTGGCCTCCGTTGGCGGACGTTCCTCAGCCTTGAGGCGCAACACCCAGGACAGGGCGAGCATGATCCACAGGTACTTGTGATTCGGTGCGCTGAGGAACATCAGAAACAGGGTCAACGACAGATAACTGATGCCCAGGTGCGTGATCAGGTCGGCCTGCTCCCAATCCCGTCGCAGCATCCAGGCATGACGGGCGCGGATCAGGTTGTACATCCCAAGGCCGAGCATGCCGACGAACAACAGCCCGGCGGGAATCCCCAGTTCACTGAAGATTTCCATGTAAGTGTTGTGAGCTCGACGGTACAAGTCGCCGGGCTTGCGGTTGGCGGAAAACACCTTGGCGTAACCGGAGGTGGCGTAGTGCAGCGGAAAGGTGCCGGGGCCGGAACCGAGGAACGGGTGCTCACGAATGATCTGGCTGCCGACCACCAGGTATGACGCGCGGCGGCCGAGGGATTCGTCCTGGCTCTTGGCGCCTTCTTTCAAGACGCTCAAGGATTGGATGCGTTTGACGTAACCGGCCGGCATCGAATAAATCGCCACCGGGATCACGAGCGCAAGGCTGAGCATGGCAAAACCCAAGTGGCGCGGACGGATGCGTGGCAATTGCGCGCGGTAGTGCCAGGCGCCGATCATCAAGCTCAGGAACAGCACCACCAGCCCGGAACGGGAGTCGGTTTTGGTCATGCCGCCCAGCAGCAAAATACAGCAGCCACCCCAGAACAATCGGTGCCACAGGTTCTGGCTGCGGATCACCAGCAGCAGGGCCAACGGCACGGCGAAGGCGATCAGCAGGGCAAACGAGTTCGCGTCTTCCAGCAGCCCGGCGGCGCGGCCCTGATCCTGATATTTGGTGGAGAACATGGCCAGCGCAGAGGTCGTGGCGACGCTGAGGGTCACCAGCCGGGCGAACAGATCGAGGTTCAGATCACGGCCGATCAGCAAAGTGATCACAAACAGAACCAGGCCGACGCTCAGATCCCGCAGATGAGACTGGGACATGTCCATGCTGTCGGTGTTGAGCATGCTCAACAGGTACAACACCATGAACCAGATCAGGTAGCGCCAGATGTTGCTGCGCAGGCGTTCGGACGGAATCTGGTGAATGGCCATCTGCAACATCAGGATCAATGCAAGCGAAGCACCGATGAACTTGGTACCCGACAGCGCATTGCCCTTGAAGAAACCTTCGAACGGCACCAGCGCCGCGATGCCCAGCAAACCCCAGGCGGGTTTTCGGTACAACACTGCGATGGCCACCAGGCCCAGCACCGCACCCGGCGCCAGATAGGGGTAAGGGCTGGCCAGCAAACCGAGGCAGACCATGGCGAGCAGACTGACGATCGAGAGCGGAAAGATCACGCGCGTGCCTCCCGTGCAGTACGGATATAAAGCTGCGACCAGCGTTCGGCCAAAGCCTTCAGGTCGTAACGTTCTTGTTGCGTATGTCTTGCGTTGTCGATCAGTTTTCGCGCCAGTGCCGGCTCATTCAGTAGCGTGTCGAGTTGCCGGGCGAGGGCGGCGCTGTCGGTGGGTGTTGTCAGCAGACCGTTGTGCCGATCCTCCAGCACATCGGGAATTCCGCCGACGCCGAACGCCACCACCGGCACTCCGGCCTGCATCGCTTCGAGCAAAATCATCGGTGTGCCCTCGGTGCGCGAGCTGATCACCAGCGCGTCGAGTTGCTGCCACCAGGGGTTCATGTCGGTCTGGTAACCCGGCAGCGTGATGCGGTTGCGCAAGCCGGCAGCGGTGATCCGCGCCAGCAGGGCTTCTCGTTCCGGGCCGTCGCCGAGCATCACGGCATCCAGTTGCGGGTGTTGCTGACACAGTGGAATCAGCGCATCGAGAAACAGGTCCGGGCCTTTCTCATGGCTCAGCCGCCCGACGAAGCCCGCCAGCCAGCGCGGGTGCTCGGTGTTGTGAGGCGGCAGGCTGCCGGTCGTTGGCAGACCATTGGGAATCACTTGCAGTTTCTCCATCCGGACACTGGCCTGGCGGTGCAGCACCGCGATGCTTTCGGCCACGCAAACCACCCGCTTCACTGACGCCGTGCGGCACAGTTGCAGGCTCAGCCAGCCGTAGAAACGTTGCTTGCGACTGCGCGGCGTGAAGCCGTGCTGGGTAATCACCAACGGCAAGTCCAGCAACGTCGCGCCGATCCAGCCAAACAACAGCCCCTTGAAATTGTGCGTATTGATCAACGGATGTTCGGCCCGCCGATAACGTAAATGACCCAGCAATTGCCCCAGTCCCGAGAAAGCGCGGCAGTCGATCCCGGCCTCGCGAAACCGATCGATCAGGTCTTGCGGTGCATCCAGAAACAGCACTTGGTGCTTTCCCGGCGTCGCCAGGCAATGGTCAAGCAACATCCGCTCAGCGCCATAAAAGCCGCCGCTGCTGATCAAATGCATGATCGGCAGTGCGCTGGCGCTGAGCGGCGCGTTCAATGCTGCACCCAATAGACGAAGCTGGGCACGGTCCAGTTCTTGTGCGGGTTGTTCGGCAGGGCGTTCTGATCATTGATCACCAACAGCACCGGCAAGCCCAGTTCGTGACTGATTTGCGCTGGATGCTTGAAGCGGTGATCGAAGAACTCACGCACGTAGACGAAGGCGATGGCCAGCAGCAGACCGGTCAGCATCCCGAACGGAATGATCAGCAGCGGTTTGGGAAATGCCGCCTCGGTCGGTTCGAACGGTGGGCTGAGCACCTTGGCGTTGGACAGATCGCTATCCAATGCACGGGCGGTACTGCTTTCGGCAAAGCGCTGGGCGTAGGTGGAGAACGCCGCATGCAAGGCATTGATCTCGGTGTCCATCTGCGCAAGTTTGCTCTGGGCTACTTGCAACTGATGGATACGGCTCTTGAACTCGGCGATGCGCGCGGTTTTCTGGTTGATCACCGAGGTGACAATCGCCAGGTCGCTGGTCCGCTCCTGAATCCGGTTGCTGACAATCTTCAGGAACTGCTGACGGGTACGGGTGATTTGCTCGCGGGCCAGCAGCATCGGTTCACTGCCTGGCTGGAAAACCGCCAGGTCGTTCATGTAGCGGCTGACCTGAGTCGTCAGTTGTTCACCCAGCTGCCTGATCTCCCGGTCTTCGAAAGCAATGTTGTCCACCGTGGTGGTGAACGTGAAGGGGAAGGTGTAGTCGTTGAGCCGAGAGGTATTGTTGGCTGCCGCCAGGGCGGTTCTGAGGTAGTCGAGCCAGCGCTGGCTTTGCAGCAAGCGATCCTGATACTGGTTCAGTGCCTCTTCCTCGGTGTTGATGGCGTTGAGGCGGAAGGTGACTTCTTCCTTCGGATCGGATGAACCTACGCTCTCAAGCAATGCCAACCGGATACCTTCCAGGCCATCGAGACGCACCTGATACTGCTTCTTCTTGGTTTCGTAGAAGCTCTGTGGCAGGTCGATCGATTGCAGTTCCTGACGGCTGGCCAGGTAGTTTTGCAGCAGTGTGGCGACAAAGCGGGTGCCCTGGGTCGGATCGCCAAAGCTGTAGATAATGGAGATCACGTTGGAACCGGGCAGGGTATCGATCTTCAGGTTATCGATGGCGTCCTGGGTGAAGGTGTCCAGGGAGGTGTCCCGCACCGGGTCGGTCGCAAGTCCGAAGGCATCGCGCACCGGATTGATCACGTACTCGCGCAATGGGGTACTCACGAAACGTTTGACCGGTTCGGCCACTAGCTTGTTGAAGACCCCGGGATTGGGCGTGTACTCGCCTTTGGCCTGCAACTCACTGATGGTCTGACGGATCAGGGCTGGCGAGCGCAGGATGTTGCTCTCGGTTTCCATGTCGGCCAGTGACGGTGGAATGAACGAGGCATCGCCTTGGGTCAGGGATGTGGTGGCGTCTCCCTGGGAGAGTTTTTTGGACTGCACGATCACCTGCGCGGTGATATCGAAGCTCTGTTTGAGCATCATCGGCAGGAGCAGGGCAATCACTGCAAAGACCAGGAAGACTCGCTTCACCAACTGTTTGTTGGCGAAGAAGATCCTGAAGAACTCATGCAGGTAGTTTTCCTTTGGGTTCATGGTTGGTCACCTGAGAGTTAGTTGTTGCTGCCTTTGTTGTCGACGCGGTAGCCGAAGGTGAAGCCCACCCCCTGAAACAACACCACATCGGCCAGTTGCCGCGCGAGCTCACCGGCACTGGCCAGTTTGGTCTTGGGCACGTAGAGCATGTCGTCCGGTTGCAGGTAAGCGATTTGCGACGCATCACCGGACAAGGCTTTCTCGACGTCGTAGTGCACGGCCTGCACCTGGTTGCCGTTGCGGCGCATGATCACCACCGAATCGAGGCGCGCCTTGACGTTGGTGCCACGGGCCAGGGTCAATGCTTCGAGCACTGAAACCGGGCGGCGAATCGGGTAGGAGCCCGGCTGCGCGACTTCACCCAGCACATAGATTTCATTGCCTGACGTGGATTTGAGCATGACGTCGACGGTCATCCGTCCGGGCAATTGCGCGTAACGTTGATTGAGGTACGTTTCCAGTTGGTTCACGGTCATGCCTTGCAGCGGCACGGAGCCGATTTCCGGAAAACTGGCATAGCCGTCGTTGCCCACGGTGATCTCCCGGCTCATCCCGGTGGCGGGGTGATTCAGGGCGCTCTTGAGGTTCTGCTCGCTACTCAGCGGGCTGGTCACGAGCACCGTCAACTGGTTGCGATTGGGCTGGAACAAGGCTTTGCGGTTGTAGGCGCGCTGGATTTCCTCCCGGGCTTCGACCGACGTCATCCCGCCGATTTTCACCGCGGTATTGGCCCCCGGCAGTTCGATGGTGCCGTCGGGCAGCACCAGTTGCGTGCCGTTGAGCTGGCTGGCCGCAGTGAAATTCAGCGCGACCTGGTCACCGGGCTGAATGCGGTAAGCCTCCGAGCCGCTGGTGCTGACGTGGAAGATCACGTCCAGCACGTCTTTGGGCCGCAAGGTCTGTTCGACCTTGGGCATGTCGGTGGCCTGGGCGTTGGCCGGTTCGGCCGTGAGGATCTGCACCGGCATATTTTGCGTTTCACTGGTGCTGGAGCAACCTGCAAGCGGTAGCAACAGCAGGACAAGCACTTTGGCGTTCATGACGTCATCCTTCGGATAAGTTGCTTACAGGTTTTTGTAGAGCCACTTGGGCATGTAGTACTTGCGCCGGTTGAAGACGCTGCCCACCAGTTTCGCGCCAGCCTGGGTCAAGCGCTTGGCCGCGGCCTGGGCCACTTCCCAACGGGTATCCTCCGCGCGTACCACCATGATCACGCCGTCCACCAGGCTGCTGATGACCAGCGTGTCGACGGCTGCATACACTGCGTCGCCGTCGATCACCACGAAGCGATACCGACTGCTCAGTTGATCGAGCAGCGGGCTCAGCTGTTCGGTGGTCAAGTGCTCGGCGCCACCGATGTGTCGCCCGTTCGGCAGGATATGGAAGGGCAGGCTGGAGACGGTCACCAGGCAGTCCTGCAACAGCGGCGGGGCGGCGTTGAACAGCAGGTCGCGAAAACCGCGTTCCTTGGTCAGCCCCATCTGTTGCGTGAGGTTGTTTTCCGACTGGCTGGCGTCCACCAGCAGTACCTCACCGTTGCTCATCGAGGCCAGTTGGCTGGCCAGCGCCAGAGCGCTGGTGGTGGTGCCAGCGCCAGTATTGGCAGCGGTCAGTAGGAGGACCCGCAGATCCAGGTCGAGCACGGTCGAGGTCAAGTTGGACTCGCTCGGGCTGGCGATGGTCAGACTAGTGTTTGATGAACCGTCCATTTAACTCGCTCCGTGGCCGTTGAATACGATGAAGGGGGTTTTCAATAGAATCTTCAGATCAAGCAACAGGCTCTGCTCGGCGATGTAGGTGAGGTCCAACTCAACGCGCTGGTCGAAGTCGATATTGCTGCGCCCGGAGATCTGCCACAGGCCGGTCATGCCGGGGTAGATGCTCAGGCGTGCAAGGTGGCTGTCCTTGTAACGATGGGCATTGAACGAGGTGGGTCGTGGACCTACCAGGCGCATGTCGCCGCTCACCACATTGATCAGGTTGGGTAATTCATCGAGGCTGCTGCGACGCAGGAAGCCGCCGATGGGGGTAATCCGCGGGTCGTCGTCGATCTTGAAGTCGATGGCATCGACACCGTGCTTGTTCAAATGCCGCAGAGACTCCTTGAGCTCCTCGGCGTTGGCCACCATGGTGCGGAACTTGTACATGCCGAACATGCGGCCGCGGTAGCCGGTGCGTTGCTGCACGAACATCACCGGCCCCGGGCTGCTGAACTTGATCGCCAGCGCGAGCCCCAGCAATACCGGGGAGATCAACAGCAAAATCACCAGTGCACCGAGGCAGGCGAGCACCCGATTGGTGCGCGACAGGGTCCAGGGCCGACCACCGTTGCGGCCGGTCACCCAACCGTGGCCCTGCACGTGGATCGCCTTGTCGAGGCGCATTCGGTGCTCGGGGTCCAGACGGTTGTCGCGCTGCATGTGATCGAGCAACATGCCTTTTTCATGTCCAGTCATAGAGTCCTCCGCTAAAGCCCGGCCATGAATGGCGAGTGGGCGCTACGCAGTGGGTAGTAGTCACGGAACCAGGCGATGAATCGTCCGAGTCCTTCATCCAGCTCTATACGTGGCTGGAAACCGGTGGCCTGTGCCAGATCGCTGGTATCGGCGCAGGTGTTGAGCACGTCACCCGGTTGCAGGGGCAGCAACTCGACGAGGGCCTTTTGCCCGAGGTGCTTTTCCAGCAGTGCCAGGTAGTCCTTAAGTGCTACCGGCTGCTGTCCGCCAATGTTGTAAATGCGCCATGGCGCCATGCTGCTGGCCGGGTCCGGTTGCTCGCGGTTCCAGTCCGGTGCCGGCTGAGGGGTGCGTTCGATCAGGCGGGCGATGCTCTCGATGATGTCGTCGATGTAGGTGAAATCCCGCTGGTGCTGGCCGTAGTTGAACAGCTTCAGCGGCTGCCCTTCAGCAATTGCCCGGGCGAACTGGATCGGTGACATGTCGGGTCGGCCCCAAGGCCCGTACACAGTGAAAAAGCGCAAACCGGTGCAGGGAATGCCGAACAGATAGCTGTAGCTGTGGGCCATCAGTTCGTTGGCTTTTTTGGTCGCGGCGTACAACGACAATGGGTGGTCGACGCTGTCCTGGACCGAGTAAGGCGTGTGCTGGTTGGCGCCGTACACCGAACTGGAGGAGGCATAGATCAAGTGCTTGACCGGGTGGTGGCGGCAACTTTCGAGAATGTTGAGGAACCCGCCCAGATTGCTGTCGAGGTAGGCCCGGGGATTTTCCAGGGAGTAACGCACTCCGGCCTGGGCCGCTAGATGAATCACCACTTGCGGTTGTTCACACTCAAACAGTGCGTCGAGGGCCTCGGCATCGGCCAGGTCGACTTTCGCGAGGGGGAAATCGCCGACCTGCTCGCGCACCCAATCCACGCGGTCATGTTTGAGTTGCGGGTCGTAGTAGTCATTGAAGTTGTCCAGCCCGCACACCTGATGCCCGTCGCTCAACAGCCGCAACACACAATGGGCACCAATGAAGCCGGCGGCTCCAGTGACAAGTATTTTCATGATCGTGACGCCTCGGGAACAATGTGCCGAAGCCCGATGCCGCTGTAGTGCAAACCGGCCGCCGCCACATGTTCCGGGTGGTACAGGTTGCGGCCGTCGACAATCACCCGGGCGCGCAATTTGCTCGCCAGCAGGTCGAAGTCGACCACGCGGAAGTTCTTCCACTCGGTGCAGATCACCAGCGCGTCGGCATCTTCCAGGGTGTCATCGCGGGTGGCGCACAGGTGCAAGTCATTGCGGTAGCCGTAGAGGCGCCGGCATTCGGACATGGCTTCCGGGTCGTAAGCCTGCACGCTCGCACCTTCGGCCCACAGCGCCTCCATCAGGTAACGGCTGGGGGCTTCGCGCATGTCATCGGTATTGGGCTTGAAGGCCAGGCCCCAGATGGCGATGGACTGGCCGGCCAGCCCATTGGGGAATTGCGCCTTCAGTTTGCTGAACAGGAGATGCCGTTGGCTGTCATTCACCTCAGTGACGCTGCGCAGCAGACGCAATGACATGCCGTGGTGTTCGGCGGTGTGCAGCAGGGCGCGCAAATCCTTGGGGAAGCACGAGCCGCCGAAACCGCAGCCGGGGTAGATGAAGTGGTAGCCGATGCGCGGGTCCGAGCCTATGCCTCTGCGCACCGCTTCGATGTCTGCCCCGAGCAATTCAGTGAGGTTGGCCAGCTCGTTCATGAAGCTGATGCGGGTGGCGAGCATCGCGTTGGCGGCGTATTTGGTCAGCTCCGCACTGCGGTTGTCCATGAACATGAGCTTTTCACGGTTGCGGCAGAACGGGGCATAGAGTTCGTTCAATTGGCTGCGCGCTTCATCGTCATTGGTGCCGACGATGATCCGGTCCGGGCGCATGCAATCGGCCAGGGCGCTGCCTTCCTTGAGAAACTCCGGGTTGGACACCACCCGCACATTCAACGCACCTTTGCCACGGCGTTGCAGCTCTTCGCTGGCGGCGCTCGCCACCTGGTCCGCGGTGCCCACCGGTACGGTGGACTTGATGATCAGGGTGCGATCGGCCTCCATGAAACTGGCGATCTGCCGAGCTACGTTCAGTACATGGCTGAGGTCGGCCGAACCGTCTTCATCGGAGGGTGTACCCACTGCAATGAAAATCAGCTCGGCGTGTTCGACCGCATCGCTGGCCTGGGTGGAGAAGAGCAGGCGACCGGTCTTGATGTTGTCTTCCAGGGTGCTGGACAGTCCCGGTTCGCTGATCGGAGGCACGGCGTGCTGCAGTTGTTTGATCTTGTTGCAGTCAACATCCACGCACAGAACGCGATGCCCGACATCGGCCAATGCCGCAGCTTGTATAAGGCCGACGTAGCCCGTACCAAATACGCTCACGTCCATACTGGCGTGCCTCGTAAGACGGTGGATGTAACTGAAATGAGACTGTCAAAAGGGGTATAGCCCAGCCTTGGGAAAGCGTGTCAGCAAAATGACGGATAGCGGGGGCTGAAAACCCCGATTTCACGGGCTATTTGCTATCAAGTGCTTGCCGTTGCTGGATTTGTCGCGGTTTTTAGGGGTTTCAAGAAAACGATAAACGGTCGGAAGGCTTGTATTACAAGGGTTACAGGCATTTTTAAGTGTCAGATTTGAGTTAATGTTTTTTTGACGCTTTTGGCAAAAAACCGGCATTTCTTGCGCTTCCATGGCGGGGTGCTAGTGTCAGAAAATGGCTGACAATCATTGGTTTCCATTGGCTAATGGCAACCATGGAGGTACTGCACCGACCATGATCCGATACTTCAAGGACCTGTTGCTGGTCCTGTATTTACTCAAAAGCTACGACTATTACCTCGATCGTCTCGACGCATTGGGCGTCGGATTCCCGATGTTGCTGTATGGCGGGATGTTCGTGGTGCTGACGATTGCGCTGTTCATGACCGCATACATTCGTCAGACACTGGTCCGTCATTTGTTTGCGTTAGTGCTGTTTGGCTCGGCGGTTTTCTTTGACGTGTATACACACGTGACCGCCAGTTACCTGACCTATAGCAGCTTTGTGTCGCTGGTGTATTCCGGCGGATTCATCCAGGAGGCGGCTTACCAGTACCGCGATGCGATCATCGGCGTGATGGTCAGTGGCTTGTTGCTGCTGTTCGGAATCGGCCTCAAGCCGCGTCGACGACTGCCGTTGCCGGGAGCTATGTTGGTGGCGGCGCCGGTGCTTGGCGTGTTGCTGCTCAGCGTCGTGCTGTTCATGCGGGCCGGTGAGGGCGCCCGTGGTTTGCCGATCATGTACACGCCGTTGGCCTATCTGAATCTGTTTACCTATGAAGCGCTGCACAACACCGTCGGCCCGCGCGAGCCGGTGACCCTGGCGCGTATCGATCAGCCGGTGGGCTACGACATCGTACTGATCATCGATGAGAGCATCTCCGGCAACTACCTGGATATCAACGCGCCTTTTGGTGTGCACAGCAACCTCAAGGAAGCGCATCCGGGCGTGGACATTTTCAATTACGGCTACGCCGCGTCCATCGCCAATTGCAGCGCTGACACCAACGTCACCCTGCGCTATGGCGGCACCCGTGGCGATTACATGCGGATCAACAGCACACTGCCGTCGATCTGGCAGTACGCGAAAAAGGCCGGGCTGCGCACGGTCTACATCGATGCCCAACGCACTGGCGGCAACTTGCAGAACCTGATGAGCAATGCCGAGAAGCAGGACATCGACGAGTTCGTGCAATTTGACCAGACCAGCGTGCGCGAGCGTGACATGGCCGCGGCGGCCAAGCTGATCGATCTGCTCAACGATGGCACGCCGGAGCTGGTGGTGATCAACAAGGTCGGCGCGCATTTTCCGGTCCACGACAAGTACCCGGACGCGTTTATGGCGTATCGCCCGACCTTGCCTCGGGGGCAGTTCATCGAGGTGGCGGACTCCGGCAAACGCGATGGTTTCAACGGGCAGCCAGATGATTGGCTGCTATACCGCAATGCCTACAAGAACACGGTGCTGTGGAATGTCGGCGAGTTTTTCGCACGGGTTTTCGCCCAGGCGAATTTGCGTAATGCGCTGCTGATCTACACCTCGGACCACGGGCAGGATTTGCATGAGCGTGGTAACCCGGGGCTCAACACCCACTGCGGCAGTGACCCGGTGGAGGAAGAGGGATTGGTGCCGTTGGTGGTGATCTCGGGCAGCGATTTGAAGACCGTGGACTGGCAGGCGCAGTTGCCGGCCAATAAGGATCGCTCCAGTCACTACAACATCTTCCCGACGTTGTTGCAGTTGATGGACTATGACCTGGCGGGGATCGAGGCGGTGTATGGCAATCCGTTGAGCGTGTCGACGGCGGATGACTTCACTTTCAACTATCGCTTCAATGCGCGGCTCGGCGCGGTGCCTGCGTGGAAGTACATCGACCTGAAGAGCATTGTGACGCCGGGGCCGGTGGTGCCGAGTGTGGCGGTGGGGGAGTGAGACATAGAGTGATCGGGTAGGCCCCTTCGCGGGCAAGCTGGCTTCCACAGTTTTAGTGATGTTCACAAATTTTTGTGTACCACACGGACACTGTGGGAGTGGGCTTGCCCGCGAAGGCGTCAGACCATTCAATCAAGGATTTCGGGTGTACTCTTTAGCCTTGCTCCCGCTCATCAAAAGAGTTTCCCCCATGCTCCACGTTCAGGGCGTCTTCAAAAGCTACGCCACCCCCCAAGGCCCATTGCCGGTGCTGCAAGGCGTCGACCTCACATTGAACCCCGGCAGCAGCCTGGCGCTGATGGGTGAGTCGGGCAGTGGCAAAAGCACTTTGCTGCACCTGATCGCTGGCCTGGACAAGGTCGATCGTGGCAGCATTCGCAGCGGCGAGCATCGCTTGGAGCAAATGAACGAAGGCCAATTGGCCAACTGGCGGCGCACCGAAATCGGCCTGGTGTTCCAGCAGTTCAACCTTATCGGCAGTTTGCGGGTCGAGGACAATCTGGCGTTTCAGGCGCGCCTTGCCGGGCGCCACGATCCGCGTTGGCAGGCACATCTGGTGCAGCGGCTTGGGTTGGTGGACCTGCTGCAGCGCTATCCGGAACAGTTGTCCGGCGGGCAACAGCAGCGGGTCGCCCTGGGTCGCGCCCTGGCCTCGCAACCGAAACTGCTGCTGGCCGACGAGCCCACCGGCAGCCTCGATGAAGCCACCAGCGATGAGGTGTTGAAGTTGCTGCTGGAGCTACTCGACGACAGCCCGACGACGTTGCTGATGGTCACTCACAGTCCAAGGGTCGCCGCGCGGCTGGCAGAAAAAGTCGTGCTGCACGGTGGCCGTCTGGCCGGCGCGGACGAGCGCTGAAGTGCGGGTTTTTCGCGAGACATTGCGGGCGCTGCTCAGCCATTGGCGGCAACACCCGGTGCAATTTTTCAGTGTGCTGACCGGGCTCTGGCTCGCCACCAGCCTGCTGACCGGCGTGCAGGCGCTGAACAGCCAGGCGCGGGAAAGCTACGCACGGGCCAGTCAGCTGATCGGCGGTGAACCTCAAGCCAGTCTCAGTGCGCCCGGCGGCGGGGTGTTCCCTCAGCAATTGTTTATCGAACTGCGTCGCGCGGGTTGGCCGGTATCGCCCGTATTGCGAGGCCGGGTGACGCTCAAGGGCCATGAAGACCAGCGCTTGCAGCTGATGGGTATCGACCCGGTGTCGTTACCAGCCGGTTCCGCAGTGGCGGGGCAGGCATTGCCGATCGAGCAGGTCGTCGAGTTCTTCACCGCACCGGGCAGCACCTGGATTTCGCCGCAGACCTTGCAGGCGTTGGGTCTGCACGAAGGTGAAACACCGATGGCCGAGAGCGGCGTTCCCTTGCCACCATTGCATGCCCAGCCCGACATGGCCCCCGGCGTGTTGCTGATGGACATCGGTTTCGCCCAGCAGATTCTGCAGTTGCCCGATCAACTGTCACGCCTGTTGCTGCCCAAGGATTTCACAGCGACCCTGCCTGATCAGTTCAAGGGCCAACTCCAGCTCATCAGCAGCGGCGAAGAAAACAATCTTGCGCGCCTGACCGAGAGCTTCCACCTGAACCTCGATGCCTTGGGTTTTCTGTCGTTCGTGGTCGGCCTGTTCATCGTGCACGCGGCGATCGGCCTGGCGCTGGAGCAACGTCGAGGCTTGCTCAGAACCCTGCGCGCCTGTGGCGTCAGCGCGCGGATGCTGATTGCCGGCCTCGCTGTCGAATTGGGAGGTCTGGCGCTGATCGGTGGTATCGCCGGTGTGGTCAGCGGCTACCTGCTGGCCGGTGTGCTGTTGCCGGACGTTGCCGCCAGTTTGCGCGGTTTGTACGGCGCTGAAGTGCCGGGGCAGTTGAGCCTTAGCCCGCTATGGTGGTTCAGCGGTATCGGCCTGAGCCTGCTCGGCGCGTTGCTGGCCGGTGCCAACAGTTTGCTGCGAGCGGCGCGTTTACCGTTGCTGGCGCTGGCCGATCCGCAAGCCTGGCATCAGGCCCATGCGCGCTGGTTGCGTCGCCAGGGTTGGGTCGCGGCGCTGGCTGCGACGATCGCGTTGTCGGCATTGGTTTTCGGCGACAGCCTGAGCAGTGGTTTCGTGCTGATGGCCGCGTTGTTGATCGGCGCCGCACTGGCTTTGCCGGTGGTGTTGAACAGCGTACTCAATCGGATGCTGCGGCACAGTCGATCAGTGCTCGGTCAATGGTTTGTCGCCGATTGCCGTCAGCAGTTGCCAGCCCTGAGCCTGGCCTTGATGGCGCTGTTGTTGGCGCTGGCGGCGAACATCGGCGCCGGCAGCATGACCGCCGGTTTCCGCCAGACCTTCAGCAATTGGCTCGAACAGCGCCTGACCGCCGAGTTGTATGTCAGTCCGCAAAATCCGGCCCAGGCTCGAGAGCTGCACACTTGGCTCAAACAACAACCCCAAGTCAGCGCGGTGCTACCGAACTGGCAAGTGTCGATCCAGCTGCAGGGCTGGCCGGCGGACGTCTTCGGCGTGATCGATCACCCGACCTATCGCCAGCACTGGCCGTTGCTGGAAGCCTTGGGTGATGCCCCTTGGGAGCGACTGGCAAAGGACGATGCGGTGATGCTCAGCGAACAATTGGCCCGACGGTTGAAGGTCCGTCTGGGTGATCACCTTACGATCCCTACGCCCAATGGCCCATGGTCGCCACGGATCGTCGGGATCTACGCCGACTACGGCAATCCCAAGGGCCATCTGCTGGTCAACGTCAATCACCTGCTGCGCGGCTGGCCGCAGTTGACACCCGTCCGTTTCAACCTGCGCATCGAGCCGGCATCGATACCCGCGTTCCTGACGGCGCTGCAAGCACGCTTCGCCCTGGACGACAGCCGCATCGTCGATCAGGCCCGGCTCAAGGGTTGGTCCACGCAAGTGTTCGAACGCACCTTCGCCGCCACCGCTGCACTCAACAGCCTGACCCTTTGCGTGGCAGGTGTGGCGCTGTTCATCAGCCTGCTGACCCAGAGCCAGAGTCGTCTCGGACAACTCGCGCCGCTGTGGGCGCTGGGCGTGACGCGGCGACAGTTGATGCTGCTCAACCTCGGGCAGACCTGGTTGCTCGCGGTGCTGACGTTGGTGCTGGCATTGCCGTTAGGCATCGCACTGGCATGGTGCCTGGACACCGTGATCAATGTTCAAGCCTTCGGCTGGCGCTTGCCGTTGCAGGTATTTCCACTGCAACTGTTGCAACTGACGGGCCTGGCCTTGCTCGCCACGTTGCTCGCGTCGGCGTGGCCGTTGTACTCGCTGTATCGCACGCAACCGGCGGATCTGCTGAGGACGTTTGCTCATGAAGATTAAAGTCGGCGTGTTGCTACTGGCATTGCTGAGCGGCTGCGACAACGCACCCGCGCCGGAAAAAGGCTTCGCCGGCCTCGGCCATCAGGCCGCCGCATTTACCCCGGTGGTGCCCGGGCGAGAATTCAGTTTCCCGGCGGACCACGGCCCCCACGATGGCTTTCGTATCGAATGGTGGTACGTCACCGCCAACCTCAAGGACGATCAGGGCCAAGAGTTCGGCGCGCAATGGACGCTGTTCCGCAGTGCCTTGAAAGCGACTCCCGAGCAACCTGGCTGGGCCAATCAGACCATCTGGCTGGGCCATGCCGCCGTAACTTCCGCCACGGCGCACCATGCCGCTGAACGTTATGCCCGAGGTGGCGTCGGTCAGGCCGGAGTAAGCCTGGCGCCGTTCAACGCATGGATCGACGATTGGCATTTCAGCAGTCAATCCAGCGATGCAGACCCGTTGGCAGACCTGCAACTCAGCGCTCGCGACAAGGCGTTCAGCTACCACCTTCGACTGACCTCAACCCGGCCACTGGTGCTTCAGGGAGACAAAGGCTTCAGCCAGAAATCTGAACAAGGCCAAGCGTCGTATTACTACAGTCAGCCGTTTTTTCAGGCCAGCGGCACCCTGGAAATCGACGGCAAAACCTACACGGTCAACGGCCCGGCCTGGCTCGACCGCGAGTGGAGCAGCCAACCGCTGACCGCCAACCAGACCGGTTGGGACTGGTTCTCCCTGCATCTGGAAAGCGGTGAACAGGTGATGCTCTACCGCATGCGGCAAAAGGACGGTGCGCTATACCTCACCGGCACCTGGATCGACGCTCAAGGGCAGACGCAGCTGCTGCACGCCGATGACATCAGCCTTACGCCGCAAGATACCGCCAAGGTTGCCGGGCGTTCGATGCCTGTGCGTTGGTCGATCAAAATTCCCGCCAAGCACCTCGAAATCACCATCGACGCCCTCAACCCCAAGGCCTGGATGAACTTGCGCATTCCCTATTGGGAAGGGCCAGTGCGGCTGCGGGGCAGCCATGGCGGGCTGGGCTATTTGGAGATGACCGGTTATTGACCCGGAACTCTCGGCGCCACACCGTTTTCCTACGTAATGAAGTCCATTACCGGAGCCGGCCATGCGCGACGATCCCAAACCGCCTGACCTTGCCACCTGGCAGCGGCTGTTCGACGACAAAGCCTACTGGCAGCAATCCCCCGACGCGCACTACAGCGAACTGCTGCGCATCGCCGATGATCTGCTCGGGCAGGGCGCCATCGACCTTGAGCAATGGCAAGATCTCAAGGCCGACCAGTCCCACAAAGACTCACCTGCTGTAAACGTCGCTCGCGAAGTCGACGATCCAGAAGCTTGAGGAGAGCCCAATGAGTCCCGGACCGGCACCCTTTCCGAAAAAAAACGACCAGCCCGCGCATAGGGCGAAGCGTCCATGCAGGCCAAAATGAAAGATCTGAGCGTAGGGCAGGGCGTTGTGGCGGTCGATACCCATAGGATGAAAGTGACCCTCCAGCGTCCAAGCTGATCATTACTTGTACGTATTGATTGTTTTTGTCGAAATAGTTGTATAGGAATAATCAATTTTGATGGTCGAACTGGTGGGTTTAAGCAGTTTGTAACCGTTGTGTAAGCAAAGCCTTACGAAATATTACGTGTATAAAATTTCACGTTTATATATGAGGACATATCTGCCAGATTCTATTAAAATCCTTGCCGTTCGCCCGGTGTCAGGGCTCTTTACCGGTGCATGGATTGCCAGGCCATTACACTGGGCGGACACCTCTTCGGGAGGTGCTGTTTAAAAGTTTTGGATATAAGAATGGGCGACCTTGGAGTCGCCCATTTTTATTGGATGGTGTGGAGCCGATCCGGGTCAGGATACGGCATACGCCATCAACAGCCAGATTCTGGCGTCAACTTGAAATGGCATCCACTATCCGAGTGCTGGCCTGGAACTGCTGTCGATAATTGGCTGCTCGTTGAAGCACTCGGGTCAAGGACTGAAAGTTTGCCGGTTTGGTTAATATGTCATTGGCTCCGGCGGCCTTGAAGCGTTCAATCTCGCTCGAAAAAGCGTTCGCGGTGAAAGCAACGATATAGCAAGTATCGCTCAGTGGTCGTTTGCGGATTTCACGGATGGCCGCTAGCCCATCCATGACAGGCATATTGATATCCATGAAAATGATATCGGGAGTCGATGTCAGATACTGATTGACCGCCTCCAAGCCATTTGAGGCGAGGTCGGGTGTATAACCCAATGCCTGTAACATCGCCAGAGCAACTTTTTGGTTAATTGGATGATTCTCCACCAGCAGTATATCCAGCGGATAATCCTGGGCAAAAGAGGAGTCGAAACCAACCGCTGCATGATTGTTCTCGATGGGTATCTCCGAGACTGAAAAAAGCTCCATGGGGAGTGAGAAGGAGAACGTCGATCCGACGCCAGGCTGACTGGTAAAGGACAAAGTCCCCTGTTGCGCCTCGATAAGATTCTTGCAAATGGAAAGACCGAGCCCGCTCCCGGTAAAACGTTGAGTGGTCGCCCCTTTGAACTGGGTAAAGGGCTTGAACAGGCTGCTCTGCCGCGCCAAGGGAATACCTATACCGGTATCGCGTATGGAGAAGTCGAGGCCCGCTTGAGGACCGTAACCACGAGTCGTGACCTCGAGTGATACTTGTCCGGCTTCGGTGAATTTGACCGCATTGCCCAACAAGTTGATCAATATCTGGCGAAGGCAATCGCTATCGGCTTTGACCCAGAGAGGTACGTCCGGTGAGACCTGGGCCTCGAGGGCTATCGGCTTGTCTTGAATGTTTTGCCGGATCATTTCAATACTGGATGAAACCAGTGCTCTCACGTTAAATACGCGAGGCTTCAATTCAAGTTTGCCCGCTTCGATTTTTGCCAGGTCGAGAATGTTGTCGATAAGAGACAACAGGGTTCGTCCACTGGTATGAATCGTGTTTACCAGATTGTTTTGCTCGGGAGTCAGGGCAGACCCAGCCAACAACTCGGTCGCGCCGATGACCCCGTACATGGGGGTGCGGATTTCATGGCTCATGGTGGATAAAAATCTGGTTTTGGAACGATCAGCGTCCTCGGCGGCATTTTTTGCCTGGTTCAATACCTGTTCGTTTATCTGCAATTGCTGAAGATGCGCACGCATACGCAAAAGGCTGTAGGCGAGAAATACCAGAATGGCAAGGATGATATGGTGCAGGGAATCCTGATTAAGTTGGTGGTAGTAGTCCGCTAACGTCATCTCCGCCCCCACCACATAAACCGTTCCGTCCTGAGATTTCATTGGGACGAAGACAGCGCGAAAGTCTCCCCAGTGATCCGAGTAATCGATCCAGGTGGGCTCGGTGCGCTCAAAGCTGTCGAGCAAAGCCTGACTGGCATCGGGATAAGGATCGAAAAAACGTACGAAATTCTGCTCTTGAATTTCTTTTTTCGATGCGCTGGAACTGACCAGATAAGCTTCTCCAGCGCGTTTGACCACGCTGTAGACAAAGGCGGTGCCCATGGACTCGTTGAACCTGGAGAGCCGCTGAATGGCATCCCAGTCTTGCGCTTGCGATTTGGACTGCTTGTCGATCAGATTGTCATGGTAGCGGTCGCCGAGGATGGCCGAGGCGCCCAATGCGGCATGCAGCAGCTTGTTATTAATGTTGTCAGTGAGGATTCCTTGGGTCTCGACGTAAAGGTAGTAGATATAACCACTGACACCTACGATGTAGACCAAAAGTAACGCCCATGTTTTCCGTCTGAGTTTGAACATTCATCACAGCCTCCATACTGTAAGCTCAAGCATAAATTGAAGACCGGCTGAAAACCATATTTCTCAGTGTGGAAATTACTTGACCGAGGCGACAGCTTTTTGGGTTTCTTGGGTGGTCAAGATTTTGCGGAAGAGTCCAATATAGTGGAATTTTGAAGGCTTTTGCTCCTGTATCAATAAATTTGCAGACGATGTTTTAGCAACCTCTTGCGAAATGCTGTGTGGATCGGTTTGAGGAATGATATTAAACGTCGGATATAAAAATGGGCGACCCTGGAGTCGGAGTCGCCCATTTGTATTGGCTGAATTAAAGCTGCGCCCGTAACCGCCGGCCGACCACATCCAGCAAATCGCAGCCGTCCCGCAATGGGATGACCAACACCCGCGCAAACTCTTGCAACAGCGCAGCATCACCACCCAGAAGCAAAAGGGTGTCTAGTCCTGAAATAGGTGTAAACCTATTTCAGGACTAGACAAGTGCTTGGGAAAAGATGGCTAGAAAATAAATCTGAGAATCATCTAGCCGGCCTCCCCACCTCACGGAGGTGGCGCAAAATTCAAGGTGCGAACTTAGTCTTTTGCTGTGAGGAGGCCGTGATGAAATTCTGTGGCATAGACCTGCATTCGAACAACAGCGTTGTGGTAGTTACCGACGAAACGGACCGGGTACTGGTCAGTCGGCGCTGTCCCAATGAGTTGCCGATCATCATCGGGCTGCTCGAACCGCACCGTGCCGAACTGCTCGGTGTCGTGGTCGAGTCGACGTACAACTGGTATTGGCTGATCGATGGCCTCAAGGCGGCGGGCTTCGAGGTCAAACTGGCCAATCCTGTGGCGATGAAACGCTACGACGGGCTAAAGCATTCCGACGACAAGGACGATGCGGCGTTCCTCGCGCATTTGCTGCGACTCGCAAGCAAAAGGGGACCAGCAAAAGGGGACAGATTTATTTTGTGGATTGGTGTTTTCAGATGTCACAACAGCCGTCCTTGATGAGTGAATCTAAAAACTCATATCAGCTTCAATGTTTTCTTCGTAAGTCGAGAGCAACTTCTCAACGTTTTCGTTTCCGGAGTATTTTTCTTTCAACTGCTTCAGCTGCTGGTCGGTGCCCTTGCAATATTTATTTATATCGCTGATGACACGATCGAGATTTTTCGGGTCGGCGGGGTCCCGTTCAGGAATATCTCCGCGCAAAGAATCACAGTTGTCTCTATTTTTGATGTAACCGGAGACGTCGGTCGGAACGGACTCAGAACTTTCGGTTTCGCAAGAATTTGACGTTGGCTCTACATCGTAACCTAGGCTCAAATAGAGATGACCGTTCAAACTCCCATTTTTTCTCGAGAAGAGATGAACGCCTTCTTGACTCAAACAGGTGCTGATAGTTGTAGCTTGATCCTTGACCTCAACGGCTGAGACGCCGTTTCCGATTGCATTTTTACCAACTACAGCTATGCCGATGAAAGGCGAAGAGTATTGAATGTCAAGCCCATAGATGTGCATGTCGGATTCGTTGAGCAGATCCATTGCATCGCCCTGCTGCTGTTTTTCCCCAGTTGTCTTTGTTAACTTGCAGCAAGCAACGGTTCCATCCTGAGGGAATTGGACTGAAATGACTTCGTTGCTTGAAATACTCTGGGTTGTATATAAATAAGTTTGCCCGTCTGGATTGTTTTTAACGAATCCAAATCCAGTGTCTTGGGCAAATACTGGCCATGAACAAATAGTCAGAATGAAGAAAAGTGTATGTTTAATGTCCATCGGTTGACCAATGTGGAGGGTCGGAAACAAGCTTTTTAACTCCATATGTAGTACCTACTGGATTCAAGTCACTATAGCCAAAAGGAGCCAAAAGGAGCCAAAAGAGGAGCCAAAAGGGGACAGATTTATTTTTCATGCCAAAAGGAGCCAAAAGGGGACAGATTTGAATGGCACTTACTTAGCAGCTAACTGGCTGATGTGACTGCAAAAAAATGAAAAAAGGCTGGCCTTGGTCTACGGTGATAGTTGCGAACACACACTCACAGAGCAAGGACCAGCCCGAGTGAATCGTAGACGTCAAATCGTCAGGCATCAACAGCAGCGTATTCGTCAACACGCCACCAACAGTAATACTCATGCCTTCTTCAGGCTGCTTAGCGATCCAGAGCTGCTGCAACGCGTTGAGTCAACGATACCCAAACATCGTCAGCGGCTGTTCCCACCAGCCGAAACGCTGTCGATGTTTTTGGCCCAAGCGATGAATGGTGATCGCTCTTGCCAGAAGGCGGTGAATGACATGTCGATCAAGCGTTCCTGCGATGGTTTAAAGCCCAGCAGCGTTCATACCGGGGCTTATTGCAAAGCCCGAGCACGGTTGCCAGTAGAGATGGTTTCGACTTTGTTGCGCTCCACCGGCACATCAATGAGCAACAAGGCACTGCCGTCATGGCGCTGGATGGGACGACCTGTGCGGGCACCACGGTTACCCTGCCGGATACGCTGGCCAACCAAGAGGCCTATCCACAATCTCGTGGACAAAAAGCCGGATTGGGCTTTCCCATCTGCCGTTTGGTGGGAATCATTTGCCTCGCCAGCGGAGCAGTTTTAGACGCCTCGCTGGGGCGCTTTCGAGGCAAAGGCGGCGATGAGCAGACGCTGCTCAGAACAATGCTCGACACCTTGAATCGAGGTGACATTGTGTTGGGCGATGCCTACTACGCGACGTATTTTTTGTTGTGTGAACTGCAACGTCGTGGGGTCGATGGGGTGTTCGAGCAATATGGCGCACGACGACGTAGTACTGATTTTCAACTGGGGAAATCATTGGGGCCGGAAGATCATTTGGTTGAATTGAAAAAGCCCAGGCAGCGGCCTTCCTGGATGAGCCAGACCTATTACGACGACGCACCAGAGACACTGACGGTACGTGAACTGAAAACCGGCGGAAAAATCCTGGTGACGACCTTAAGTTGCCCGCAGCAAGTCCCGAAAGCAGCGCTCAAATCGCTGTATAAGGACCGATGGCATGTTGAGCTGGATCTACGCAATCTCAAGACAACGCTGGGACTTGAAACGCTGAGCTGCAAGACACCTGGCATGGCCATCAAAGAGCTATGGATTTATCTGCTGGCGCACAATCTGATTCGGATGATCATGGCCCAATCCGCTCTGTTAGCGGATTGTTTACCACGAGAACTGAGCTTCAAGCATAGTCTTCAGCTGTGCCTTGCGTTGAGGCAGTACGGGGGTGGCGAATACGGCGATGAGTTGTTGAGCCTACTCGAGTTGATTGCCTGCAAACGTGTCGGAAACCGGCCTGGCCGGATAGAACCCCGCGCTTTAAAACGAAGACCCAAGCCTTACCCCATGCTGATGCAAACACGTCGATCGGCAAGGGCTGAGGTACGGAGGAATGGGCACCCGAAGAAGGTTAAGTAAGTGCCATTCAAATCAGTCCCCTTTTCTTCCGCCTTTTCTTCCTTTTATTCTGTTTGTATAAGTTTGAAAGTAATCGCTAGGTGGATTTTTTAATTTGGCTTTTTATATTTATAAGGTCTCTAGTTCGATGGTGCAGCCATTTCTTTTTATTTTTTGAACTTCTTGTTCGAATGAGTATTTTTGCAGGTTTTTGTTTTTTGTGTCATATTCATTTCTCAAGAGTCTAAATGAACGGCCTATCTGCTCTTTGCTCTTGTTGTTAAGGCTTTCAATAAGGTCGTAGTTGTCGGCAGATAAAAATGGAAACATGCTTCTTGCTATGTAGTACGCGGCTATGTTTGAAAATAACCCTTCAGCATCTTCGTAGCTTTCATCGAGGTATTTTACGTACTCTTCAAATATAGTTGTCAGCAGATTCTGCGCGGCTGTTTGGGTTTTAAGTACGCTACACATTTCTTGCCAGTTACTTATGTATAGATGATCGCCCCACTCGGATCCTCGGGCAAAGTAGATGCCATTTCCTTTGAAGAAGTCAGAAATTTCATGTTGGTCTAAGGCAGTTTCGAACGTGGTTTTCATTGTGGTTTTTCCCAGTCATCAAAATTTTTCAACAATGTTCCCACATCGCTATCATGGGTGACACTTTCAGAGCCGATCGAAGCCGCTTCTTTTGTTCCGCTTTTGGTTGCTCCACCTGGAACCCATTCGTTCGGATACGCACCATTTTCCTTGCCATTAGGCATTTCATATCTGAATCTTGGGTCATCAGGCTTGATTCTAACGATATATATCCCGTCGCCCTCCCAAGCCACAAGCCAAAAGGGGACAGATTTATTTTTCACGCCATGAAAATAAATCTGTCCCGAATGGCACTTGGTAGCGGTCGCCGAGGATGGCCGATGCGCCCAGCGCGGCATGCAGCAGTTTGTTATTAATGTTGTCAGTGAGGATTCCTTGAGTCTCGATGTAGAGGTAGTAGATATAACCACTGACACCTACGATGTAGACCAAAAGTAAAGCCCATGTTTTCCGTCTGAGTTTGAACATTCATCACAGCCCCCATACTGTCAGCCCAAGCATAGATTGAAGACTGGCTCAAAACCAATATTTCTCAGTGAGAAAGTTACTTGACCAAATAGCCAGTTTTTCTGGGTTTTTTGGAAGGTCGCGATTTTGCGGAAGAGTCCACCATAGTGAAAATTGGAAGACTTTTGCCCCTATATCAAGAAATTTGCAGACGAAGTTTTAGCAGCCTCTTGCGAATGCTGTGTGTATAAATTTGAGGGATGATATTAAACGTCGGATATAAAAATGGGCGACCCTGGAGTCGCCCATTTTTACTGGCTGAATTAAAGCTGCGCCCGTAACCGTCGCCCGACCACGTCCAGCATGCAGCACCTCGACAGGCGCTGCGGTGTCGAGCAAGCAGGGGAGGGATCGTGCAGTCGATGCCGTATCGAGTCATGGTCGAACCACCTGAACGAAATTGGGCAAAGGGCAGATTACCCGTCACGAAGATTTGAATAAGTCTGCGTCTTGCGTTCGATCATCTAGTTAAAGAAAGTCAGACTTCTTTTCTCCATGCTGAAAAGGTGATGGCTGTTCCTTCTTCCTCGTTATCTTTGATCTCGATCTTGTAGGTGGCACCACCCGCAACGCCTT